>DATHHM010000138.1:0-14857 GCA_035317145.1 Xanthobacteraceae bacterium | reverse complement strand
GCGGAACGTGTCGGTGTTGATCTTGAGGCCCAAAATGGTGTTCGAAACCACCAGCGCATTGGCGCCGGCGCGCTCGGCCGCTTGCGCCACAGTGACGATGTCGCCGGCATTGGGCGACAGTTTCACCCAGACCGGCTTGTCGGTGGTGGCGCGAATGAGCTTGATCACGTCGTAAGTGTGCTCGGCGTGCAGCGCAAAATTGCCGCCCTTGGGATCGCGCGTCGGGCAGGAGATATTCACCTCGAGCACGTCGATGTCGCCCTGCGCCACGTCGCGCGCCATGGCTTCGAAATCCTCGATCGTGGTCGCCGAGATCGAGCCGACCAGCGGCGGCGTGAAGCGCCGATAGTCCGGCACCTGATGCTCGAAGAAATAATCGATGCCCTTGGTCGGCAGCCCGATCGAATTGATCATGCCGCCTTCGACCTCGGCGGCGCGCGGCGGCGGATTGCCGGCGCGGTATTCGCGCGACACGGTTTTCGCCACCATGGCGCCGAGGCGATTGATGTCCATGACCTGGGCGAGATCGGTGGAGAAGCAGCCGGAGCCCGGCATGATCGGATTCTTCAGCGTCACCGAACCGATCTTGACGCTCATGTCTACCATCCGACTGCCTCCTGCATGTCGAACACCGGCCCTTCGATGCAGACCCGGCGCAGTTCCTTCTTGCCGTTCACTTCGAAAGTGCGGACACAGACGTAGCAGGGGCCGAGCCCGCACGCCATCACCTGCTCCATCGCCACCTGCCCCGGAATATTGTGCGCCTTGCCGACGCGTTTCATCAGTTGAAACAGCCGGTTCGCGCCGCAAGTGAAGAACGCATCGGCGCGTTTTTGCTCAACCAAACTGTCGAGGATTTTCTCGACGTTCTCCACCGCGCTCGAGCCGTCGGTGTCGAGCACGCTGACGACGTCGCCGGCTTCGGCGAACAGCGCGCCGGCCATGACGAAATCCTTGTCGCGTGCGGAGAGGATCGCGGTGACGCCGACACCGTTCTCCTTCGCCAACTGCGAGATCGGCCCAAGCGTGGCGATGCCGACGCCGCGGCCAAGCACGACGATGTGGCGCCACGCCGGATCGAGATGAAAGCCGACGCCGAGCGGGCCGACCATGTTGAGTTCGTCGCCCGGCCTGAGCGTCGCCAGCCCGCGCGTGCCACGCCCGACGCATTTGTAGAGAAACTCGACGCGGCCCTTCGCGCGGTCGATGCGATAGACGCTCTGCGGGCGGCGGAAGAACAATTCGCCGACATCGGGCGACGGGCACAACAGATTGAAGAACTGCCCCGGATTGACGGCGAGCGCCTTCGGCGACGCCTCGACCACCAGATGCTTGTATTCGGAATTGACCCAGGCGTGGGACACGACCGGGCACAGCGACTCCTCGGCCGGGATCGGACGCGGCTCTGGCGCCGGCGCGCTCTTGCCGACGACAAAGGGATCGGATGTGAAGGGTTCGGGTGCTGCCATGGCTCAGCAATGGGCCAGGCTGATCCCAAAATCAAGATTTGTCCCAATTTTTGAACAAAAGAAATATTATCGCGACATTTCAATAGCTTGTACCCTCGATCCGTCATCCTGAGGTGGCCGCGAAGCGAGCCTCGAAGGGCGACGGACTATTAGGCTGCGACTGCCGCAGCCGCCGCTTCCGCGTCCGGCTGCTTCCACGCCTTCAGCCGCGGATAAACCTCGCGGGCGAACAGCGTGAGGTTATCGACCGTCTGCGCGTGGGTGAGTTCGCCGCCCTGCCCCATCATCAAGAGGTTGCCCATGCCGCCGCAACTGCCGCAGAAGTCGACGATCTGCTCGTAGACCTCGTCAGGTGTGCCGCAGAACAGCACGCCGGCGTCCATCAGTTCCTCGACGCTGGCAAATTGCATCGAGATGACCCGGCCGTCCTTGGTGTAGGTGCGCGGCGGCGTCTCGCCGCGCAGCATCCGCGCATTGTCCTCGGGCGGGATGTAGCCGGGCGGATTGCGGAACGGCAGCGCGACGATCGGGCTGGTGCGCAGATAGCCGGCGATGAGATGAGCGCGCTTCTTCGCTTCCTCCCTGTCGTGGGAGACCGCGACCAAGCCGAGATAGGCGAAGCGATCGGCGCTCGGCGCCTTGCCGTGCTTGCCCATGTAGCTCTTGCGATAGGCGTCGTAGAGCTTGCGTGTGCCGTAGCCGGTGCCGAGCGTCGCCATGACGTAACCGCGCTCGCCGAGCACGCGCGCCTGAGTCGAGCTGCCGGTGGTCGACCACACCGGCGGATGCGGCTCCTGCCACACCCGCGGCCACACATTGACGTGCCTGTATTGAAAAAATTCGCCGTCCCAGTTGAAGTCTTCGTCGTGGGTGGTCATCGCCTTGATGATGAAATCGTGCGCCTCCCAGAACCGATCCATCAGCTCGGTCGGGTTGCGGTTCGACGCGGCGATTTCGTAGGGGATGCCCTTGATGAAACCCACGTCGAGCCGGCCGCGCGAGATCACGTCGATGGTCGACAGCTCCTCGGCGGCGCGCAGCGGATCGGGCCGGTGCCCGATCGGATAGCCGAGCACCAGGAGCCGTGCCTGTTTGGTGGCGCGCGCCGTGATGGCAAGCCCGATCACCACCGACGACGACATGCAGGTCGCGGTCTGGTGATGCTCGTTGAGCATGATGTCGAGGCCGAGATCGTCGCAGAGCTGCCACTCGTCGTAATAGCGGTGGAACAGGTCGGCGGCGACGCGCGGATCGCATTTTCTATTGGGAAACGTGACGCGCAGCGTGCCGGAATGCTCGTTCCAGGCCGGGTGATAGGCCTGTTCGCTGAAGTGATAGACTCTCATGGCACGCCGCTGCCTCGCTCAGTTGGTGGTCATCGTGGCGTCGACCAGATCGCCTGCCCGCACGCTCGCCGCAGGATTTGATTTTACCTGTTCGGCCGCTGCCAGGGCAGCCACCTCGTCGGCATCCGGCTGCTTCCAGGCCTTGAGCCGCGGATAGACCTCGCGAGCGAACAGGCTGAGATTGTCGACGGTCTGCTCGTGGGTGAGATAGCCGGCGTGGCCCATCATCAACAGGTTGCCCATGCCGCCGCAGTAGCCGGAGAAATCGACGATCTGCTCATAGACCTCGTCGGGCGTGCCGCAGAACAGAATGCCGGCGGCGATCAAATCCTCGGCGCTGGCGCTGTGCATGCTGATGACGCGGCGATCCTTGGTGTAGCTCCGCGGCGGTGTCTCGCCGCGCATCATGCGCGCATTGTCTTCGGCCGACAGGAAGCCCGGCGGATTGCGGAACGGCAGATGCACGATGCCGCTCGAGCGCAGATAGCCGGCGACCAGCTCGCCGCGGCGGCGCGCCTCGTCGCGGTCTTTGGCGACGCCGACCAGGCCGAGATAGGCGAAGCGGTCGGGCCCGGGCGCCTTGCCCCATTTCGCCAGGTAACCGCGGCGATAGGCGTCATAGAGCGGCCGCGTGTTGTAGCCGGAGCCGAGCGTCGCCATCACATAGCCGCGCTCGCCGAGGAGCCGCGCCTGGGTGGTTGAGCCGGTGGTGGTCCAGATCGGCGGATGCGGCTCCTGCCACACCCGCGGCCAGACATTGACCTGGCGATAATTGAAATACTCGCCTTCCCAGTTGAACATCTCGTCGTGGGTGGTCATCGCCTTGATGATGAAGTCGAGCGCTTCCCACCAACGGTCCATGACGCCGACGGGATTTTGATTGGAGGCGGGAAACTCGTAAGGCACCCCCTTGATGAAGCCCATATCGAGGCGGCCGCGCGAGATCACATCGATGGTCGAAAGCTCCTCGGCAACGCGTAGCGGATCGGGCCGGTGCCCGATTGGATAGCCGAGCACGAGAAGCCGCGCGTTCTTGGTGATGCGCGCCAGCACCGAAAGCCCCACCACCACCGTCGACGACATGCAGGTCGCGGTCTGGTGATGCTCGTTGAGCATGATGTCGAGGCCGAGCTCGTCCGACAGCTGCCACTCGTCGTAATAGCGATGGAACAGGTCGGCGGCGATGTGCGGGTCGCATTTGCGGTTCAACAGATTCACGCGCAGCGAGCCGGAATGCTCGGTCCAGGCCGGATAATAGGGCTGCTCGGTGAACTGGTAGACTTTCATAGCGCGTATTCCTGTTGCGGCGTCATTTGGCTTTCGCGAACGCCAGCACCTTTTCGGCAAAAATTTTGGGCTGCTCGTGATCGGGGAAATGCCCGGCGCGGTCGATCGGTTCGAAGCGCGCGCCCGCAATCATTCCGCAATAGGCGCGGCCGTAAGATTCGCTGAGCATGCGGTCGTGAGTGCCCCACAGAAACAGCGTCGGAATATGAATACGGTGCAGCCGGCTTTTCAGCCGCGGATTGTGGAAATACGGATTCCAGGCAAACCGCGCCGTCGCCTCGCGCGCCCGCGCGGCGGCAAGCACCTCGCCGTCCGGCAGCGCCTTGTAATCGCGTTTGCCGACGTCCGGGTCGCAATAGGCGATGGCGATATATTCCGGCTCTGTGATCGCAAAAATATCTGCGATGTCGCGGGTCTCGCGGTCGCCGACCTTGACGCCGACAGCGTTGGCCATCACCAGGCGCGCCATCCGCGCGGTAGTCTTCACCGCGATCTCGGCGGCAATCCAGGCGCCGAAGCCGACGCCGACCACGGTGAGGTCCTTGAGGTCGAGTTGGTCAAGCAGATCGAGATAGAAATAGGACAGGTCGTCGACCGAGCGCATGCCCTTGGGCAGTTCGGAGCGGCCGTAGCCTGGATGCGTCGGCGCGATGACGCGCGCGCTCTTGGCGAGTTCTTCGATGGCCGCCGCGGCCGGCTCGATGCCGTTCTCGGCGTGAAGGAAAAGCAGCGGCGGACCAGAACCCTTTTCGATCAGATCGATCCGCGTGCCATTGACGACAAGCGATTGCGCCTCACGCGATGACGCCACAGACATTCCGCCTCCCAAAGCCCGGCTCTTTTCAATACTGGCGCATTGTTCTAGCACGCGAAATGCACTTTGCCATGGCGCAGGCGGCGGTCGATCCGGCAGCCTGCCTTGCGCCGCCGGCATGAGCGGCCGATTGACATCGCACGCGGGATCAGACGCGATAAGCGCAACGCGCAGGACTGGAGAGGCCCAATCAATGACCGCAGATAACGTCACCACACACCTTGGCATCACCTATGCCAATCACGACGGCGTCGAATTGCAAGGCGACCTCTACCTGCCGAAGGGCACGAAAGCGGCGCCGGCGCTGGTCGCCGTGCATGGCGGCGGCTGGGTCCAGGGCGTGCGCGCCGCGTACCAGTTTTGGGGGCCGTATCTGGCGGCGCGCGGCTATGCGGTGTTCGCCATCAGCTATCGGCTTGCCACCAAGGGCAAGACATTCCCGCATGCCGTGCAAGACGTGCTCGCCGGCGTGCAATTCGTGCGCGGCAAGGCCGGCGAATTCGGCATCGATCCGCAGCGCATCGGCCTTCTCGGCGCGTCGGCCGGCGGCCATCTCGCGTCGCTGGCGGCGCTCAGCGGCAAAAAATTCATTGGTGGCTATCCGCAGGACCCGTTTGCCTCCGTCTCCACGGAGGTGAAGGCGCTAGTCGGCGTCTATGGCGTCTACGACATGGTGGCGATGTGGACGACCTATCAGATCCAGGGCGGCGTCGATAACAATATCCAAAAGTTCCTCGGCGCTTCGCCGATGGAAAACCGCCAGCTGTATTTCGACGCCACGTCGACCAGCTACGCGACCTTTGCCAACAACAAGATCGGCGTTCTGTTGGTCACCGGCACCCACGACGACCTGGTCGATCCCAAGCAGCATACCGAGCCGTTCACGCTGGCGCTCAAGCAGGCCGGCTTTTTCGTGCGGCCCTACATCGTGCAGGGCGCGCCGCATTATTGGATGAACGATCCGATCGAGGAGCCGACCAGCTATTCCGGCTTTTTGGCGCCGCGGCTGCTGCGCTTTCTTGCTGAGAAACTTTGACGCGCCGCGGCTTACTTCTTCTCCAGCATCAGCGTGCCTTCCTTGCGGATCAGCGGCTGGATGGTTGCGGCGACCTTGGCCAGGAGCCAAGGCAGCACGACCTCGAGGCGCACGTGGTCGTCGAGGACGTCGATGGTGCCGCTCGCCGTCTGCGCCAGCGCCGTGACGCGGAACTGCAGGCGGTTGTCGGTCCAGGTTTCTTCCTGGAGAGTGAAGAACTGGCCGAATTTTTCCTGGGCGCTGCGCACGCCGGATTTCAGGCGGCGGACCGCTTCGTCCTGGCCGAGCCGGTGCGGGATGGTGACAACCAGAGGCTTCGTCATGGCCCGTATATGGGGACTGTCTTTCGCCGATCAAACCGGCAAACTATAGGTTCCCATGGTTTCGGCACCGGACATGAATAAGCCGCCGACCTTCATCGAAAAGCACGGCCTGTGGGGCGACGAAGAGCGCCGGCTCGCCGCCGACATCAAGCGCCGGGTCGAGGCGGAAAAACTGCGCTACGTCCGGCTCGCCTGGAGCGACACCCATGGCTATGTGCGGGCAAAAACGCTGACGGTTCCGGCATTCCTGTCGGCGTTGACCTCAGGCTACAACGTCGGCGTCGCCACCACGACGCTCGATTCCACCGGCGGCCGGGTCTTTGCCTCGTTCACCCGCGGCGGCGGCATGGGGCTTGCCGAAATGACCGGCTCGCCCAATCTCACCGTCGTTGCCGAGCCGAAGACCTTCCGCACCTTGCCGTGGGCGCCCGGCGTCGGCTGGATTCTGGTCGACGAATATTTCAACGACGGCACGCCGTTTCATTTCGCCCCGCGCCAGCTGTTGCGCAAGGCGCTGCACAAGCTCGCCGGCCGCGGCTGCGGCAGCGTCATCGGCGCGGAGATCGAGTGGTATTTGTTTCGCGTCGCCGAGGAGCATTTGACCGAGGATAATATCGGCGCGCCCGGCATCCGCGGCCGTCCGATCAAAACCTGGCCGGCAGAACCCGGCTATCACTACCATTCCGAATCCAACATGGATTTGATGCAGCCGGTGTTCGATGCGCTCGGCGATGCCTATGAGGCGCTCGGATTTGGGCTGCGTTCCGTCGAAAACGAATGGGGTCCCGGACAAGTCGAGTGCACGTTTGCGCCTCGTGCCGCGCTGGACGCCGCCGACAATGTGCTGCTGTTTCGCACCGCGACGCGGCAGGTGTGCCGGCGGCTTGGCTATTTCGCCACCTTCATGGCCCGCCCGGCGTTCAAGGGCTATTGTCCGAGCGGCTGGCACCTGCATCAGTCGCTGGTCGATGCGACGAACGGCGTCAATCTGTTGATGCCGAAAAAATCCGGCGAACTGTTGTCGCCACTGGGCCTGTCGTATCTCGCCGGTCTTCTGCAATACGCGGCGCCGAGCGCGGTGTTCGCCACGCCCACCGTCAACGGCTATCGCCGTTTCAAGCCGAACTCGCTGGCGCCCGACCGCGCCGCCTGGGCTTACGACCACCGCGGCGCCATGATCCGCGTGCTCGGCGGCGCGGACGATCCGGCGACGCGATTTGAGAACCGCATGGGCGAGCCCGCGGCCAATCCGTATCTCTATATCCTGTCGCAAGTCGTCGCCGGGCTCGCCGGCATGGAGGCCGAACTGCAGCCGCCGCCGGCAACCGACGAGCCTTACGCCGCCGAGCGGCCGATGCTGCCCAAAAACCTGCCCGAAGCGCTCGACGCGCTGGAAAAGGAGCCGTTGTTCCGGCGCGAGCTCGGCGATACCTTCATCGACTACTTCATCAAGCTCAAGCGCACCGAAGCCGGGCGCTACCAGCGCGCATTGGAAGAAAGCGGTGAAGTGGCGCAAAGCGACGAGCCAAGCACCTGGGAGCAGAACGAGTATTTCGATTTTTTCTAATTAGCCCTCCCCCCTTGTGGGGGAGGGTTGGGTGGGGGTCGAGAGGTAAGAGCACGGCGTCGACATTTGCGCGAAACCTCTCGACCCCCACCCCTGCCCTCCCCACAAGGGGGAGGAGAAAGAAAATAAGGAGCGCGTCATGACAGCTCTGGAGAAGATCAACGCGCCGCCGACGCGTCTCGGCGGCACTGCGTTGTACGATTGGGATCATCTGGTCCAAGAAGACCGCGCCCATCGGCTGATCTACACCGACCCGGCGATTTTCGAAGCCGAGATGACCAACATCTTCGGCGGCACCTGGACCTATCTGGCCCACGAAAGCGAAATCCCGAACGACAACGACTTCATCACCCGGCGCTTGGGTCTCCGCCCGCTGATCATCGTGCGCGACGCCAACGGCAAAATCCGCGCGCTGTACAATCGCTGCACCCATCGCGGCACCACGCTGTGCCGCTGGGATAAGGGCAACACAAAATCGTTCCAGTGCCCGTATCACGGCTGGAATTTCCTCAACACCGGAAAACTGCGCGGCGTGCCGTGGCCGGAAGGCTATGCCGAAGATATGCGCGATCCGAAATACAACGTCGCGCAGGTGCCGCGGGTCGAATCCTATCGCGGCTTCATCTTCGCCACACTGAACATGGACGCGCTGCCGCTCACCGAGCATCTCGGACCGATCGTAAAGATCATCGACGAGTGGCTCGACCGCAATCCCGGCGGCAAGGTCGTGGTCTGCGAAGCCAACCGCTTCCGATACAAGGGCAACTGGAAGCTCGCCTACGACAATTCGTGCGACGGTTATCACGTCGCCTATTCGCACCGCTCGTTGTTGGAAACCGAGAACCGCTTTGCCGGCGAGAACGCCAAGGGCATGGCCTATTATCGCAACTCGCCCGACACCCAGCCGATGTACATGCGCTATACCGGCCACGGCAATCACTTCAAGGACAAGCGGCCCAATCTGGAAAAACGCCCGGGCGGCCTGTGGGCGCTGGAAAGCGCGCATCCCGGCATGGAGCATTACGAGGCCGAATTCATCAAACGCTACGGCGACCGCGCCTTCGCGCTGCTCGACCTCGCCGGCTCGGAGCCGGTCAATATCAACGTGTTTCCGAATTTTTCGCTGCTCGGCAACCACATCCAGGTGTTCGAACCGGTCGGCGTCGAGGAAACCAACGCCATCTGGTACGGCACCATGATCGTCGACGACGGTTCGGTGCCCGCCGACGCCGTCACCGACATCAACGCGCTGCGCATGCGCACCCAGGAGGGATTTCCGAATTTCGGCGAGGTCGACGACATCGCCAATTTCGAGCAGATCCAGCGCGGCCTGATGGCGCCGGAAGACGAGTGGGTCTACATGAACCGCGGTTTTGGCATTCCCGATCGCATCAAAACCCACGACGACGGCTCGATCACCGCGCCGGCGACCGACGAGGCTTTCATGCGCGAGCATTTCAAGGAGTGGAAGCGGCTGATGAAAGCGCGCCCCAACCTCGCCATCCAGCGTGAGCCATGACATGAACGCACCGGCCACGAAAACCGATCCGTCGCGCACATCGCATTACGTCAACGACGCGCTCTATCTCGCGCTGATGGAAAATTTCTCGAACTGGCAGGACGATGCGCGTGCCGTCACCGACGTCGGCGTGCGCGATGAATTCCGCCGGCTCATCGAACGCGAAGCGCGCCTCCTCGACCAGCTGCGCTACGACGATTGGCTCGCCATGTACGCGGCCGAGTGCATCTACTGGGTACCGTCGACGCCAGGCGCCGGCGATCCGCGGCGCGAGATTTCGGTGATGTTCGACGACCGCCGCCGGCTCGAGGATCGCATCTACCGCATGCGCACCGGATTCGCCTGGTCCCAGGCGCCGGCGTCGCGCACGGTGCGCCTCGTCACCAATGTCGAAATTTTTGCCACCGCGCGCGACGACACGCGCATGGTGCGCTCGAACTTTTTGATCAGCGAATTCTGGGGCGATGAAACCAGAGTGCTCACCGGCTGGGCCGGCCATCGCGTCGTGCGCGGTGCCTCTGGCTGGCGGATCGAGGCCAAGCAAGTCAACCTGATCAATTGCGACCAGAGCATCCGCAATCCAAGCATCATCCTCTAGTAGCCCTCCCCCCTTGTGGGGGAGGGTTGGGTGGGGGGTCGGGAGGTGACTCGCATTCGTCGACGCTTTTGCATTACCTCTCGACCCCCACCCCTACCCCTCCCCCTCCCCACAAGGGGGAGGGGAAAAGTAACGGCACCGCAGCGCGGCAATCTCGAAAGCCATTCATGAAAAAACTGAAACTCACTCTCGCCTGCGGCCGCTACGACCGCACCCAGCCGCTGATCGACGGCCGCGTCGAGCCCGAAGGCGTCGACTTGACCTTCATTCCGCTGCGGCCGGGCGAGACGTTCTGGCGCATGCTCAATCACGAAGAATTCGATGTCTCGGAAATGTCGCTGTCGTCCTACACCATCCTGCGCTCGGAGGGCGACACACGGTTCATCGCCATACCGGTGTTTCCGTCGCGGGTGTTCCGCCATTCGGCGGTCTATCTGCGCGCCGATTCCAAGATCGAAAAGCCGCAGGACCTCAAGGGTAAGCGCATCGGCGTTGGCGACTACCAGATGACGGCTGCCGTCTGGGTGCGCGGCTTCTTGATGAACGACTACGGCGTGCGGCCCGAAGACGTCACCTGGGTGATCGGCCGGCCAGTGCGCACCATCAAGCCGCCGGACGGCATCCGCGTCGAATTCATGTCGCTTGGGACCACGCTCGAGGACATGCTGGAGCGCGGCGAGATCGACGCGCTCGCTTCGGTGATGATTCCGAAAACGCTGGGCACCACCGTGCGGCGCCTGTTTGCGGAGCCGCGCAAGGTCGAGCGCGACTATTACGAACGCACGCGCATTTTCCCGATCATGCACACCTTCGTGCTGAAGACGAAACTTTACGAGCAAAACCCCTGGCTGGCGATCAGCTTCTATCGCGCCTTCTGCCGGGCGCGCGACATCGCCTATCACTGGATGTACGACACCGACGCGCTGACCGTCAGCCTGCCGTGGGTGATCGACGAGGTGGAGGCGACGCGCAAGATTTTTGGGCCGCAAATCTGGGATTATTCGATCGAAGGCAGCCGGCCGACGTTGGACGCGCTGATGCGCCATCTCGATGAGCAAAAGCTCACGCGCCGGCCCATGAAGGTCGAGGAGCTTTTCGTTCCTAATATCAGTTCGGGTCTCAACGAATATTTGCGGGCGACCGCGGAGGAATGATCGCCGCGCGAATAAAAACCAAGGGAGGATCGACCATGACGAATGACATGCGCATATCGCGCCGCAGCGCGCTCAAGGCCGGCGCGGCGCTTGCCGCAGGTGCAGCCTCCGCCGACGGGCTTTCCGGTACCGCGCTGGCAGACGATGTTCGCCGCTTCGACGGCCAGCAGTCCATCGACCCGAAGAGCCGCATTCTCCTCAAGGGCGGCACCATCGTCAGCATGGATGCCAAGGTCGGCGACCTGGTGAAAGGCGATCTGTTGATCGAAGGCACCAAGATTTCCGCGATCTCACCCGAGATCAATGCCGCGGATGCGCAGGTGATCGATGCCCTCGACACCATCATCGTGCCGGGCCTGGTCGATTGCCATCGGCATTCCTGGGAAGCGCAGTTGCGCCGCATCAATCCGAATTCGCCGACGCTGGCGGACTACATGAACGCCACGCATCTGTCGTTCGCCAAATTCTATCGGCCCAAAGATCATTATGTCGGCAATTACCTCACTGCCATGGGCTGCGTCGATGCCGGCGTCACCTGCGTGATCGACAATTCCCACAATTCCCGCAGCGCCGCCCATTCCGATGCCGCGGTGGAAGCGCTGTTCGATTCCGGCATCCGCGCCGTGCACGCGTCGGGTCCGCCCGGCGCCGGCGATTGGGATCATCAATGGCCGCAGGATCTTGAGCGGCTGCAAAAGAAATATTTCTCGTCGGCGGACCAGCTGGTGACGTTGCGCATGTTCTCAGGACCCATTCGCGAGAACTGGGCGGTGGCGCGCAAGCTCGGGCTTCGCATCACCACCGAATTCCAAGGTCCGCAGCAGGCGGCGCTGCTCGATCCGCTGGCGGCCGACAAGCTGGTCGGCCCGGACAACACCTTCAACCATTGCGGGGCGCTGCCGGAGCGCACCTGGCAAATTTTTCTCGACAGCGGCGCCAACATCAATGTGTGCCCGCGCTCGGACGCGCAATATGCGCTCGGCGAAGGCGTCTGCGCGCTGCAGCACGCCTGGGACCACGGCATCAAGCCGGGCTTCAGTGTCGATAACGAAACCTCCTACTCGACCGATATGTTCATGGAGATGCGGGTCGCGCTCTACATTCAGCGCGCGGTGGCGCAGAACCGCAAATTCTCCGGCGACCAAAATCCGCCCAAGCCGCTCATGGTGCGCGACGTATTGTATTGCGCGACCATGGGCGGCGCGCACTGCGCCGGCCTCGACGACAAGATCGGCTCGCTGACGCCGGGCAAGGAAGCCGATCTCCTCGTGATCCGCACCGACGACATCAACCTCTATCCGTCGAACAACGCCATCGGCACGGTGGTGCAGGCGGCCGAGCGCAGCAATATCGACACCGTCATCATCGGCGGCCGGGTGCGCAAATATCGCGGCCGCGTGGTCGGGCTCGACATGGTGAGCCTCAAGGCGATGATCGACGAGTCGCGCAGCCACCTGTTCACGGCGGCCGGCTATCGCCCAGACATTTTCGCCGAGCTGCTCCCAAAGTTGTCCTAGTGCGGACGGTATTTGGCGGGCCTGAGACACCATGACAGCCGCCGGTGCTGTTGCGCAAACCGGCGCTGCTTTCTAAAACTACCCTTCGGACCAATTCCGCCGGGAGGCGCCTGCGTCAAGCGGGACGAAAAAGAAGGATAAACGCGATGATCAGACCATTGATTGCGGGGACCGCCGCGCTTGCGCTGTTTGCGGGGCCCGCAATGGCGCAGCAGAAGACCGTCAAGATCGGCTTCATCTCGACGTTCAGCGGCCCGGCTGCCGCGATCGGCAACGACATGCGCAATTCGTTCGAGCTCGGCCTCGACCACCTCGGCCGCAAGATCGGCGGGCTGCCGGTCGAAGTCATCTACGAGGACGACGAGATCAAGCCGGAAGTCGGGGTGCAGAAAACCCAAAAACTCATCGAGTCGGACAAGGTCGATTTCATCGTCGGCTATATCTGGTCGAACGTGATCCTGGCTTCGCTCAAGCCTCTGGTCGATTCCAAGACCATGACGGTGGTCACCAATGCCGGCGCGTCGCAGCTTGCCGGCGAACAGTGCTCTCCTTACGTGTTCTCGACGTCGTGGAATAACGACCAGACGCCGGCCGCGATCGGCACATACATGAACCAGAAGGGTGTCAAGACGGCGTTCCTGATGGGCCCGAACTATGCCGCCGGCAAGGACATGCTCAACGGCGTGCAGACCACGTTCAAGGGCCAGATTGTCGGTCAGGAATTGACGCGCTGGCCCGACCAGCTCGATTTCTCCGCCGAGCTGTCGAAGGCGCGTTCTTTGAAGCCCGACGCGATCTTTGCCTTCTATCCGGGCGGCGCCGGCGTGCAGTTCATCACCCAATATGCGCAATCCGGCCTCAAGGGCCAGATCCCGCTCTACACCGCGTTCACCATCGACGACCTGTCGCTGCCTCGGCTGAAGGATCTCGCCATCGGCGTGCCGGGCGCCCAGGAATGGGTCAACGACCTGCCCAACGACGCCAACAAGAAATTCGTCGCCGACTTCAAGGCGAAGTACAAGACCACGCCGTCGTTCTACGGCGCGCAGACCTATGACGCGGTGTCGCTGATCGACAGCGCCGTCACCGCGGTCAAAGGCGATCTGAGCAACAAGGAAGGCATGCGCAAGGAGATGGAGAAGGCCGACTTCAAATCGGTGCGCGGCAATTTCCGGTTCGGCAACAATCACATCCCGATCCAGAATTTCTACCTGCAGGATGCCGACAAGACCGCCGACGGCGGCTACGCGCTGCACACCGTCTCGCTCATCGTCAAGGACGACCAGGACAAGTTCCACGACAAATGTCCGATGAAGTGATCGCCTGGTAACGCGCGCACGGCGGCAGACGCACGCGCTTCTGCCGCCGCATTTTTGCGACAGACCGGCCGGGACCGCCGGAGCTTAAGTCCATGCTCTATTTCATCGAGCAGCTTCTCAACGGCGTGCAGCTCGGCATGCTGCTGTTCCTGCTCGCGGCCGGGCTGACGCTGATCTTCGGCATCATGGATCTGGTCAACCTGGCGCACGGCTCGCTCTATATGCTCGGCGCCTATTTTGCCGCGACGTTTGCCGCGCTGACCGGAAGCTTCCTGCTCGGCGCCATCCTGGCGCTGGCCGCGACGTTCGTCTCCGGCATCGCGCTCGAAGTGATCGCGATCCGGCCGCTCTACGGCCGCAGCCATCTCGACCACGTGCTCGGCACGTTTGGACTATTGCTGTTCTTCAACGAGTTGGTGCGGCTGGTCTGGGGCCCGGCCGGCATGACGCTATCGCTGCCGAGCGAAATGCTGACCGCGGTGCAAATCATTCCCGGCGTGTACTATCCGGCTTATCGGCTGGTCATCATCGCGGCCACGTTGGCGGTCGCGGCGCTGCTCTACATCCTGGTGATGCGCACGCGGCTCGGCATGCTGATCCGCGCCGGGGCCTCGAACCGTGAAATGGTCGGCGCGCTCGGCGTCAATATCAAGCTGCTTTACACGCTGGTGTTCGGCCTCGGCGCGGCGCTGGCGGGCTTCGCCGGCCTGATGCAGGCGCCGATCCTCACGGTGCAGATCGGCATGGGCGAGAACATTTTGATCCTCGCCTTCGTCGTCATCATCATCGGCGGCATCGGCTCGATCCGCGGCGCCTTTGTCGCCGCCATCATCGTCGGCCTGATCGACACCATCGGCCGCGCGTTCCTGCCAGATCTGGTCCGTCACTTCGTCAGCTACAGCGCCGGT
>DATHHM010000137.1:0-2658 GCA_035317145.1 Xanthobacteraceae bacterium | reverse complement strand
TGGGAGCCGCGGCAACGGCGGGGGCAGCAGGGGCCGCACCGGCATCCTTCGCAGGCTGCGCGGCGAGTGCCGGGCCGGCGATCAGTGCGGTCGCGATCAGGGCTGCGGTAAAGTTCCTCAACATGGTGGTCTCCTCGTTTGTTTGACGGCGTCGAATGCGAGTCGCGCCGATTGTCGAGAGGAGATTTACGCCGTCCGCGCTGAATGCACCCTGAAGCGCGCCAACGGAAACCGTTCACCTACGTGAACTTTCGGTAATACCAAGTCTTTTTCCTGTCAGATTAAGTCTTTTTCGTTAGTGCCGCCGCCGGGATGAATTGCTATGCTGGCGGTGTTCTTATCGCGGTACCCCAAACCGGGAGGAGCTCATGCGCAAAACCCCCTTGCTTGCCGCCATCGTCCTGAGCGTCGCCGTCGGCGCCCCACGCTTTGCCGCCGCCGTCGAGACCAACAGCCCGTCGCCGCCGGCGCCGCAAAACGCGCAGCCGTCAGGCACCACCAAGCAGAAGACCAAGAAGCCAAAGACCGGATCGGCCGATAAATTCCTCAACGACTGGCACAAGGCCTACGCGCTGGTCTACGACAAGGGCGACTATGTCGGCGGCATCGCCACGCTGCGCGCCATGGGCTATGACGACAACGTCGACGTCGCCACTTTGATCGGCTACGCCAGCCGCAAGCTCGGCCGCTACGACGACGCCAAATATTGGTACGACAAGGCGCTCGCCGCCGATCCCAACCACGCGCTGACCTGGTCCTATTACGGCATGTGGCAGGCCGAGCAAGGCAACCTGCTCAAGGCCAAGGACGACCTGGAAAAAGTGCGTGCCATTTGCGGCAACACCGAATGCCACGAATATGTGGCGCTCAGGGACGTGATCGACGGCACCAAGACCTACTAGCGCCGGACATCATTATCGTTCTCCGATCATCCTCCCTCGCTTCGCGGGGGAGGATGTTTGTTTTTGATGGGCCCTGCTATCGGCGCACCGGGAAATAGCGATCGAGCCAGTTGCGCAAGGTGAGCGCGACGCGCGGATCGGCGTTGACGAACATGAAATGCGTAGGCCCGTCGAGGAGATGCAGCTCCACCGGCGGCTTGGCCCGCCGCACCAGGCTGAACGCCTCCTCGTAATTGGTCACGGTGTCGGTCGCGCTGTGCAGGATGAGGATCGGCCGCGGGCTAATGCGGGCGACGAATTCCTCCGGCCGGAACATGAAGAAGCCGATCGCGGTCTCGCCGGTGAACTGCATCAGCGAGCCGTTCGAGGTCAGGTTGACCTGCAAGGCCTTCGGCATTTCGAAAATATCGAAGCGGTGAATCATCTTCGCCGTGCCGGTGCGCTCGCGGTGCGCGGTGACGTCGTCAAGCAGAGCGCGGAATTTGGCCCACGATTCCGCGCTGTGCATGCTCCTGATCATGCGCTCGCCGTTGCCGACGCCGTTCTCGACGATGACGGCGGCGACCCGCGGATCGATCCCCGCCGCCTGCACCGCGACCCCGCCACCGAGGCTCGATCCGCACAGCGCGATCGCCTCAGGATCGACGTCGGCGCGCGCCGCCATATAGGTGACGGCGTTGCGCGCATCGGCGACTTCCTCGACCGGAATAACGCGGCCGCGCTCGCCTTCGCTGTCGCCGCAGCCGCGATAGTCGAAACGCAGCGCGACATAGCCCCAGGCGGCGAATTGCCGGCAGATCCATTCCGGGCCGCCGTTTTTATTGGCGCCAAAGCCGTGCATCATGATGATCGCCGGCCGCTTTTCGCCGGGCCGATAATCGTCCGGCACGTGCACGACGCCGGACAACATCAGCCCGTCAGACGCAAAGCTGACGGTCTCAAGCACCGCGCCGCTCCCGTCTTGGCGCCAAGCTGATTGGAAATGTCATTCCAGATGCACGCCGGTCTCGCGCGCGACCCCTTGCCACAGCTGCGTCTCGTCGGCGATCACCTTTGCTAAGACGTCCAGGGCCAGCACATGGGGTTCCAGACCGATCTTTCTGATCGCTTCTCGGGTTTCCTTGGTCAAGATACGCAGGTTAATCGCCTCGTTGAGCTTGGCGATGACCGCCGGCGGAGTGCCGGCGGGCGCCATCAGCATGAACCAGACCGCCGTCGGGAAACCGTCGAGCCCGCTCTCGTGCAGCGTCGGCACGTCGGGCAGCTCCGGCCAGCGCTCGGCGCTCGACACTGCAAGCGCGCGCAGCTTGCCGTCCTTGATCAGCGGCAGCAGCACCGATTTAGCGCTGGCATTGACCTGGATGTGGTTGCCTAAAACGTCGGCGATGGCCGGCGCGGCGCCTTTATAGGGAACGAACACCATGTCGGCGCCGGTTCGCACCCGGATGAATTCGAGCATCAGATGCGGCGCGATGCCGAGCGTCGCGCCTGAGGTGAGCTTGCCGGGATTGGCCTTGGTGTAGCTCGCAAGCTCGGCGAGCGTATGCACCGGCACCTCCGGATTGACGACGATCGCGTTCGAGTCGGTCGCCACCGCCGACACCGGCACAAAGTCCTTTATCGGGTCGTAGTCGAGGCTTTTATAAAGCACCGGCGCGATGGTGTTGTCGTTGCTGCCGCCGAGCAGCAGCGTGTAGCCGTCGGGCGCTGCGCGTGCGACATCGCGCGCGCCAATTCTGCCGCCGGCGCCGGCGAT
>DATHHM010000136.1:0-19812 GCA_035317145.1 Xanthobacteraceae bacterium | reverse complement strand
CTGCCGCCGTGGCAATGTCCCGCGAACACAAGTGGCGTGCGGCAGTTGCGGCGCCGATGCTGCGCGAGGGGAGCGTTGCCTCCGGCGCCATAATGCTGCGCAAGACCGAGCCGGGAGGCTTCACGCCGCGCCAGATCGAACTGCTCGAGACGTTTGCCGCCCAGGCTGTGATCGCCCTCGAGAATGTACGCCTATTCACCGAGATCCAGGAGAAGAGCCACCAGCTCGAGGTGGCGAGCCAGCACAAATCCCAGTTCCTCGCCAATATGAGCCACGAGCTGCGCACGCCGCTCAACGCCATCATTGGTTACACCGAGATGATGGCCGACGGACTCTACGGCGACGTCGGCGAGAAGGCGCAGGGCGTGCTGGAGCGTGTGCAGAGCAACGGCAGGCACCTGCTGGGCCTGATCAACGACGTCCTCGATCTCGCCAAGATCGAGGCCGGTCAGCTCGTGCTGGCGATCGAGGACTACAGCGTCGCCGACATGGTAGCGACGGTCACGGCGGCCACCGAATCGCTGGCCCGCGCCAAGAACCTCAAGCTGGGCTCTGACGTGGCGTCCGGCTTGCCTACTGGCACCGGCGATGCGCGCCGCCTCGCCCAGGTGCTGCTGAACCTTGTCGGCAACGCCATCAAGTTCACCGACAAAGGCGAAGTCTCGATCAAGGCTTCGGCGAGCAACGACGCCTACAATCTCGCGGTCCACGACACCGGCCCGGGCATTGCCGAGGCGGACCAGACGAAGATTTTCGACGAGTTCCAGCAGGCCGACAGCACGCAGACCAAGGCCAAAGGCGGCACCGGGCTGGGTCTGTCGATCGCAAAACGCATCATCGAAATGCACGGCGGCACATTGTGGGTCGAATCCAGCCTCGGCGCCGGTTCGACCTTCTCGTTCACGGTGCCGTTGCGCGTCGAACACCAGGCGGGGCGACCATGAGCAAGCGGATTCTCGTCGTCGAGGATCAGGAGGATAACCGGCAGATCCTGCGCGATCTGTTGGGCAGTGCCGGCTACGCCATGAGCGAAGCCGGCGACGGCGAAGCGGGGGTCGCCGCGGCGAAGGCGGAGCGCCCCGATCTCATTCTCATGGACATTCAGCTGCCGCTGCTCGACGGCTACGAGGCGACGCGGCGCATCAAGGCCGATCCCGATCTCAAAGCCATTCCGATCATCGTCGTGACTTCGTACGCTTTGAGCGGCGATGAGGCCAAGGCGCGTGCCGCCGGCTGCGACGCCTATGTCACAAAGCCGTATAGTCCGCGGCAATTATTGGCAAAGATCAGGGAATTCCTTCCCGCTTAGGAATCCCGGCCCGCTTCGCTCCACAACCGAATCATCGATCGCGAGACGAGCATGAATAATCCCGCCTGCATCCTGGTGGTCGACGACAACGAAACCAACCGCGACATTCTGATTACGCGGCTGGAGAAGCACGGCTATCAGTTGCTGCAGGCGGCTGACGGCGAAGAAGCGCTGGCAAGCGTCGCGCGGCATAGTCCCGACCTGATCCTGCTCGACGTGGAAATGCCGAAACTCGACGGCTTCGAAGTCTGCCGCCGGCTGAAAAACGATCCGGCGATGCCGTTCATCCCGATCGTATTGGTGACGGCGCGGGCTGCCAGCCAGGACGTGGTCACCGGCTTGGACGCCGGCGCCGACGAATATTTGACCAAGCCGATCGACCAGGCGGCGCTGGTCGCCCGGGTGCGCTCGATGCTGCGCGTCAAGGCGCTGCACGACCAGGTGCAGGCGCAGGCCGCCGACCTTGCGACCTGGAACCGTACCTTGGAGCAGCGCGTCAACGAGCAGGTCAGCGAGCTCGACCGCATGAACCGGCTGAAGCGCTTTCTGTCGCCGCAGATCGCCAAGCTCGTGGTGTCGTCGGGCGACGACAAGCTTTTGGAAAGCCACCGCCGCGACATTACGGTGGTGTTCTGCGACCTGCGCGGCTTCACGGCGTTCGCCGAAAGCGCGGAGCCGGAAGACATCATCGCGGTGTTGCAGGAATATTATCAGTGCCTCGGCGAATCGATCGACCGCTTCGAGGGCACGCTGCAGCATTTCGCCGGCGACGGCTTGCTGATCATCTTCAACGATCCGCTGCCCTGCGCCGATCCGGCATTGCGCGCGGTGCGCATGGCGGTCGAGATGCGCGGGCGGGTCGCGGCGCTGGTGGAGAAATGGCGCCGTTTCGGCCACGAGCTCGGCTTCGGCGTCGGCATCGCCTCGGGGCACGCCACTTTGGGCAGCGTCGGCTACGAGGGCCGTTTTCACTATTCGGCGAACGGCACGGTGGTCAATCTCGGCTCACGCCTGTGCACGCAGGCCGCCGACGGACAGATTCTGATCGACGGCCGGGTCCAGCTCGCCGTCGAAGCGATCGCCGCCACCGAGCCGATCGGCGATCTCGACCTGAAAGGCTTTCATCGCCCTGTCCACGCTTTTAATGTACGCGACTTGATGGCGTAACGGATTTGCCGGCAATTGCCGAAAAACGCCATAACAGGGGGAATCGTGCCCGAGAATTTGACCGACCTGATCGCGGAGCTCGCACTCGCCAACCGCATTCTCGCCCACGAAGGCGTGCTCGACGCCTTCGGCCATGTCAGCATGCGCCATCCGTCCGATCCCGGGCGCTATCTGCTGTCGCGCGCACGCTCGCCGTTGCTGATCGAGCCCGGCGATATTCTGGAATACACGCTGGATTCCGCGCCGGTGCGGCCGCCCAAGGTGCATCTTTATGCCGAGCGCGTCATTCACGGCTGCATCTATCAGGCGAGGAGCGACGTCATGGCAGTGTGCCATCACCACGCGCCGGCGGTCATGCCGTTCTGCATTGCCGGCAAGCCGATCGTGCCGGTCTTCCATCTCGGCGCCGCGATGGGCGAGGAGGCGCCGTTTTGGGACCAGCATGATGAGTTCGGCGACACCAACCTCCTGGTCGTCAAGCCGGAGGAGGGCCATTCGCTGGCGCGCACGCTCGGCCGGCATGCCGCGGTGCTGATGAACCGTCATGGCGCCACTGTGGTCGGCGGCGGATTGAAGGAACTGGTCGCCCGCTCGATCTTCATGTGCCAGAACGCCGAGTATCAGATGCGCGCGCTGGCGCTCGGCGCGGCGACGCCGTTGCATCCCGGCGAGACCAGGCTCGCCGGCGTCATCAGCGCGATGCCGAACGTGGTGAGCCGGACCTGGGAATATTGGAGCTTGCGGCTCGCTGCAGCGGGCGCCATGCCGCCGCGCCGTGGCGCGAAGAAAGCCACACGGGGTCGGGGCAAAGCACGCAGCCGGCGATGAAGCCCTCGGCGCGGTTCGCGCCGGAAGCTTCATCTTATCGTAATGGCTGGAAGTGGCGGCGCTTGGCGCCGCCAGCGACTTGGTTCTCAGTGCCTGAAGCTTACTACTTACACGGACCGTCGTGGATCCAGATCGCGCGGGCGTTCTCGGCCGCACAATTGTTCGGGTAGGTCATCCTGGCGTGATTGAGCGGATCCATCCCGCACAGCGGCCCTGCGATAAGCGTGGCGCCGAAGCCCTGGCAGAATACGTTGCAGGTGCCGAGATGGGTAATTTTGGCGCCAGCCGCCTTGGCCGCGCAGGCGCTGTCATAAGTCTGCGGGCCGTCGGCCTTCATGACGCAGACCGGGCCGCCGGCACAGGCCTTTGCCGCGACGGCGCTGCCGCTGGTCGCGGCAAGCGATACCGCGGCAATGCCGGCCAGTACCGCAAGGCATGAGAGATTGGTTCGTAGATTACGCATGTTAGCCCCTCCTGGATTGGCGTGCACAGGCACCCCTCGCGAAATGTTAGCACAATTATCCGGAGGGGATAGTGCATTGAAACGTCAATGCCGACCCTGCCGGCGCGCCGATGCCGCGCATCGGCGCCGCAAGGTCTGTTGAGGGCTCTTCGGCGTGGTTGATGGCGTTCTTGCGACACCTACACACGCCGAAGCCGTTGTTCGTCTAACTCGCCCGTGTCACGTGGCGGACGCGAAGCCGGCCGTCAGCTTTTCACTTCTTGCCGCGGCAAGCGCCCTTATGGACAAGCGTCGCGTTTGCAGCATCGGACAGGCAGAGGTTGGAATAGGTCTGCTGCTTGTGGGTGTCCGGATTGATCGAGCAAACGGGCAGGACGACAAACGGGCAGATCGGTCCCTCGCACGCGCCGATATGCAGGACCCGTTGGCCTTTCTGCTTAGCGAAGCACGGGTTGGTCGCCTCGGTGTGGCGGAAACCGTCTTTGTTGACGACGCAGTAGTCCGTCACAAACTGCGGGCATACCTTCGGCTTCGCCGCTTGGCTAGATGGCATCGAAACCATGGTCGCAGCGATCCCGCCCAGGATTGCGAGACACCATGCGTTCGTTCGTGAGGTCTTCATGTGTACCCCCCCTTTTGTTGACGGGATTGCTTGAGCATCCCGGTCGAAGGCTAGCACAACTGTCCGGGGAGGTTAAATAGTCAATCTACTCAAACGAGACAAATGCCGTCATACGACATTAATCAATGCCGGTCGCGCGCCACAGCGCTGATCGCGCCGAGCATCGCGGCGCGGTCCTTATCGAGCACGCCGCGCACGGATTGCTGGCTGCCGATCTGTCCCATCTCGCGCTGCCGCCTGACCGTGGCCGACGTCATCAGCGGCTCGACGCCGAGCTCGCGCAGCGTATCGGCGACCTCTTCCATTTCGGCGGCGCGGCGCTCGCCGTGGTTGGCCATGCGCTCGAGATTGTAGGGCACGATCTTTGCCCAATCGAGGCCGGGGTAATTGTTCTTTATCGAGGCCGCGACCTCGTCGATGACGCCGGCGCGGGACGCTGCCAGAAAACATTCCAGCGTCAGCGCCTCGATGCCCTTGATCATGACGCTGCGCACCATCTTGATGGCGGCGGCTGCTCCGGTTTCGGCTCCGGCAATGCTGACGCGCATGCCAAGCGCGGCGAGTGTGGGAGCGATCGCGTCCGCGTGCGGACCGGCAAGCAGCATTGGCGTTTGATGCCGCGCCGGATAAATCGGCGCCAGCACCGCGACGTCGACATAGCGGCCGGCATCGCCGAGAAGCTTCGCGGTGTCCTGCTTGCGGCCGGGCGAGACCGAGTTGATGTCGAGAAAATACGGCACGCCGGCAAGATGCGCCTTGACCGCCTGCGCCGCGTCGACGCTCGACGCCGCGGTGACCGCGGAAATGATCAGGCCGGCGCCGCGGACCGCGTCCGCGGCCGAATTGGCGCAATGCACGCCCGCCGCCTGGGCGGCCTGCTTGAGCCTTTCGCCCGCCGCTTGCGGAAACAGAATGTCCCACGCCGCCATCGTCTCGACGCCGGCCTCGCGCAATCCGGCGGCTATGGCTTGGCCGGCTTCGCCGAAGCCGATGAACGCGATTGACGGCTTGCCGTTTGGCATGGTGACGGTTCCCTTAGTCTTGCGCGAATGATGGCAGTTTCGGCGCGAACATTGCAATGGCGCCGGTTTCCATCGCCGCGGTTGCCCGGTAGGATACGCGGCAAAATAAATAGCCGGGGAGGAGAATCCGTCATGACGCCGATCGTCGATCGGGCGACCAGCCGCCGCCGCTTCATTCAGTTTCTCGCCGCAAGCCCGCTGTTCGCCGGCACCGGCCTTTCGGCACTCGCCGGAGAACCATACCAGCAGCTGCCGGCTGATCCATTCGTCTGGGCGCCGCGCGATTACGACCATCTGATTGCCAGCCCCAAGGAAGCGCTCGACGTATTCGATTTCGAGCCGGTGATGCACAAAAACGTGCCGCCGGCGCATTTCGGCTACATGGCCTCCGGCGTCGACGACGACGTTACGTTGCGCGCTAACCGCGAGGGCTTTTCGAAATTCCAGCTTCGCCCGCGCCGGCTGGTCGACGTCAGCAAAATCGACATGAGCACCGAAATTCTCGGCCAGCGCTATGAGACGCCGATCATCGTCGCTCCGACCGGCGGCCATAAGGCCTACAACGCCGACGGCGAGGAAGGCGTCGCGCGCGCCGCCAAGACCGGCGATCATCTGATGATCCTGTCGACCCAAGCGTCGACCTCGGTCGCCGACGTGATCGCCGCCCGCGGCCGGCCGATCTGGTCGCAGCTCTATGCCACCAACAAGTTCGAAGTCGCCAAGCACCATGTCGAGAGCATGGAGCGGCAAGGCTCGATCGCCATTGCCGTCACCGTCGACCGCAACGGCGGCCGCAACCAGGAAGTGGCGCTGCGCATGCGCCGGCTCGACACCCGCGAATGCTCGGGCTGCCACGACAATTCGAGTCTTGAGGCTTCGATGCGGCACGATCCGATCTATGAGGGCGCCGATCTGTCCGGGCTCAAGAACATCCAGTCCTCCGCCATGTCGTGGGACTACATCAAACGGCTGCGCGACGTGGCCAAGACCAAGATGGTGCTCAAGGGCATCCTCGCCTGGGAGGATGCAAAAATTGCCGCCGAGACCGGCATCGACGCGATCATCGTGTCGAATCACGGCGGCCGCGCCGACGAATCCGGCCGCTCCACCATCGAGAGCCTTGCCGAGATCATTCAAGTGTCCGGCACCATGCCGGTGCTGATCGATTCCGGTTTCCGCCGCGGCACCGACATCGTCAAGGCGCTGTCGATGGGCGCCAAGGGCGTCGCCGTCGGCCGGCCGTATCTGTGGGGGCTAGGCGCGTTCGGCCAGCCGGGTGTCGAGCGCGTGCTCGATATCCTGCGCACCGAGCTGATGGTTGCCATGCAGCAAATCGGCGCGCCGTCGCTCAAGGACCTCAAGCCGTCCATGGTGGTGAAGGCGTAAAGATTATGAAGCAAGCCTCCTGCCGCGACCGCCTCGAACAGGCGCTGGCGCGCATTGCCGATCCGAATGGTGAGGGGGTGCGCGCTTGCCTCACCGTCTATGCCGACGCGGCGCGGGCCGCGGCGGATGCCGCCGATGCGCGGGCGGCGCGCGGTGCCTCGCTCGGACCGTTCGACGGCACTATCGTCAGCATCAAGGATCTGTTCGATGTCGCCGGCGAGCCGACGCGGGCCGGCTCAAAAGTTCTCGCCGAGGAAGCGGCGCCGGCAAAGGCCGACGCTACCGTGGTGCAACGGCTGCGCGCGGCGGGCGCCGTGATTATCGCCAAGACCAACATGACCGAGTTCGCCTTTTCCGGCATCGGCGCCAATCCGCATTTCGGCACGCCGGGCAATCCGCGCGACCGCAGCCGCGTGCCCGGCGGCTCCTCGGCCGGCGCGCCAATCAGCGTTGCCGACGGCATGTGCGACATCGCGATCGGCACCGATACCGGCGGCTCGGTGCGCATCCCGGCGTCGCTGTGCGGCCTGGTCGGCTTCAAGCCGAGCCGGCAGCGCGTGCCGACCGACGGCGCCTTTCCGCTGAGCACCACGCTCGATTCCGTGGGCCCGATCGGGAAGAGCGTCGCTGGTTGCGCCGCGGCCGATGCGGTGATGGCCGGCGAGGATATTTTGCCACTCGAGCCGATTGCGCTCGCCGGCCTGCGCTTCGGCGTCGCCGAGGGACTGCCGCTCGACCGGCTGGATGACACGGTCGCCGCCGCGTTTGCTTTGGCGGTCAAACGGCTCGACGATGCCGGCGCGCGCGTCACCCACGAAACATTGGCGCTGTTCGACGATATGGGCGAGATCAATGCCAAAGGCGGCATCTCGCCATACGAGGCCTGCGGCATCCATCGCGACCGGATGAACCGGCGCGCCGGCGATATCGATCCGAATGTCCGCGACCGCATCGCGCGCGGCTGCGCCACTTCGGCTGCGGATTACGCCGACATGGTGCGAGAACGCGGCCAGCTGGTGCACGCCATGGATGCCCGGCTCGCTACGCTCGACGCGCTGTTGATGCCGACGACCTCGATCGTGGCGCCGACCATCGCCGAGGTGGCGGACAGCAAAACCTTTGCCGCGCGCAACGCTGCGGTGCTACGCAACACCGCGATCATCAATTTCTTCGACCTCTGCGCCATCTCGCTGCCGCTGCAAGCCAAGCTACCGGTCGGGCTGATGCTGATCGCGCGCAACGGCCAAGACCACCGGCTGTTACGCATCGCTGCGGCAACGGCGCAGCTTTTCGGCATGTGATCGTGCTTGCCGCCGCCGCAACAGTTTCCTAGCATTTCGCCAAATCCTGGGAGGATATCGCCGTGAATAGCACTGACATGCTGCCCAACCGCCGCCACCTGCTGGCCGGCGCTGCCGCCACCGCCGCTACTGTTGCCGCACCCGCGATCCTGCGCGCCCAGAGCGGTCCCCTGAAAGTCGGCGTGCTCTTGCCGCGCTCAGGTTATGAGGCCGGCATCGGCCAGGACTGCCAGCGCGGCGTCGATATCGCGCCCGGCATTCTCAAATCGCTCGGCCTGCCGGACCTGACGATCATGAACGGCGACACCGAGTCGAACGTCGATACCGCGCGCGAGCACGCCGAAAAACTGATCAGCGATGGCGCCCAACTCCTGGTCGGCGCATTCGATTCCGGCCAGTCCACCGCCATCGCGCAGGTGGCCGAGCAGAAGGGTATTCCGCTCGTCATCAATATCGCCGGTGCGGCCGCCATTACTGAGCAGGGCTACAAGTTCGTGTTCCGCAACTTCCCAACCGCGCCAATGCTCACGCGCGACGGTTTCCTGCAGCAAAAGGCAGTCTTCGACATCGTCGGCAAGGCGCCGAAGACGGTGGTCTTCATGCGCGTCAACGACACCTTCGGCACCGGCATGTCGACGGCGGTCGCCGCGATGATGCCGAAACTGAACATGCCGTACACGATCGCCGACGAGATTTCCTACGATCCGGCGGCGCGCGACCTTTCGGTCGAGGTGACCAAGGCCAAGGCCACCAACGCCGATGCCATCTTCGTCGTCGGCCGCCTCAACGACGCCATGCTGATCACCCGCGAATTGGCCAAACAGCGCTGGACGCCGCAGGCCATCCTGAGCGTGGGACCCGGCTGGTACGAGGATCAATACATCAAGACGCTGGGCAAGCTGTCCGACGGACCGATGAGCTTCGTGCCGTGGTACGACCCGAACAAAAAACTCTCCAAGGCGCTCGAAGCCGCATTGGCCAAGGCCTATCCGGGCATCAATCTGAGCACCAACCACGTCTATACGTTTGAAGCCTTGTTGGTGGCTGCCGATGCCTACAAGCGCGCCGGCTCGACCGATCCAAAAGCGCTGGCCGAAGCGGTGCGGACCACCAATATCGCCGACAATGCCAGCATCGGTCCCGGCATCTCTTTCAACGCCAAGGGCCAGAACGACAAGATCATCGGCGGCGCCATTCAGAACCGCGGCGGCAAGCTGATCACCATCGCGCCCAAAGAGGCCGCTAACGGCCAGCCGGAATGGCCGATGAAGTCGTATCAGGATCGCGCGTGACGCGGGCTTAGGATCGATCGGTGGGGCTGGGCGTCTATCTGAACGTTGCCGTGGCCGGCGTTCTGACCGGCCTGGTCTACGGCCTGATGGCGCTTGGGCTATCGGTGATCTTCGGCGTGGTGCGGGTGGTCAATTTCGCCCACGGCGAGATGATGTCGATCGCGATGTATATCGCGGTCGTGCTGTTCTCGAGCTTTCACCTCGATCCGCTGGTCATGCTGGTGCCGATCGCGGCGGTGATGTTCGTGTTCGGCTACGCGCTGCAGGCTGGCCTGATCAATCCGTTCATCACCCGTCCGGAGCATAGCCAGTTCCTGCTGGTGGTGGCCTTGGCGATCATCATCGTCAATGCGCTGTTGATCATCTTCGGCCCGGATGCCCGCACGGTGCAGACATCGTATGCCTACGACAGCTTCGAAATCGGTCCGGTGATCGTCGACGCGTCCAAGGCCTATGCCGCTGCCGCAGCGATCGTCGTCACTGTGGCGCTATTCGCCTTCTTCCGCTTCACGCTCATTGGCAAGGCGATCCGCGCCTGCGCCGACAATTATACCGGCGCGCTGGTGGTCGGCCTCAACGTCAACCGGCTGTACGCGCTGACTTTTGCCTTGGGCGCAGCCTGCGTCGGCGCCGCCGGCACGATGATGACATTGATTACCGATGTGACGCCGGCGCTGGGGCCGGGCTACACGCTGCTCGCTTTCG
Source organism: Xanthobacteraceae bacterium (assembly GCA_035317145.1). Lineage (GTDB taxonomy): Bacteria > Pseudomonadota > Alphaproteobacteria > Rhizobiales > Xanthobacteraceae > BOG-931. The sequence goes on along the minus strand of DATHHM010000136.1, from coordinate 9,717 downwards.
TCATCGTCATCACCGGCGGGCTCGGCTCGATGCCCGGCGCGCTGGTCGGCGGCGTGCTGATCGGCCTCACCGAGGCGCTCGCGGGCTTGCTGTTCACCCCGTCCGCCAAGAGCATGTTCGCCTTCGGCATCCTGGTGCTGGTGCTGCTGTTCCGGCCGCAGGGCATTCTCGGCAGAAGGCTGACGTGATGGCTGCGATGATCGCGCGCCTCACCAATGGCCTATCGCGCCGGGCTTTGGGTCTCCTCGCCGCGCTGCTCGCGGTGTTGCTGGCTGCGCCGTGGATCGCCAACGATTATCTGCTCACCGTCCTCATCGTCATTCTCTACCTCGCCTATACCGGCCAGGCCTGGAACATCATGATGGGGTTCGCCGGCCAGCTTTCGCTCGGCCACGCGATCTATGCCGGACTGGGCGCTTATATCCCCGCTGTCCTGTTTACCCGCTACGGCATCGGGCCGTGGGTCGGTTTTCTGGCGGCGATTCCGATTGCCGCCCTCTGTGGCGCGATCATCGGCTTTCTCGCCTTCCGCTTCGGCGTCGCCGGCGTCTATTTCGCGATCCTCACCATCGCCTTTGCCGAGTTTGCCCGTATCGGCTTCGATCACCTGACCATCGTCAACGCGTCGGCCGGCTTGTTCCTGCCGGTCGCGCAATTGTCGCACAACGATCTGTGGCGGCTGCGCGGCAGCCCGACCAAGTTCTATTACGTGATCCTCGCCGCGACGGTGATCGCGCTCATCCTCTCGCGCCTCCTGCTGCGCAGCCGCATGGGTTATTTCTGGCTCGCCATCCGCGAAGACGAGCAAGCGGCGCGCGCCGCCGGCATCGATACCTTCCGCTACAAAATGTATGCGGTGATGATCTCGGCGGCGGTTACTTCGTTCGCCGGTGTGTTCTACGCGTTCTTCTACAACAACCTGTTTCCCGAGCAGGTGTTTAATATTTCCCGCTCGATAGAAATGATTCTCGGCCCGATCATCGGCGGCATCGGCACATTGTTCGGGCCGATCCTCGGTGCCTTCGTGCTCACCGGGCTTGCCGAATCCGTCACTTCGGCGCTGGCCGCGTTCGGTGTCGATCTGCCGGGCGCGAAGCAGATTTTCTACGGGATATGTTTACTGCTCGTCGTCGTGGCGCTGCCGGAAGGCATTTGGCCGTGGCTGGCGCGCCGGCTCGGCGTAGCGGAGCGCAAGCGATGACCGCGCTGCTTTCGCTCGACCGTGTCAGCAAACGCTTCCGCGGCCTCCTCGCCGTCGATGCCGTCAGCTTCGACGTGCCGGAGGGGGTGATCTTTGCCGTGATCGGCCCGAACGGCGCCGGCAAGACGACGTTGTTCAACATGATCGCGGGTGCAATGGCGCCGGACGACGGCGCGATCGCGTTCGCCGGCCAAGCAATCAACGGTCTGACGTCCGACGCGGTGTGCCGGCGCGGCATCGCGCGCACGTTTCAATTGGTGCGGCCGTTCCCGGCACTGAGCGTCGAGGACAACGTCATCGTCGGCGCGTTGCTGCATCACCGCGACGTCGGCGCGGCGCGCGAGCGCGCTTTGGCCGTGCTCCGGCGTCTCGATTTGTTCGACAAGCGCAATCAGATCGCCGCGACGTTGACCTTGCCGGACCGCAAACGGCTCGAAGTCGCGCGCGCCTTGGCGACCGAGCCGAAATTGTTGCTGCTCGACGAAGTGATGGCGGGACTGCGGCCGACCGAGACCGACCGCATGGTCGCGACCTTACGGGAAATAAACCGCGAGAGTGGGTTGACCATCCTCCTGATCGAGCACGTCATGCGTGCGGTGATGGCGCTCGCCGCCCGCGTGCTGGTGCTCGATCACGGCGTGGCGATCGCCGCGGGCGCGCCGGAGGATGTGGTGCGCGATCCCGCGGTGGTGCGGTCCTATCTCGGCACCGAGGCTTTGTGATGCTGCGGGTCGAAAACCTCGATGTGTTCTACGGCGACGTGCAGGCGCTCAACGGCGTCTCGCTCGACATCGAGGAGGGTGCCATCGTCGCTATCGTCGGCGCCAACGGCGCCGGCAAGACGACGCTCATTCGCGCAATCGCTGGAATGCAACAGCGCATTCGCGGCCAAATCATCTATCGCGGCACCGATATTTCCGGCTGGCCGAGCTATCGCGTCTGCAATCTCGGCATCGGCCAAGTCGCCGAAGGGCGACAAGTCTTTCCAACGCTGACAGTTGCCGAAAATCTCGACGTCGGCGCCATGCTGCCGCGCGCCCGCGCCGGGCGCGTCAAAAACAAGGACCGCGTGCTCGCGCTGTTTCCGGTGCTGGCCGAGCGGGCCCGCCAGGCCGCCGGTACGCTGTCCGGCGGCGAGCAGCAGATGCTCGCCATCGGCCGCTGCCTGATGGGCGCGCCGGATCTCATCATGTTCGACGAACCGTCGCTCGGCCTCGCGCCGGCCATCATCCACGACGTGCTCAACACCGTCCGCGAGCTCAATCGCGATGGCCTTACCTGCTTATTGGTGGAGCAGAACGTGGCACAGTCCCTGAAGCTGGCGAGCCGCGCCTATGTGCTGGAAAACGGCCGCGTGACGCTGTCGGGTAGCGGCGCCGAGTTGTTGGCCGACGACCGCGTCCGCACCGCCTATCTCGGGCTATAAAGTCGTTCAGGCAATACGCCGCAAGCGATCCATCAGGACGCCGAGCGCGACCACGCGAGCACGCAGCGGCGCCATCGGAAAAGCTTGACGCAGGCGGTTGTAAACGTCGGCGGCCGTCGGCGCCTCGACATCCGAAAGCGCCGCGGCCATGGCGCGCGCCATCTCCGCCTCGGGCCGGCCGCTGAGCGGCGCCGGCACCATGGTGAACTCGCCGAACGGAATGGGGGGTTGAACGCGTAAGGTAATGCGGCGGGCGGCCATGAAATCAGCTCCAGTCCAAGCCCGGTCAAATGACCGTGCTTCACAACGCGCCAGCTTTATTCCAGTTCCCACTGACTGGAGCGGTAGCCGCAAGGCGCGTTGTGGCTCGAGCCGCCGTGCTCTATATGCCTGTGACATTGACACATGGAAACGGCGCTAAGCCGTGGCCCCCAGGAGGTTCGCGTCATGAAACTGTATTTTTCACCCGGTGCCTGCTCGCTCTCGCCGCATATCGTTTCGCGCGAAGCCGGCATACCGCTGGAATTCGAGCAGGTCGACAATCGCGAAAAGAAGACCAAAAGCGGTGCCGATTTCTGGACCATCAACCCCAAGGGCTATGTGCCGGTGCTGGAAATCGACAACGGCCAGCGCCTGACCGAGGGCCCGGCGATCGTGCAATATCTCGCCGACCAGAAGCCGGCCTCCGGGCTCATGCCGGCAGCCGGCACGCTCGATCGTTATCGCGTGCAGGAATGGCTCAACTTCGTCACTTCGGAGCTGCACAAATCCTACGGCCCGATTTTCCGGCCGACGACGCCCGACGAATACAAGAAGATATCCAAGGAGAATCTCGGCAAGCGTTTCGACTGGCTCGACAAGCAGCTCGCCGGCAAGCAGTACCTGATGGGCGACACGTTCACCGTTGCCGACGCCTATCTGTTCACGGTGCTGCGCTGGTCACCGCGCGTCGAGATCGACCTGGCGAAATGGCCGAACGTCAAAGCCTACGTCGACCGCGTCGCCGCGCGCCCGAAGGTGCAGGAGGCGTTGAAGGCGGAAGGGCTGCAGTAAGCGGACGACAGAGGACGGACGACAGAGGACGGATGACAGAGGACGGATGACAGAGGACGGTATTTTATCCGTCGTCTGTTGTCCGTCGTCCGTCCTCCATCACTTCAAGGGCTGGCCTATCGTCACGCTGAGTTTTCCGACGCCCTCGACCTCGCACTCGATCTTGTCGCCGGCGACGGTGGCGGCGACGCCCGAGGGCGTTCCCGTCATGATGATGTCGCCGGCCGCGAGCTCGACCATTTCCGAAAGTTTCGAGATGATCTCCGGCACGTTCCAGATCATCTGATTGAGATCGCCATCCTGGCGCACCTTGCCGTTGACCTTGAGCACAATGCGGCCTTTCGACGGATGGCCGATCGCGGAGGCCGGCTTGAGCGGCCCGCATGGCGCCGAGTGATCGAACGCCTTGCCGACCTCCCACGGCCGCTTGATGTCGCGCGAGGCGATCTGCAGGTCGCGGCGCGTGAGATCGATGCCGACGCCGTAGCCATAGATGCAGTCGAGCGCGTTTTCGGTCTTGATGTTGCGGCCGCCGCTTTTGAGCGCCACAACCAGTTCGACCTCGTGATGCATGTCCTTGGTTAGCGACGGGTACGGCACCGTGCCGCCATCGGCCACGATCGCGTCTGCGGGCTTAGCAAAGAAAAACGGCGGCTCGCGCACGTCCTGTCCCATCTCCTTGATGTGCTCGACGTAATTGCGGCCGACGCACCACAGGCGGCGAACCGGAAAATATTGATTGGTGCCGGTCACCGGAATGGCAGCCTGCGGCGGCTGCGGAATGACATAACTCTTTGCGTCGGTGCTCATGAGGCCGTTTCGTGTTGGAGGACAAGTGGAAACGCGGGGCTTATAGCCTAGGCGGCACCGCGGTCAAAGCGATGCGCAGCCAAGCTTAAGCGATCGCGGTGACAGGTTCGAGAGCCGGCGACTGCTCGCGAAGCTGCAGCCGGTAGAACGAGGCATAGCGGCCGCCCTTGCGTAAGAGTTCATCGTGGCGGCCGGATTCGACGACGAGACCGGCCTCGACGACGAGAATGTTATCGGCGTGCATGATCGTCGATAGGCGGTGGGCGATGACGAGGGTGGTGCGCCCTTTGCAGAGTTCGGCTATCGCCTCCTGCACGTGGCGCTCGGATTCGGAATCGAGCGACGCGGTCGCTTCGTCGAGCAGGATGACCGGCGCATTCTTGATCAGCGCGCGCGCGATGGCGACGCGTTGGCGCTGGCCGCCGGAGAGCTGCAAGCCGTGCTCGCCGACCGGGGTGTCGTAGCCGGCCGGGAAGCTCGAGATGAAATCGTGCGCATGCGCCGCCTTGGCGGCGGCGACGATCTCCGCCTCGCTGGCGCCGAGTTTTCCGAGCGCAATGTTGTCGCGGATGGAGCCGCGGAACAGGTGGGTGATCTGGCCGACATAGGCGATGGCGTGGCGCAGCGAGCCGCGCGATACGCCGGCAATGTCCTGTCCATCGATCAGGATGCGGCCGGAGCCGACGTCGTAGAACCGCAACAGCAAATTGAGCACCGTCGATTTGCCGCCGCCCGAAGGGCCGACCAGCGCCGTGACCTTGCCGCTCTGGGCGACAAAATTCATGCCGCGCAGCACCGGCGTGTCGGGACGGTAAGCGAATTGCACGTCGGCGAACTCGACGCGTGCCGTGGTCAGGGCCAGTGCCGGCAGGTGGTCGTCGTTCGGCTCGCCGGCCGGGCTATCGATGACCTCGTAAAGCACGCGCACGCCCACGAGATTGTTGTTGAGGTCGATATTGAGCCGGGCCAGGCGCTTGGCCGGCTCATAGGCGAACAGGAAGGCGAACAGGAATGAAACCAGTTCCCCCGGTTTCGCTCCGGTTTCGATCACGCGATAACCGCCGTAGATCGTAGCGAGCGCGACGGCAATGCCGCCGAGCATTTCCATCAGCGGACTGGCGCGATTGGAGACGCGCGCCATCTTATTGGATTCATGTTCGACTTCGCCGACGCTGACGCCAAGCCGGCGCCGCATCTCGTGTTCGAGCGCGAACGCCTTGACCATCCCCATGCCTTGCAGGGCCTCCTGCATGGCCTCGATGATCCGCGTGCCGCCGGTGAATTGCATGCGGGCGATGCCACGCACCCGGCGGATCAATTTACGTAGGAATAGAAACGCCGGCGGCGCCACGATGACGCCGGCAAGCGACATCACCGGGTCCTGCACCACCATCACGGTACAAAGCCCGATCAGCGACAGCAGATCGCGGCCTATTGCGGTGATGAGAAGATTGATCACCTGGCTCACCGCGGCGGCGCCGGTGGTGAGCCTGGCGATGAATTCGGACGAGTGGCGGTCGGCGAAAAAGCCGATGTTTTGTTGCAGGAGCTTGTCGAACATGCGCCGCTGATTATCGGCGATGATCCAGTTGCCGATCCGCGACAGCGTCACCGTCGCACCGTAGGTCGCAAATCCTTTTGCCGTGAATAGCGCTATTGCGGTCACGCTTATGATCACGACCATATGGAAATTTTTGTTCACATAGGTTTCGTTGACCACCGTGCCGAGCAGATAGGCGGTGAGCGCCGTGACGGCGGCGGCGATGGCCATCAGCACGAAGCCGAAGGCGTAGAGCGGCCAATGCCTCAGCGCCTCATCGACCAGCAGCCGGCGCACCAGAATGCGGGTCGAATATTGATCCGCCGGTTCGGGCGTGGGAGCTGTCATGCGTGTTCCATTTCGCTCCGCCCCGGCCGGTCTTCGCGCGGACGTGCTTGAGCGCGTTTCATGCCCGGACGGGGCGGAATTTTCAAGTGAATTCAACGATTTTATGGACCGTAAGGTCCATTCACGGGAACCTGCGGTGCAGGCTCAGATAGCGGCCTTGCGGTCCGCGCCGGCCTGTCGCGTTTGGCGCTTCATAAGCTCGCGTTCCCAGTGCAGCGCGTCACGCACGATGGTCGAAAGATCGTCGTAGCGCGGCTGCCAGCCGAGCTTGCTGCGCACCCGTTCGGACTGCGCCACGATCTGCGCCGGGTCGCCCGGCCGGCGTGGCGCGATGTCGACCTTGAAATCTATTCCGGAAACGTGCTTGACCGCGTCGATCACTTCAAGAACGGAGAAGCCGTGGCCGTAGCCGCAATTGAGCGTCAACGACGGTGTACCGGATCGTAAATAGCGCAGCGCGTCGGCATGGGCGCGCACGAGATCGCTGACGTGGATGTAATCGCGGATGCAAGTGCCATCGGGCGTCGGATAGTCGTCGCCGAACACGTCGAGCTTGGGACGCAAGCCGAGCACGGTTTCGACCGCGACCTTGATCAAATGCGTGGCGGCTTTGGTCGATTGGCCGGTGCGGTGCTGCGGATCGGCGCCGGCGACATTGAAGTAGCGCAGGATCACATGTTGCAAGCCGTACGCGTTGCCCGCGTCGCGCAGCATGATCTCCGTCATCAGCTTCGACCAGCCGTAAGGCGAGATCGGCAGCGTTGGCGCGTCTTCCTTCACCGGAATCTCGGTGGGATTGCCGTAGACGGCGGCGGTCGAGGAAAAGATGAAGTGACGCACGCCGCCGTTCACGGCGCACTCGATCAGCGCGCGCGAGTTCATCGTATTGTTGCGGTAATAGCCGAGCGGATCGCGAACCGAATCCGGCACCACAATGGATGCGGCGAAGTGGATGATGGCATCGACGCCGTGCTCGCGGATGAGACGCGCGACCAGCGCCTGGTCGCCGGTCTCGCCGACGACAAGTGGCACGCCTTTGGCGACGGCCCAGTCGAAACCCGTCGACAAATTGTCGAGCACGACCACGCGCTCGCCGGCATCGGCGAGCTCATAGACCATGTGGCTGCCGATATAGCCGGCGCCGCCTGTGACCAGGACTGTCATGTCGGTCAGCCCTACTCCGATTCGGTGAATACCACGTTAGGCGGCGGCGGACTTCAACCGACAGTCGCGGCCGCCGCCAGCGCGCGGCGGGTTGCGGCAAAAACCTCGTCCGGATCGATGTCGCGCATGCAGCGGTGGTGGACGAGTCGGCAGGTCGGCTTATGGCAGGGGCGGCATTCCAAAACGCTCTTGGTCTCCATCGTCGCTGCCAGCGGATTGAGCGGCGCCCAATGCCAGGGGCTGGTCGGGCCAAAAATGCCGATCGCAGGCGTGCCCAGCGCTGCGGCGACGTGCAGGAGGCCGGAATCGTTGGAGACCGCGGCCGACGCCGACGCCAGAGCCAGGATGGCATCGCGCAGGTCGTGTCCGGTGAGATCGCGGGCGTCGGTTGAGCCGACGATCTCCGCCGCCAGCGCCTTCTCGTCGGGGCCGCCCAGTACCCAGACCGCAAAGCTGTCGGCGAGGAGGCGGCGGGTCAGCGCGGCATAGGATGCGCTCGGCCAACGCTTGGACGGTCCGACCGCGCCGGGCGCCAGCGCGACAACAGGCCGGCTCTCCTCAGCGAGCCCACGCCGGCTTCGCCACGCAGCGATTTCCGCCGGCGGCACTTTGAGCTCCGGCACGGGCAGTGGCGCCGGCAAATCGGCGCCGGGCGGCAGCGCCAGCGCGGCGCAGCGATCGACCATGCGCTGCAAGCCGCGTTCGCCAAACCGCATATCGTTGAGCAGGAAAAACCGCGCCTCGCCGACGAAGCCGGTGCGCTCGGGGACGCCGGCAAAAAACGGCGCCAGCGCCGCTTTCCAGGTGCGCGGCATGATCAGCGCGGTGCCGTAGCCCTCCTGCTTGAGGCGCGCCGCGAGTGTTTTCTGCTGCGCCAGAGCGAGGCTTTTGCGCGGAAGATCAACAGTAATGGCTTGGCGCAGGCCGGGCATGTAATCGGTCAACGGCGCGCACAGCGTCGTCGTCAGCATATCGACCGGCCGCTCGGGGAAGCGTGCCCGCAGCAACTGAATGACGGTGTGGCAACGCACGAAGTCGCCGATCCACATATAGGGCACGATCAATATCGGGCCGCGGTCCAGCCTCGCATCGGCGAGGTGGTCGGCGAATGTATTGTCGGACCTTTGATCCATCACGTTTGGCGCCACAGAATCCTATTCGCGCCTGAGCCGCTTGCCCGCAGGCGGCGCCCGGTTCCGCGCTGCCTTGTGACGCTTTGTGTAGCGGTAATACGTGCCCGCGAAATTGCCAAAGGCAATACGCAGCCGACCCAGCCGTCTATGGAGTCCCTTACGCTTAATAAAATGAATTTAAATTCATTTTATTATTATGAATTACTATTCATTTTTAGGAGCGCGACCCTTTAAACCTGGCCGCCAGATCAAGCTGCCGAGTGTTGCTCATCGCGCCGGACTGGGGCAAAGGAGCGGCTGTCGGCTCTGGTCCGACGCAAACCGGTCAAAGCGTCGATGTTGTTGGTCACCGGCGGGGCCGGGTTCATCGGATCGAACGTGGTGGCGAGCCTCAACGAGGCCGGCCGCAGCGACATTGCCGTCAACGACATCCTCGGCAGCGACGGCAAGTGGCGCAATCTCGCAAACCGCCAAATCGCCGATTTCGTGCCGCCGGCCGATCTGTTGCGCTGGATCGACGGCCGCAAACTCGAGGCGGTCGTGCATATGGGCGCCATCTCCTCGACCACCGCGACCGACGGCGACGCGGTCATGGAAAACAATTTCCGGCTGTCGCTGCGCCTGTTGGAATGGTGCGCGGCGACGCGCACGCCGTTCATCTACGCCTCGTCGGCCGCGACCTTCGGCGACGGCCAAAAAGGTTTTTCCGACGACTGGTCGATTGCCGCTCTCAAGCAGCTTAAGCCGATGAACCTCTACGGCTGGAGCAAGCATATGTTCGACCTCGCCGTGGTCGAGCGCGCCGCACGCAAGCAGAAGATGCCGCCGCAATGGGCGGGGCTGAAATTCTTCAACGTCTTCGGCGCCAACGAGTACCACAAGGGCGAGATGATGAGCCTCGTCGCCAAGCGGTTCGACGATGCCAAGGCCGGCAAGACCATCAAGCTATTCAAGTCGCACCGCTCAGGCATTGCCGACGGCGAGCAGAAACGCGATTTCATCTCTGTGGACGACGCTGTCGCCGTGGTGCGCTGGTTGCTCG
>DATHHM010000135.1:0-2123 GCA_035317145.1 Xanthobacteraceae bacterium | reverse complement strand
GGCGTCGACATCAACAGTGCGGCGCCATGCAGCCCTTTGTCGGCGCCGAGCCCAAGCATCAGCTGGCGCACCGCCGGATCGGCGGCAAGGCGCTGGCCCTGCGCCATCGACGTCACCAGGCCGGGCGCTGCCAGCACTTCGAAACGCTCGTCGATGCCGACCAAAAACTCCGGCGCGACGATCTGGCATTGGATGGCGCCGAATTGCACGCCTTCGGCCTGGCGCTGGATCGAGCCCAACTGGCTCGCCGGATAGATTTCGGCCTTGATGCGGCCGCCGGAATCCTTCTCGACCGCGGCGGCGTAGTTCTTGGCGTATTGATGCAGAACGTCGTCGAGCGTCGCCAGCGCGATCTTCATGACGATGGGCTTGTCGTCGGCGGCGCGCGCGCCGGACGTCAAGCTCAACGCAGCGGCGATGGCAACGACAGCCGATGCCCGTGTCGCATTCCCACGTCCCATGAGCACCATATCGATCCCCAATCGAGCCTAACGTGCTATCGGCGCTTGCGACTTTCCTCGGCGCCCAAACAAACGCGGGCGCCGGTCGACCAACCGTTTATTTTATCTTGTTTTATCGCGTCCGCTTCGCGGCCTCGGTCACCACCTTGTAAGCCTCGTACAATTGCGGCTTGGCCTTGGCAACATCCTCGCCGACGCCGGCGAAGGTTTTCATCATGGCGGCTTGTTCGTCTGCCGGGAAGCCGATCAGCTCGCCGCCATTGCCGGTCCACGATTTGCGGGCGTTGTCGTAGAGCGTCGCCGTCGCCGGGCTCAGCGCGGCCGCGGCTAGAGCGGCGTCGCGATCGACGATCTCCTGCAAATCCTTGGGCAGCGCCTCGAACCAGCGCTTGCTGGTTTCGATGATCAGGAAAATCGCCGGCTGGCCGATCTCGGTGACGTATTTCGCCGCGTCCTGGAAGTGCATGGCATTGTAGACGGTGATGCCGGAGATCGAGCCGTCGATGGTGCCCTGCTGCAGCGCCGGCAGGATGTCGCCGGTCGAGAGCGCGACCGGCGAGGCACCGAGCCGGCCGAATGCTTCGAGCTGCAGCTTCGAGGCCGTGACGCGGATTTTCTTGCCGCTCATGTCGGCGAGATGGCGGATCGGCGCCTTGGAAATCAGCGACGATGGCAACGCCATGACGATGGCAATGCCGTGCAACCCCTTGTCGGCGCCGAGACCGAGCATCAGCTTGTTGAAGTCGGCTTGCGCCGACAGCCGCTGGCCATGGGCGAGCGAATCGACGAGCCCCGGCGTCGCCGGCAGTTCGAAGCGCTCGTCGACGCCGACGAAGAACTCCGGCGGAATAATCGCGCATTCAATCGAGCCGAATTGCAGGCCCTCGATCTCGCGCGCCATCGGTCCGAGTTTTGAGGCGGAATAAAGCTCGATCTTGATGCGGCCGCCGGAATCCTTTTCGACCATCGGCCCAAACAGCCTGACGAAGTTCTCCGGCGTGTCGTTGACGGTCGGCGTGCCGATCTTCATCACATAGGTTTTGTCCTGCGCGGTGGCATCACCGGCGCCAAGCGCCATGAGCGCCATGACCACCGACAAGCTCAATGCCGCGGCGACGATTCCGCGCGCCGTTAATCCAAGCACAGTGAATGCCATGTCGTCCCCCAATGCCGTCCGATAGTGCCGACGCCGGCGCTGCGCCAGCAATTTACTTCTTCACTCGCTGCGCCGCTTCGGCCACGATCTGATAGGCCGCGCTGAGCGTGGGCTTGGTCTTCGACACGTCGGCGGCGACGCTGGCCATGGTCTTGAGCATCGAGGCCTGCTCGTCGGGCGGCAGGTCGATCAATTCGCCGCCGCTCGCCACCCAACCTTTGTCGGCGCGCGCATCGATCTCCACGGTCTGCGGATCGACTTCGGCCATCGCCTCGACGGCGGCCTTGTCGATGACCTGTTGCAAATCCGCCGGCAGGCCGTCGTACCATTTCTTGCTGACAGCGGCGAGGCCGAAGATCACCGGCTGGCCGATATTGGTGACGTATTTTGCGGCGTCCTGATAATGCATGGCGTTATAGATGACGGTGCCGGCGATAGCGCCGTCGATGGCGCCCTGCTGCAGCGCCGGCAGCACGTCGCCCAATGTCATCGCCACCGGCGTGAGG
>DATHHM010000134.1:0-12927 GCA_035317145.1 Xanthobacteraceae bacterium | reverse complement strand
CGTGCTCGCCGCCGACGCTTCGCACCTCTATACCCATATCGACGGCGGCCGGGTCTTTCCGCTGGTCTACAATGTCGAGGAAGTGGTCGAGGGCTATGAGACGCTGAAGAAACTCGCCAGCGCGCCGCGCCACGTCGTGCCTGGTCACGACCCGGCAGTGCTGACACGCTATCCGTCGGCGAAGCCGGGCCTCGAAGGTTGGGTGGCACGGCTCGACGCCGAGCCGAAGGCTGCTTGACGGCGCTAGCGGCTGCGGCGCAAGCCAAAGCCCGATTCATTTTGTACGGCGGCACGGAAGATTTACCGGGTATCCGGTGTTCTACGGCGCAGCGGGAAATTTATCCAACCATGCAGGGAGAACGACCATGATGCGGCTTCATTACGCCGGCGTAGCTGCCGCCTTGATTGCCAGCGCGCTCGTTGCGCAGGCGCAACAACAAGCGCCAGCGCAGGCCCCCGCGCCGGCCGCAGCGCCTACGCCACCGCCGCCAACCGCAACCACCAAGGTCGCCGATAACGTCTACATCTTCCGCTATGTCGGCCATCAGGCGATGTTCATCGTCACGCCGGCGGGCGTGATCGCCACCGATCCGATCAGCCTGCGCCGGCCGGCAAAACCCTATATCGACGCCATCCAGGCGGTGACCAAGGCGCCGATCAAATATGTCATCTACAGCCACAGCCACTTCGACCACAGCGCCGGCGGTCAGCCGTTCAAAGACCTCGGCGCGACCTTCGTGGCGCAACGCAACGCCAAGGCGCGCATCCAGGCGCTCAAGCCCGCCGATGTCGTCGTGCCCGACCAGGTGGTCGACGACAAGAAAGTCATCACGCTGGGCGGCACCACGCTCGAACTGCTCTATCTCGGCAAGAACCATTCCGATTCGACCCTGGTGATGCGGCTACCCAAGGAGAAGATCATCTTCACCGTCGATTGGATCCCGATCCAGGGCGTGCAGTTCCGCGAAATGGCCGACACTTACATCCCCGACATCGAGGACGGGCTGGAAAAGGTGATCGCGATGGACTGGGAAACGCTCATCCCCGGCCATCCCGGCCCGGGCGGCAAGCAGACCGGCACCAAGGACAACGCCCGCGACCAGCTCGCTTATCTGCAGGACCTCTCCGCCGCGGTGAAGCAGGAAGTTGACCAAGGCAAATCCTACGACGACGCGGTGAAGGATATTTCGCTGCCGAAATATTCCGCCTGGCCGAATTACAAAAACTTCCTGCCGATGAACATCGAGCGCTATTACGATTTCTGGAATCGCGGCATCTAGTTTCGACTAGCGATCCGGGTTCACCACTATGTTGACGAGGCCTCCGGGCCTCGTCTTCAATTCGACGAGCACCTCGTTGACGCTATTCAACCTTGATGCCGGCGAAGCGGATCACCTTGCCCCATTTTTCGGTCTCGTCGGCGACGAGCTTGCCGAAGTCGGCCGGCGAGCCAGGAAGTAACGAGGCGCCGAGCTCGGCCAGCCGCTTCTTTTTATCGGGTTCGGCCAGGATGGCGTTGACCTCGCGGTTGAGCTTTTCCACGACCTCGGCGGGCGTGCCTTTCGGCCCGACGATGCCGTACCATGCGCTGGCCTCGTAGCCCGGCACGTAGTCGGCGACGAGCGGCAGATCCGGCAGGACGTCGACGCGCGCTGCCGCGGTCACCGCCAGCGGCCTGATCTTGCCATCCCTGATGTATGGCAGCGAGGTCGGCACGTTGTCGAACATGACCTGGGCACGGCCGGCGATCAGGTCGAGCATAGCCGGCGCGCCGCCGCGATACGGCACGTGCACGATGTTGACGCCGGCCATCATCTTGAACAGCTCGCCGGCGACGTGCAGCGTCGAGCCGACACCGGAGGACGCAAAGTTGAGCGCGCCGGGATTAGCCTTGGCATAGGCTATCAGCTCGGGGATGGTCTTGACCGGCAGCGACGGATTGACCACCACCACGTCGGCAAAGCGGATTTGGCCGGCGATCGGCTCGACATCGCGCAAAAACTCGAAATTCAGCTTGTCGTAGAGCGCGGCATTGGTGGCGTTCGCCGGCGACGCCAGCAGCAGCGTGTAGCCGTCCGGCGCGGCGCGCACCACGGCTTCGGTGGCGATATTGGTGCTGGCGCCGGCTCGGCTCTCGACGACGAATTGCTGGCCGAGCCGATCGGAGAGCCATTGCCCGAACAGCCGCGCGGTCATGTCGGCGGAGCCACCGGGCAGATAACCGATGATGAGGCGCACCGGCCGCGACGGATAGGTTTCCGCGCGTGCGATATACGGCAGTGCCGGCGCCATCGCGGCGCCCGCCGCCAGATGCAAAAAATGCCGACGCGCAAACTTGGTGCGTTCTTCGGCCAACGTCCCCTACTCCACCTTGATATTGGCTTCCTTGATGATCGGCTCCCACAGCACGGCGTCGGCGGCATTCATGGCGGCAAGCTCTGCCGGCGTTGAGCCATGGGCCAGCACGCCGAGCGGCGCATACTTTTCCTTGACCGCCGGTTGGCCCAACATCGTGACCATGTCGGCGTTTATTTTCTTGATGATGTCGGGCGGCGTTTTCGCCGGCAGGTAGAGCCCATACCAGGACGACACGTCGTAGCCGGGCACGCCCGATTCCGCGACCGTCGGCAGTTCCGGCGCGTCGGGGAAGCGTTGCGCGGTCGTCACCGCGAGGCCGCGCAACTGTTTCGAGCGCACCGGCTGCAATAGCGAACCGGTGGTATTGAACATGAGATCGAGCCGGCCGGTCATGAGGTCGGTCATCAGGCCATCGGTCATGCCGCGATAAGGCACGTGGGTCATTTCGAGGTGGGTCATGTGCTTGAACAACTCGCCGGCGAGATGCGGCACCGTGCCGACACCCGGCGAAGCCCAGCTGACCTTGCCGGGATTGGCCTTGGCGTAGGCGATGAAGTCCTGAAGAGTTTTGAAATTCGAATTATTCCCGACGGCGATGATGTCCGGATAGGTCCCGACCAAGGACACCGGCGCGAAGTCGACCGCTGGGTTGAATGTCAGCGTCGAGAACAGAAAGGCTTGCACCTGGGGCGAACCCGGCGCGAGCAGCAACGTATAGCCGTCGGGCTGGGCGTGGGCGACGGCGTCGAGTGCAAGCCTCGCTCCGGCACCGGGCCGATTCTCGACGATGACCTGCTGGCCCCAAATATCCGACAAGCCATTGACGACGATACGGGCCGCCAAATCGGCGCCGCCGCCGGGCGGAAAACCGACGATGAGCTTTACGACGCGGGACGGATAGGTCTCCGCGCGTGCCGCGCGCGCCAAAGGCGCAAACGCGGCAGCACCGGTCAATTGCAAAAAGCGGCGGCGCGGAAATTCCATGATGATCCTCTTCGGTGAAGTTGATGCGGTCCGATCAATCACTCGGCCTTGAGGCCTGCGAACTTGACCACCTTGCCCCATTTCTCGGTTTCATCGGCGATGACTTTTGTGAAGTCGGCGGGCGTGCCCGGCATGCCCTCACCGCCCAGGTTGGCCAATGCCGCCTTGAATTTTGGATCGGTAAAGCCCGCATTGATCGCTTTGTTGAGCTTTTCGACGATGTCGACCGGCGTGGTCTTCGGCGCGGCGATGCCTTCGAACGATGTCGCCTCGTAGCCCGGCAGGAATTCGCCGATCGGCGGCAGGTCCGGCAGCGACGGCGTACGGGTCGCCGACGTCACCGCCACCCCGCGAATTTTTCCGGCCTTGATGAACGGCAGCGCCGCCGCCGTCAGGTCGAACATGATTTGGATCTGTCCGCCCATGAGATCGACCAGCGCCGGAGCGTCGCCGCGGTACGGCACGTGCACCAGATTGACGCCGGCCATCATCTTGAACAATTCGCCGGCCACATGCAGCGTCGAGCCGACGCCGCCCGAGCCCATGTTGATCTTGCCCGGATTGGCCTTGGCATAGGCGATGAACTCCAGAACGGTTTTGGCCGGCACTTGCGGATTCACCACCATCACTTGCGGCACACGAATGACGCCGGCGACCGCCGCCGTGTCGCGCAGGAAATCGAAATTGAGATGCTGATAAAGCGTGGCATTGATGGCGTTGGCGCCGGTGACCAGAAGCAGCGTGTAGCCGTCGGGCGTCGATTGCGCCACCGCCTCGGTGGCGAGGTTGGTGCCGGCGCCGGGGCGATTATCGACGACGAATTGCTGGCCGAGCTGCTCCGATAGCCATTCCGCCGTCAGCCGCGCCACGGTATCGGCGGCGCCGCCGGGCGCAAAGCCGCACAGGATGTGCACCGGGCGCGACGGGTAGGTGTCCGCGCGCGCCAAGCGCGGCATGACGGGCAAAGCGGCTGCGCCTGCGGCGAGGCGCAGAAAATTCCGGCGGCGAAATCTCATGGCGATGCCCCCAGCGGCGCTCCCGAGCGCGCCCGAGGCTACAGGACTTAGGCGGCTACGCGGAAGGGGGCGGCGGAACGCGCGGCACCGTGCCGCGTGGCCGCGCGTTATTATTGTGGCTCGATTTTCGCCGCTTTGACCGCTTGCGCGTAACGCTCGGCCTCGGCGCGCAGGAAAGCCGCGAACTCGGCGGGCGACATGTCGGTCGGTTCATAGCCGGCCCGGACGATGGCGTCGCCGACGGTGGGTTCCTTCAACACGGCGCGGATCGCTGCGTTGATTTTTGCAACGATATCCGGCGACGTCTTTGCCGGTGCCAGCCAGCCCTCCCAGGAGCCTTCGATGTCGAAACTCGGCAGCGTATCCCTGATCGGCCGTACGTCCGGCAATTCTGGCAGCGGCTTCTTCCCTGTAAATCCGATGGCGCGCAACTGGCCGCTGGTGACGAAATTCGCCGCGGTCGGCGAAGCGAATGTCAGATCGACCGTGCCGGCCAGCAGCGCGGTCATGATCGGAGCTGCGCCGCGAAACGGCACGTGCTCCATCTCGATGCCGGCCTTGGCGCAAAACAACGCCGCCGCCAGATGCAGCGTGTTGCCGACGCCGGCCGAGCCGTAGAACAGATGATGGGTTTTGGCATAATCGATCAGCTCGGCGATGGAGTGCACCGGCAGGCCCGGGCGCACCATCACCAGATAGCCGTCGCTGATGCCGATATTGGCGATCGGGGCAAAGTCGCGGAAAATATCGAACGGCAGCGTTTTGTAGACGCTCGGATTGACCACGAAGGCCGGCGGCACGTTCAACAACGTGTAACCGTCGGGATCGGCGGCCGCGACCACCTGCATGCCGACGATGCCGTTGGCGCCGGTGCGGTTCTCGACGATCACGGACTGGCCGAGCGGCTTTTCGACCGCGCCGGCGATGATGCGCGCGACGATGTCCGGCGCGCCGCCCGGCGCGAACGGCACGATCAGGCGAATGGCGCGGGAGGGATATTGCTGGGCCGCGGCGAGCGACGCGCCCGCGACCACGGCGAGGACAACCAGGGCGATATGCCATCCGATACGATGCGGCGCTGTCACGGCTTCACGTCTCCCCGATCCCCGCTAGATTACCGAACCGGCGGTGTCGCAACGTTCCTAGCAGAAGCGCCCCGTCCAGGGAGGATCGCAATGCGCGGCCATGTCATGCGAAATTGTCGCGTCCGATTCTATCGCGCAATTGTGCCGGTGGCGCTCATCGCCGCCTTCCTCGCCTTTTCCGCCGCCGCGCAGACGCCGGGGGCGTTCGCCGGCAAGACGGTGACCATGTATATCGGCTTCGGCCCTGGCGGCGGTTACGACCTGTGGGCGCGCGTGATCGCCCGCCATATCGGCGCCCATCTGCCCGGCCATCCGACCGTGACGCCGGAGAATTTCCAAGGCGCCGGCAGCTATCGCGCCGCCAACTTCATCTACAACGTGGCGCCGAAGGACGGCACTGCGATGGCGGCGATCGCGCGCGACGCCGTGCTCGGGCCGCTGACCGGCGCGCCCGGCGCACAGTTCGACGCCACCAAATTCTCCTGGCTCGGCACGCCGGCGATCGAGACCAATATCTGCATCGCCTATCACACCGCCGAAGTGAAGACCTTCGACGATTTGACCAAAAAGCAGCTGGTGGTCGGCGACAACGGGCCGGGCACCGGCACGCATTCCTATCCGCTGGCGCTCAACGCCATTCTCGGCACCAAGTTCAAGATCGTCGGCGGCTATCCGTCGTCGGCCGACGTCTTCCTCGCCATGGAGCGTGGCGAGGTGGAGGGCATCTGCGAAAGCCTCGACAGCGTCAAGAACCGACGGCCGGACTGGATTGCGAACGGCACGATCTCGATCCTCTTCCAGGGCGGCATCAAGCCGAATCCGGAGCTGAAAAACGTGCCGTTCGTGGTCGACCTCGCGCAGCGGCCCGAAGACAAGCAGGCGATCGAATTCCTCTACGCCGGGCAAGGCATCGGCCGTCCGTACATCGCGCCGCCCGGCCTGCCGGCGGACCGGCTGAAGATGGTGCAGGACGCCTTCGCGGCTACCATGAAGGATCCCGATTTCATCGCTGAGACCAACAACTATCATCTCGCGCTCGATCCGTCGGACGGCGAGCAACTCGAAGCGCTGGTCAAGAAGACCTACGCCACGCCGAAACCGATCGTCGACCGGATCGCGAAACTGATTCAGTGAGGACCTGTTTAGCGGCGACTTGGCCGCCGCTGCAGCCGCGCTTCGCGCAGAAACAGGAATAGCCCGGTCGCCACGACGATCGCCGAGCCGACCAGAAGGCTTAACGTCGGAACGTCGCCCCAGACCAGAAATCCGATGATCAACGACCACACCAGCATCAGATAATAGAACGGCGTCACCGCTGCGGCCGGCGCCAAATGCAGCGCTTTGGTCCAGAACCACTGCCCGACCGCATTGGTGAAGCCGGTGCCGAACAACAGCGCGGCGTCCAGCAGTGTCGGCCAGCGCCAGCCGAAAAACAGCAAAAAACTGTGAAAGAACGCCAGCACGGTCAATTGCCAGATCACCAGCGTATTGGCCGATTCCGTACGCGTCATGCCGCGCACCGCGACCGTGACGCTGCCGTACATGATGGCATTGACCAGCGCGAACAGCGCGCCCAGCGTGAGCGAATTGGCGCCCGGATTGGTCACGATCAGCACGCCGACAAAGCCGATGAGCAACGCGGCCCACCGCGCGGGCCCGGCGCGCTCCCGGAGCCACACGATCGACACCAAAGCGGCAAACAGCGGCGAGGAGAAATTGATGGCCACGGCGCCGGCAAGCGGCATCAGGCTGAAGGCCAGCAGCAGCGAGAGTTGCGAGACCGACTGCGACATGCCGCGCAAAATATGATCGCGCGGCCGTTGCGTCGCATACACCGACAGACCGGACATCGGCAGGATCATGGCGGCGCCGGTGATCAGCGAAGCCAGCGAGCGGATGAACAGAGTTTCGCCAACCGGATAGATGCCGACCAGCCATTTGCTGGCGGCAGACGCGCCCGCGAACAGGATGGTGGCGACGATCATCAACACGATGCCGCGCGGCACGTCATCGGTGCGGCCCACCATGCGCTTGAGATCGGCGGGCGTGGCCGGCGCGGCGAGCGAAGCACCGCGCGCATCCGCCTCTTTCTTGCCGGTGAGCTCGTCCATCCCAGACCGCGCTTATTGGTTTTCCGCGAGGTCCATCGCGCCCGCGTCCCGGGTCTAGGACGCCGTTGCCAGTTTGGCAATCAAGGGCGGCGCATGGCTCGTCCGGACCATATAACGGCCGGGTGACGTTGCGCTAACTACAAAGGGTGCTTATCCAAAATGCTTTCGGAGGATAGCCACCACAACACTCAACAGGAACAGGGCGATAAAACTCCAAAATATCCGTTCCCCCGCTTGGTGGCCGCCGCTATAGACAGGCGATTTTTTGGATTTCTTACTCATTTGCTACAGCCAATGCGCCTTTAGTTCGCGGACTGCAGGCTTTTTATGTCGCCCCAGACGAGAAATCTAACTGCCTTTGCACCGGGGTCGTAAAATAGCACTCCCCGCTCGCCGCTGCGAATTAGTATCCCGTGCAATTCTCCCATCGATGCGGTGTTTATAGTATTAGCGGGCTTCGTGCCTTCGAGCGTTCCACGCGCTGCCTGGAACCCGAGAAAGAAACTCATGACCATGAATACTGCCGTATACCACAACACAAAATAATAGCCGCGAAGTACGATTGGCGGGAGCCAATAGGCCGCCAACCCACTTAGCCCCAAGACCATGATAGTGGCGCCAAAGAAATACTGCTTTACGATCAGCGCAACGAGACCCGAAGCAATAAAAAGGATGGAGAAAAGCATTAGGCCGCGTTGGGATTTTCGATGAAACGCGCGCACCTTCTCTTGAATGCCTCGCAGTGTTTCGATATCGGGAGTACCCGGCGGAATGGGCGGCGTTTCCTTGTCTACGGCCTCCTTTCCCATTCTGAAACTTAGTGCACCGCTAGGAATCATTAAGGCCGCCACAAACGCAATCGGTATCGCTTGAAGTGCGAACAAAATATGCTCGGATAGCGAAAACAAAGTGAAATACGAAATCCCGATCCCATAGAAAAATCCGACATCGTACGTTATCGCTAAAGCAGCGCCGATGAGCGGAAGCGTCACCACCCATTCCTTGATGCTCATTTGTTCATTTTTCAATTCATCCATCCAATACCACTTTTCTACTTTTTGTTGACTGTTCCGAAATTGAGCAATATCGGCGGTAGGGACGACATACAGCACTTTGTCTTTCGACGGAATTAGCGAGGCTATCCTCGTCAGACTAGTCGGACCTTAGCAAGACTTGTGTGAAATGCGCAAAATCACAAAGGCCCCGACCTCTCGCGAAGTCAGAGCCGTTTGTGAATGCGTGCCTTTGAGGCAGGAAGGCAGCGCCGCTCACCCCGGTCATATTCCGAAACGCCGGCTAAGTGCTGGCGCGCTCGGAGGGATTCGAACCCCCGACCCCCAGATTCGAAGTCTGGTGCTCTATCCAGCTGAGCTACGAGCGCGGCAGCCGCACATTAGTGCATCACCCTGGAAAAAGCATGTCCTTGATCCGTGGATCACCGCACAGCGCTACGGCAAGTGAAACATGATCAGCTGATCGGTGATGCCGCCGCCGCCCGGATCGAGCGCGCCGCCGACGAAATAAACGTTGTCGCCGATCGCGGCGCCGCCGAAACCGTGCCGGCCGTGCGGCATTGGCGCCAGCGCCGTCCAGCGATCGGTTTTCGCATCAAAACCTTCGTTCTCCGGAAATGTGTGATCGGGCGGCAGCTCGCCGCCGAGCACCAGGATCATGCCGTGATAGTAGGCACCGGCAAGGCCGCTGCGCGGCGTCGGCAGCGGCGCCGCCGACGTCCATTTGTCGGTCGCCGGATCGTACACCTCGTGCAGCCCGGTGCGGTCGACCGGTCCCTTGAAGCGGCCGCCGATGACGTGAATTTTGCCATCCACCGCGATGACGACCAGATGATCGCGCGGCGTCGGCAGCGGTGCCGCTTCGCTCCATTGGCTCGATTGCGGGTCGAAAACTTCGTGGGTCGCCACCACGACGCCGTCGAGACCGCGGCCGCCGATGACGTGAATCTTGCCGTCTACCGTAGCTGCGCCGACCGAGCCGCGCGGTCCCTTCATCGGCGGCAGCACGCGCCAGCTGTCGGCTTTCGGATCGTATTCGAAGGCGCCGGTGCCGGCGCCCTTATGCACCGAGCCGACGAAACCGCCGAAGGCGTAGATTTTGTCCGCCGCCATCGCCACGCCGAGATGATCGCGTCCCTCGGGCAGCGGCGCGCGGGGGCGCCATGAATCGGTCGCCGGGTCGTATTCGTCGTGATAGGGGCCGGCGGTTCCGCTCACCGATCCGCCGATCGCGTGCAGCTTGCCGTCGAACGCTGCTGCGGCGACTTCAGCGCGCGGCGCCGGCAACGGCGCTTTCATGCTCCAAGTTCCTGGTAGAGGGCCGGGCGGCGATTGCCCGTTGACCGTGGCGATTAAGCTCAGGCTCCAGACGGCCGCGAGCAGCACAGTCCCGAGCGCAAGAATACGTTGCGATGCAATAGGGGTTTTGTCGGCCACGGTGTTCTCCTCCCGCGCGCGGATGCTTATCGCGCACCCATCGCGGTCGACACTCTGTCATCCACGCCGATCCGCCGCAGCAAGAATCTTGCGGTCTATCGCGGCAGCCGGAACTCAGCCGGTTCCTGCCATGCCCCGCCCGCTTAGGTGCCATGCCCCGCGTGCCGATCCAGGAACCCCACCATCGGCCTTTCGTTGTCACTGACCGGACGATGGATAGACGGAGGCCCTTCATGTCGGACTATCGGAACTCGGATTACGACTACCGCAACGATCCGTTGCGGCGCGAACCAGCCTATGATCCCGACGCGCGCGCCATGAATGCGACGTGGGGATGGATTGCCGCGGCCGTGTTCATTGTCGTGGTATTGGCGGTCGCCTTTGGTATCGGCCACGAGCCCGGCCAATCGGGCACCAACACGGCGTCGAATGACGTGACGCCGCCTGCTGCGACACGCATGGCGCCGCCGCTCACCATGGCGCCGCCAGCCAATCCTGCGCCGCCCGCAGCCACGCCGGCGCCGGTCACGCCGACCCCGAACTCGCCGGCTGCCCGATAAAAAATAAAAAACTTCGCCAAAGCTGCCAAAGCTGCCAACTACAACGGCCCCGGCTCGCTGCCGGGGCCGTTTCGCGTCAGTCCGTAACCTCGCGCGCGATGTCGAGCGGCGCGCGCGTCACCGTCACGCCGCCTGTGTCGCTCAAGCGCACGACATTGATCGTGCCGGCATATTCCGGCGAGCCGGAATAATAGGCCGGCACCACACCGTTGCCGACGCGCACGGCGCGATTCCAATGGCCGAGCGCCACGTAATCGGCGGCGGTCGCGGCGATTTCGTCGTCGCCGATCAGCCAGGACGGCCGCGGGCCGATGCTGCGATCGGGTTTTGGCTCGTAATGGCCGTGCGCCATGGCGATCAGCCAGCGGGTTTGGCGCGCGCGCACCGTTTCGAACGGAATCATGTCGTCGTAGTCACGGTGCGCCCGGCCCCAGACTTCCAGCGACAGATCCGGAAAAGCCACAGCGTCGTCGTGGGTGACGCCGATGACGTGCAGGTTTTTCACTGTCTTAAGCAGGCCGTCGCGATAGATCGCGGTGGCGATGGCCGGATCGTGATTGCCGGGCAGGATGACCACAGGCAGCGCCGCGGCGCCGATCACCGCGGCCGCCTGCTCGATCAGGTTTTGCGGCACGCGATGGCTGTCGAAGGTATCGCCGGCGAGCAGCACCACGTCGGCCGAAAGACTACGCGCCGCATCGAGCACGCAACCGAGCCCCGCGGTGCCGTCGCCGCCGTGCAGGCGCGCGGTGTAATCGTGGTCGACGTGCAGATCGGAGCTGTGGACGACGACGATGTCGCGGGCTGGCGGGTGCGGCATGCAAAGTAAAGCGTGGGCTCTGTTGGGCCCCCTGCTTTACTGCACGCGCGGCAAAGATGCCAACGGTTAAGTCTTGGGCTTAGTTCTTGGGGCCAGGCCTCAGCCCGTCGCGGCAATGCCGGTGCGCCGCACGTGGCCGACGAATTTGGCGCCGATTTCGTAGCCGAGGCGCCAGACCACCCGGTAGATGCGCTCCTTGGCGCCGATGTCGTCGCCGGTCAGGAGCAGGATGAAATCGTCGGCCACATCAAAACCCTCGACATGCAGCCGCACGCCGCCGTCGGAAATATCGGTGATCAGGCAATCGCGCGGCAAGGTGCCGCTGCCGAACTGGATCTTTGCCACCCGGTTGATCTCGCGGCGCCGCGACCGGCGGCGCTCCTCCACGGACGGCAAGCGTTTGAGCTTCAACGCGTTCATGCGCACGACCTTCTGTGTTGCGGTCGCGCGTGGCGACAGCCCCTCGGGCGCAATGCGTAACAGGCGGCAATTGCGGCGGCGCTAAAAGGCTCGCCGGCATTTGCCTCGCATTTTCTTGAAATTCGAGATTTCGGGTCTGGCGGCGCGTTACTTCTCGAACGCCGGATCGATCGGTACGCGGTACCCATTAGAGAGCCGGTTGGTCTCGTTCGCCATCCCGACCACGGCCATCAACTCGCCGAACATCGCTTCGGTCATGCCGGCCTTGCGGGCCGCGGCGCCGTGGCTGGCGACGCAATAGCCGCAGCCATTGGTCACGCTCACCGCGAGGTAGATCATCTCCTTGGTCACCGCATCGAGCGCGCCCGGCGTCATGATCTCCTTGATGCTCTCCCAGGTGCGCTTGAGCGACGCCGGATCGTGCGCCAGGTATTTCCAGAAATTGTTCACGTCCTCGACGCGGCGGGTGCGCTTGATGTCGTCGAACACGGCGCGGACGTCCGGTATGGCATCGCGATATTCGATCGGGCCGGGTGCGCTCATGACACTGTCTCCTATGATGGACCGCGCTTCGGCGGCACATTAACGGGGCTTAAGCCTTCGCACCATCGAGGCGCCAATTGACCAGGAACACGCCGACGACGCAGATTGCCATGCCGAAGAGCGCCAACGGCGCAAGGCGCTCATCGAACAGGAGCCACGCCATCAGCGCCGTCACCGGCGGGGTCAGGTAGAACAGGCTGACGACGCGGGTCGCCGCGGCACGGCGGATCAGGAAATAAAGCAGCCATATCGCGCCGAACGACAGCACGAGAACGAGCCAGCCGAGCGCGAACAGGAACTGCGGCGTCCAGTGCACCACGCGCGTCTCGAAGAGTAGCGCCGCCAGCATGAACATGACCCCGGCGCTGGCATATTGCACGCTCAAAGCCGGCCGCCAGTCGATGCCGCCGCCGAACCGCTTCTGGTACAGCGTGCCGACGGTGATGCCGAGGAGCGCCACGATGGCGAACAGCCAAGCCAACGGTGTCGTCTCGCCGGTCGCCATCTTCTCGTGCACGATCAGATAAACGCCGGCGACGCCGAGCAACAGGCCGAGCCATTGCCGCGGCAACACCCGTTC
>DATHHM010000133.1:0-14111 GCA_035317145.1 Xanthobacteraceae bacterium | reverse complement strand
CTTCCTCGCCTCGTTCGCCGTCAAGATGCCGATGTGGCCGTTCCACACCTGGCTGCCTGATGCCCACGTCGAGGCGCCGACCGCCGGTTCGGTGATCCTGGCCGCCATCCTGTTGAAACTCGGTGGCTACGGCTTCCTGCGCTTCTCGCTGCCGATGTTCCCGGATGCCTCGCAGGCGCTGGCGCCGCTGATCTATGCGATGTCGATCATCGCTATCGTCTACACGTCGCTGGTCGCCCTGATGCAGGAGGATATGAAGAAGCTCGTCGCCTATTCCTCCGTGGCGCATATGGGCTTCGTCACCATGGGCATCTTCGCCATGACGGCGCAGGGCGTCGCCGGCGGCATATTCCAGATGATCTCCCACGGCATCGTCTCGGCCGCGTTGTTCCTCTGCGTCGGCGTCGTCTACGACCGCATGCACACGCGCGAAATCGCGGCTTATGGCGGGCTGGTCAACCGCATGCCGATCTACGCCTTCGCCTTTATGGTGTTCACCTTGGCCAATGTCGGGCTGCCGGGCACCTCGGGTTTCGTCGGCGAGTTCTTGACGCTCATCGGCACGTTTAGGGTCAACACCTGGGTGGCGACCTTGGCGACGCTCGGCACCATCCTGTCGGCGGCCTATGCGCTGTGGCTCTACCGCAAGGTGATTTTCGGCAAGCTGGAGAAGCCGAGCCTGTTCAATATCAAGGACATCGGCTGGCGCGAGATGGCGGTGCTGGCGCCGCTGGTGATCCTCACCATCGTGTTCGGCATCTATCCAAAACCGGTGCTCGACCTCTCGGCCGCCTCGGTGGCGCAGCTGATGGACAATTATCAGCACGCGCTGGCGCCGATCAAAGCGGCGATGGCGAGGTGAGGCGATGAACGCGGCCGCACAGATGTCGACGCTCTATCCGTTGTTGCCGGAAATCGTGCTCGGGCTCGGCGCCATGGCGCTGTTGATGCTCGGCGCCTATGGCGACGCGCGCGCGGCACGCCTCGTCGACGGCCTTGCGATTGCGCTCCTGATCGCAGCCGGCGTGATCCTCTACCTGCTTCCCGCCGGCAAGCTTGTGAGCTTCAACGGCAGCTTCGTCGTCGACAACTTTGCCCGGTTCCTCAAAATTCTGGCCTTGACCGGCTCGGCCGCCGCCATCGCCATGTCGCTCGATTACGCCAAGCATGAAGGGCAGCAGCGCTTCGAATACGCGGTGCTGATCGTGCTCTCCACGCTCGGCATGATGATGCTGATCTCGGCCGCCGACCTGATCGCGCTCTATCTCGGCCTCGAATTGATGAGCCTGCCGCTTTACGTGGTCGCCGCCAGCCATCGCGATTCGCTGCGCTCGACCGAAGCCGGCCTGAAATATTTCGTGCTCGGCGCGCTGTCGTCGGGCATGCTGCTCTACGGCGCGTCGCTGGTTTACGGATTCACGGGCACCGTGAGCTTTGCCGGCATCGCCCAGGCCGCCGCCAACGGCGGCATTGGGTTGATTTTTGGTTTGGTTTTTCTGTTCGCCGGCTTCTGCTTCAAGGTTTCCGCCGTGCCCTTCCACATGTGGACGCCGGACGTCTATGAGGGCGCGCCGACCCCGGTCACCGCGTTCTTTGCCGCGGCCCCCAAGGTCGCCGGCATTGCCATGTTTGTGCGCGCCACCGTCGTGGCGTTTCCCGGCATCACCGCGCAGTGGCAACAAATCGTCGTCTTCGTCGCCATCGCCTCGATGCTGCTCGGCTCGTTCGCGGCAATCGGCCAGCGCAACATCAAGCGGCTGATGGCCTATTCGTCGATCGGCCATATGGGCTTTGCGTTGATCGGGCTTGCGGCGGGCACCGCCGAAGGCGTGCAGGGCGTGCTGGTCTATATGGCGATCTATCTCACCATGACGCTCGGCGTCTTCGCCGTGATCCTGTCGATGCGGCGCTCGACCGGCATGGTGGAAACGATCGACCAGCTGTCCGGCCTCGCCCGCACCAATCCGACCACGGCGTTCTTCATGGCGATGCTGCTGTTCTCGATGGCCGGCATACCGCCGCTCGCCGGGTTTTTCGCGAAATTCTATGTCTTCCTCGCCGCGATCAAGGCCGGGCTTTATATACTGGCGGTGATCGGCGTGCTGGCCAGCGTGGTCGGCGCCTATTATTATCTCCTGATCATCAAGACCATGTATTTCGACGACGCGGTCGAAGGCTTTTATCCAACGCCCGTCGAACTGAAAGTAGTGCTCGCGGTTTGCGGCGTGTTCAACGTTTTGTTCTTCCTCTATCCGGGGCCGCTGGTCGGCGCGGCGAGCGCGGCTGCGCGTTCCCTGTTCTGATGCGGCTTGATCCCGCGGCCGCGGCGGCCGGCTTTCGCCTTTTAGCCCACGACACGCTGCCGTCGACCAACACCGAAGCTTTGGCGCTGGCGCGGCGCGGCGAAACGGAGCCGCTCTGGGTGACGGCGCGGCAGCAGACTGCGGGCCGCGGCCGGCGCGGCAATGCATGGATTTCGGTGCCGGGAAACTTTTACGCCACGCTCCTGCTTTGTGACCCGGTAGCGTCCGAAAACGCGCCGGAATTGTCGTTCGTCGCGGCGCTTGCTGTTCACGACGCCATCGTCGATCGCGCCGCTGCGCTACGCGAAAAGCTTGCGCTGAAATGGCCGAATGACGTTCTTTGCGGAAGCGCCAAGCTGGCAGGCATTTTGATCGAGAGCGAAAGTGTAGAAGCCAAACTTGCCGTCGCCATTGGTATCGGCGTGAACTGCATGCACCACCCAGCGGACACCGCTTATCCGGCGACCGATCTTGCTACGGTCGGTGCGGCCGTTTCCGCGGAAGACTTGTTCTTCGCGCTGTCCGGCGCGATGGCGCGGCGGCTGGCGCAGTGGCAACAAGGTGCAGGCTTTCAATCCATTCGCGCCGATTGGCTCGATCGTGCCGCGGGAATAGGTGGCGAGATGCGGGTGCGGTTACCAAAAAACCGCGAATTTGTCGGCCGCGCCGAGGCGCTCGACGAACGCGGCCGCTTGCTGTTGCGCCTTGCGGACGGCACGTTACAGACGATCACGGCCGGCGACGTCTTCCCGGTCGCGGCGAACGGGCAAAACTGATGGCGCAGAACGAACTGGTCTTCGCGCCGCTCGGCGGCATCGGCGAGATCGGGATGAATCTCTCGATCTACGGCTTTGGCGACGAGCGCCGTCGGCAATGGCTGATCGTCGATTGCGGCGTGTCTTTCGCGTCCGAGGAACTACTACCCGGTATCGACCTGATCCTGCCGGATATCCGCTTTCTCATCGAGCAGCGAAAGAACATCGTCGGGCTGGTGATCACCCACGGCCATGAAGACCATATCGGTGCGCTGATCGACCTGTGGCCGCGCCTAAAGGTGCCGCTTTATGCCACGCCGTTCACCGCCGCCCTGTTCGAGGCCAAGCGGCTGTCGGAGCCCGGCGCGCCGCAAATTCCGGTCAAGGTGGTGCCGCTCGGCGGGCGTTTGAACCTCGGGCCGTTCACGGTCGATTTCATCAACGTTGCCCATTCGATCCCGGAATCCAATGCGCTCGCCATCCGCACGCCCGCAGGCATCGTGCTGCATACCGGCGACTGGAAGATCGATCTGACGCCGGTTCTCGGCCCGCCGACCGACCAGGCCAGATTGACCGCGCTCGGCGATGAGGGCGTGCTGGCGCTTATCGGCGATTCCACCAATGCGGTGCGCGAAGGCCGCTCGCCGTCGGAATCCGACGTGGCGCGCACGCTGGCCGAACTCATCCGCACCGCACCGGCCCGCGTCGCGGTCACCACGTTCGCCTCCCATGTCGGGCGCCTCCGCGCGGTAGCCGAGGCGGCGCGCGCCGTCGACCGCGAAGTGGTTCTGGTCGGCCGCGCCATGGAGCGCGTCACCCAGGTGGCACGCGAGACCGGCTATCTCGACGGCGTGCAGGATTTCCGCAGCATGGAGAGCTACGGCTATCTGCCCCCCGACAAGGTTTTGGCGTTGTGCACCGGCAGCCAGGGCGAGCCGCGCGCGGCACTGTCGCGCATCGCCGAGGACGAGCATCCCGAGGTGACGCTCGCCAAGGGCGACCGCGTGATCTTTTCGTCCCGCGCCATTCCCGGCAACGAGAAGGCCGTGGCCCGGGTAATCAATGGCCTGGTCAGCCAAGGCGTCGAGGTCATCACCGACCGCACCCACCTCGTTCACGTCTCGGGCCATCCGCGCCGCGCCGAGCTCCTCGACATGATCGCCTGGGTGCGGCCAAAGATCCTGATCCCGGCCCATGGCGAGGCGCTGCATCTTAACGAGCACGCCGAGCTCGGCCGCCGTGCCGGCGTCCCGCACGTCCTGGTGTGCCGCAACGGCGACCTGGTCCGGCTGGGGCAGGACGGCGCCCAAATCATCGACGAGGTGCCCTCGGGCCGGCTCTACAAGGACGGCTCGCTCCTGATCAGCGCCGAGGCCAAAACCGTAGCGGCGCGGCGCCGCCTGAGCTTTTCCGGCATCGTCACCGTGGCTCTTGCATTGAGCGAGAAGGGCGCCCTGGTCGCCGACCCCGAAATCGAGCTGATCGGAATCCCTGAGACCGACGCCGGCGGCGCGTCGATGACTGAGATCGCCCGCGACGCGGTCGAGGAGGCCTTCGAGTCCATGCCAAAGCCGCGCCGGCGCGATGCCGATGCGGTCGCCGAAGCGGTGCGGCGGGCGGTGCGCGGGGCCATCGCGCAACGCTGGAACAAGAAGCCGATCTGCCACGTGCATGTGCTGGAGGTATAAGATCGATGCTGCCGGGACGCAGGAGGGTTCAAAAATGATCGGCAGGCTCAATCACGTGGCGATCGCGGTGCGCGATCTCGGCAAGGCTGTGGCGGTCTATCGCGACGTTCTCGGCGCGCAGGTTTCGGCCGCCGTGCCGCAGCCCGACCATGGCGTGACCACCGTTTTCATCACGCTGCCCAATACTAAGATCGAATTGTTGGAACCGCTCGGCGAAGGCTCGCCGATCGCAAAATTCCTGGAGCGCAGCCAGGACGGCGGCATGCACCACCTGTGCTACGAGGTCGACGATATCCGCGCTGCCCGCGATGCGCTCAAAGCGGCCGGCGCCCGCGTGCTGGGCGATGGTGAGCCAAAAACCGGCGCCCATGGCAAGCCGGTGCTGTTCCTGCACCCGAAGGATTTCTCAGGGACCTTGGTCGAGCTGGAGCAGGCCTGAAAAATGCCCGTCACCACCGGCATCGCAATCTTTTTCCTGATCTGGTGGATCGTGCTGTTCGCGGTACTGCCGTGGGGCGTGCGCAGCCAGCAAGAGGACGACGAGGTCGCGCCCGGCACCGATCCCGGCGCGCCGGCGATCCCCAATTTGCGCCGAAAACTGCTTTGGACGACGCTGGTATCCATGGTGGTTTTTGCGGCGTGTTACGTCATCTATGTCGAGCGCCTGGTCACGTTGGAAAGCCTTTTGGCGCCCTTTGGGCAGCACACGATCCGTTAGGGCCGCGCCCCATGACGATAAAGAATAGATAATAGAAATAACGTCTTAGGCGATTATTTTAACATTCCAGGCGCGGTCTTGGGCCGCTCCAAAGCGGCGGCCGTGACCTCGTCGTCAAAAGAAAAAGCAGGGCAAAAGCCCTGCTCGAGAATCCTCATCAGCACCCTTAGTTCCGCGTACTTATGTGGTTTTACGCATCCTCACCGTGGCAGTGAAGCCGCTTTACGCGTCCGGGTATATCCTCCCAAGACTTGGACCGCTTTCCCGAAATCTCGTGAACGAGATGGCGGTTTCGGGATTGCGTAAAAACATTGGTAATCGATCCGTGGGCTTTTGTCACGAGGTTGCCCACCTCAAACGGCAAAAAAATACCTCCGCAAATTCCTGCCCAAATTCCTGCCCTTGTGTTTCCGGCGCGGTTCCGGTTTCACTGCCGCGGTCACTTTTTGCGAGAGTCCATGCGCCTTTCCCGGTTCTTCCTGCCCAATCTGCGCGAGACCCCGAAGGAGGCGGAGATCGCCTCCCACCGGTTGATGCTGCGCGCCGGCATGATCCGCCAGGAGGCGGCCGGGATTTACGCCTTCCTGCCGCTCGGCCTTCGGGTACTGACCAAGGTCTGCCAGATCGTGCGCGAGGAGCAGGACCGCTCCGGCGCCATCGAGCTTTTGATGCCGACCATCCAGTCGGCGGATCTCTGGCGCGAAAGCGGCCGCTACGAGGCCTATGGCAAGGAGATGCTGCGCATCAAGGACCGCCACGAGCGCGACATGCTCTACGGCCCGACCAACGAGGAAATGATCACGGCGATCTTCCGCACCTACGTGCGCTCGTACAAGGATTTGCCGCTCAACCTCTACCACATCCAATGGAAGTTCCGCGACGAGGTGCGGCCGCGCTTCGGCCTGATGCGCGGGCGCGAGTTCCTGATGAAGGACGCTTACTCGTTCGACGTCGATTTCGCCGGCGCCAAGCACGCCTATAACCGCATGTTCGTCGCCTACTTGCGCACCTTTGCTCGCATGGGGCTACGCTCGATCCCGATGGTGGCGGAGAGCGGCCCGATCGGCGGCAACCTGTCTCACGAATTCATCATCCTGGCCGACACCGGCGAGAGCGAAGTTTTTTGCCACAAGGACTATCTGAACTTCGAGGTCCCAGGCCCCGACGTCGATTTCACCCACGTCGGCCGCTTGCAGTCGATCGTGGACAAATGGACCTCGCTCTACGCCGCGACCTCGGAGAAACACGACGCGGCGGCCTACGAGGCGCTGCCGGCCGACAAGCGGGTGTCGGCGCGCGGCATCGAGGTCGGGCATATCTTTTATTTCGGCACGAAATATTCCGAGCCGATGAAGGCGGTGGTGACTGGCCCCGACGGCGCCGATCATCCGGTGCATATGGGCTCTTACGGCATCGGCCCGAGCCGGCTCGTTGCCGCCATCATCGAGGCGTCCCACGACGAGGCCGGGATCATATGGCCGGAGCCGGTGGCGCCGTTCAAAGCCATGATCCTCAATCTCAAGCAGGGCGCGAGCGACACCGACGCCGCTTGCGAAAAGCTTTATGCGGAGCTTTCGGCAAAAGGCATCGACACACTCTACCACGACCGCGACGAGCGGCCCGGCTCGAAATTCGCCATGGCCGACTTGATCGGCGTGCCCTGGCAGATCCTGGTCGGGCCGCGCAGCCTCGCCGAAGGCAAAGTCGAAGTGAAGCGGCGCGCCGACGGCACGCGGGAGCTCATGACGCCGGCCGACGCCGTGGTGCGGCTCAGTTCATGAAGCTTGCGCGCGGCGGCAGCTTGCTGAAGGGTTCATTCGGCTTTGAGGTTCGCTCCCCTGATAATCGGCCACCACTTTTCGATTTCGGCCTTTTGTTGGGCGTAAAGTCCTTCCGGAGTTTGTTGATCGAGCGACGGGATTTCAAGCGACAGCGCGGCCAGCCGCTGACGGACTGCCGGGTCGGCGAGCGTATCGCGCACAGCGGCATTGAGCTTGGTGACGATCTCCGAAGGCGTGCCTTTCGGCACCCACAACCCGTGCCAGACCGCGATATAAAATCCCGGCAGGCCGGCCTCGTCGGTGGTCGGAATGTCGGGCGCTGCCGCGATGCGGCTCTTGGCGGTGACCGCATAGGCCCTGATCTTGCCGTCCCGCACCAGTGACATCGAGATCGACGGCCCCGTGATCATGGTGTCGATCTGACCGCCGACTAAATCTTGAATCGCCGGGCCGGCGCCGCGATACGGCACCAGCTGAAAATGCACGCCCGTTTGCTGTTGAAACAGGATGCCGGCGACATGCGACGGTCCGCCGACGCCGCTGGTGCCGCCGGTCGCCTTCTGCGCATTCGCCTTCAGCCACGCGATCAGGTCCTGCAGGTTGCTCGCGGCAATCGAGGTCTTGGCAAGAATGAGGTTGGGCTCTGAGGGCAGCATGGACACCGGTTCGAAGTCCGTCAGCAGATCGTACGGCAACGTGTAGAGCGCGCCGTTTGCGACGTTCGAGCCCCAGTTGCCGATGCCGATCGTGTAACCGTCGGGCACGGCGCGCGCCACGTGGCCGACGCCGGTGCTGCCGCCGGCGCCGGTGACGTTTTCGACCACAACAGTCTGATGCAGCGAAGCCGCCATGCGGTCGGCCATGGTGCGGGCGATGGCATCCGCCGGGCCACCTATGGCGTACGGCACGATCATCGTGATCGGCCTGGCCGGATAGGTGTCCGCCATTGCCATGGGCGAGACAGCCGGGAGAGCGGCGGCAGCCGCCGCGAGATGCAGAAATCGTCGGCGGGGAAGTTTCATTCGATCACCCTGTCGCCGGCTATTTCGCTTCGACGCTGACTTGCTGCGCGACGATAACCGGGAGCGAGAAAGCAAACGTCGAGCCCTGGCCGAGCTCTGACTCGACCCAGATTTTGCCGCCGTGCATTTCGACGATGCGCTTCGATATGGCGAGCCCCAGCCCCGTGCCGCCCTTCTTGCGCGTGACCGCGTTGTCGGCCTGCTGGAATTCCTGAAACAGTTTTGCTTGATTGGCAGCGGAGATGCCAGGTCCGGTGTCGCACACCGAGAGATGGAATGAGCCATCGGCCGCGGTGGCTTTGATGACCACTTTGCCCGTATCGGTGAATTTGATGGCGTTACCGACGAGGTTGATCACGACCTGCGCCAAACGCCGCCCGTCGCCGTGGCCGGGCGGCAATTTCGGCGCCACCTCGACCTTGAACGCGAGTTTCTTGTCGGCCGCCAGCGGCTCGAGCGTGCTGCGCACGGTCTGAGCAATATCCTCGAGCGAGTAATCGGACAGTTCGAGCACGAGCTGGCCGGCCTCGATCTTCGACAGATCGAGCACGTCGTTGATCAGGCCGAGCAGGTGTCTGCCGTTGCTCTCGAGCCTCTTGAGCACGTCGGTCGTCTTTTCCGGCAGTGCGCCGTAAATGCCGTCCGCCATCAGTTCGGTGTAGCCGAGAATGGCGTTGAGCGGCGTGCGCAGCTCGTGGCTCATATTGGCGAGGAACTGCGACTTGTGCTGGCTGGCGACTTCCAGCTGGCGGCTCTTGTCCTGGATTTCGTCGAACAGCCGCACGTTCTCGATGGCGATGACGGCCTGGTCGGCGAAGGTCGTGAGCAGTTCGATCTGCCTGTCGGTGAAGGGTTTTACCTCGGTCCGCGTCAACGATAGCACGCCGACGGGGATGCCTTCGCGCATCAGAGGCACGCCGAGCATGGTGCGATATCCGCCCCGCAGCTGCGACTCTCGCCATGTGTATTCGGGGTCGTTCGCCGCATCCAGAATATGGATGACTTTGCCCTCGATGGTCGTTCGACCGATGAGGGTCTCTCGCCCCGGAGCGATGGGGCGCTCGATCATGTACTCTTTGTATTCGGGCGAAAAACCGAATGTGGAATCCAGCCGGTAAGTCTGTCCATCGCGCCGATAGATGAAGGCGTTGCTCGCGTCGCACAATCGCGCCGCTGATTCCACCAGCGTATCGAGCACGGCTTGAAGATCGAAAGTCGAGCGGCTGATGACTTTCAGCACGTCGGCGGTCGCGGTCTGCTGCTGCAGCGATTGTCGCAATTCGCTGAGCAGCCGCGAATTCTCGATGGCGATGACGGCCTGGGTGGCAAAATTCTGCACCAACGCGATTTGCTTGTCGGTGAAGGGGCGAACGTCCAGGTGATATATGTTGATCGTGCCAACCAATGCGTCCTCGCGGAGCATGGGGACGGACAACGCCGTTCTAGCGCCGCCCACCTTTGCAAGGGCTGATCCGGCATATGGCTCCTGGGCGGCAAGATCACGAACGTGATTCAGTTGCTTCGTCGTTACGACGGGGCCGGCGATTGAGCTTTGCAGATCTAGGACTGGATTGCGGCGTCGCAGTTCCGCTAATG
Organism: Xanthobacteraceae bacterium; assembly: GCA_035317145.1. Classification (GTDB taxonomy): domain Bacteria; phylum Pseudomonadota; class Alphaproteobacteria; order Rhizobiales; family Xanthobacteraceae; genus BOG-931. The sequence continues at coordinate 4,248 of DATHHM010000133.1, read as the reverse complement.
CGGGTGGCGCATTGTGCATGGCTTCCAGCCGCAATTCGCCACCGTTGAACAAGGTCAAATTGCCAAACTGGGCGCCGCAGATGCGTACGGCATTTGCCAGCAAGGCATCGAACACCGGCTCCAGCTCGCCCGGAGAGCTGCTGATAACGCGCAGGACTTCGGAAGTTGCCGTCTGCTGCTCCAGGGACTCGGCGAGTTCCCGTGTGCGCTGCTGTTCCGCCTCAAACAGCCGCACGTTCTCGATGGCGATCACCGCCTGGTCGGCGAAAGTGGTCACCAGCTCGATCTGCTTGTCGGTGAACGGCCGTACCGTTCGCCGTGACAATACGATGACGCCGATCGGTATGCCTTCGCGCAGCAGAGGAACACCCAGCATCGTGCGCATGCCGCCGATTTTCGCGGACTCAATGAACTTGAACTCCGGGTCCGCCAGAACGTCGGGAATGTGAACAGTATTGCCTTCGAGCACGGTTCGTCCCGTGACCGTGCCGCGCCCGAACTCAATGGGGTGAATTTCCATGAAACGCACAAGGTCATCCGGATAGCCGTAGCTGGCCTGTTGCTGGTAAATGGAGCCTTTCTGACGAGTGATGGCGGCCATGTCCGACTCGCACAATCGCGCGGCGGATTCCACCAGCGTGTCGAGCACCGTCTGCAAATCGAAGGTCGAGCGACTGATGACCTTGAGCACGTCGGCGGTGGCGGTCTGCTGCTGCAGCGACTCGCGCAATTCACTGAGCAGCCGGGTGTTCTCGATGGCGATGACGGCCTGGGCGGCGAAGTTTTTCACCAGCGCGATCTGTTTTTCTGTGAATGGCCGAACCTCCTGCCGATAGATCACTATGGCGCCGACCAACGCATCATCCTTGAGCATTGGCACCGTGATCAGGGATCGCGCTCCGCCGCGCCTCGCTGCCGGGCTGGGCCCACGTTCGGCGGCAGCATCGCTGGTGTGGCTCACGTGCCTTGTTCGCATCACGCGCTCAAGATGGGTGCCAGGCTCCGGTTGAAACGGCCCGCGACGCCTCTGAAATTCAGCCAGTTCCGGCGGAGTCTGGACTTCCGCTGTAAAGTGGAATGCTTTACCATCGAAGCGGTAAAGGCTCCCGAACTTGGCCTCGCAGATGCGCGTTGCGTTCTCCAGCATTGCCTGAAAGACCGGCTCCAACTCGCCCGATGAACTGCTGATGACTTTGAGCACGTCGGCGGTGGCGGTCTGTTGCTGCAGCGATTCGCGCAATTCGCTGAGCAGCCGCGTGTTCTCGATGGCGATGACGGCCTGGGTGGCGAAGCTCTGTACCAGTTCGATCTGCTTATCAGAAAAAGGTCGTACCTCTTGGCGATAAATGGCAATCGTCCCGACGAGTTGCTGATCCTTCAGCATTGGTATGAGCAGGACGGTTCGCGCCCCCGCATTTTCGACCAATCCAACGGCAGCAGGTTCGCGTTGCTTGTACGCCTCATCCTCGGCGTAGTCAGAAATGTGAACCATCCTTTTCGTTGCAATCGCGCGTCCAATGGCGCTCAACGGGCCGGGACGAAAGAATGGTCCGCGCGCTGCGACGACATTGAGGAAAGCAGCGGGCGCATTGTGAACTGCCCCCGTTCGGATCGCATCGTCTTCACAGAGGTGCAAGATACCGAATTTGGCTTCGCAGATGCGTGTTGCATTCTCCAGCATTGCGGTGAAAACCGGCTCTAACTCGCCCGGTGAACTGCTGATGACCTTGAGTACGTCGGCGGTGGCGGTCTGCTGCTGTAGGGATTCGCGTAGCTCATTGAGCAGCCGCGTGTTCTCGATGGCGATCACGGCCTGGGCGGCGAAGTTGCTCAGAAGCGCGATCTTCTTGTCGGTGAAGGGACGAACCTCCTGGCTGTAAATCGCGATGGCACCTGCCAACTTACCTTCCTTGAGCATCGGCACGAGTACCTGGGAACGTGCGCCGCCGAGTCGGGCCGAATTGGTGGGTATCGGCTCGGCTGACTCATCCGTGCTGTCGACTATTTGGTTTGTACGCAGCAGACGGTCCAGAGCGTTACCAGCCTGGGGCAAGAATCGACCGCGCGACCACACGAAGTCTGCGTAAGCTATGGGCGCATTCGCCAGGGCAGCCGGTTCGAACCCTTTTTCATCGTAAAGATAAAGCACGCCAAACTTCGCCTCGCAGATACGCGTAGCGTTCTCCAGCATGGCCTGGAACACCGGCTCCAATTCGCCGGGCGACGAACTGATGACGCTCAAAACCTCCGCCGTGGCCGTCTGCTGCTCCAGCGATTGTCGCAGCTCGCTGAGCAACCGCGTGTTCTCGATGGCGATCACGGCCTGGGCGGCGAAGTTCGTTAGCAGAGCGATCTGTTTGTCGGCAAAGGGGCGCACCTCTTGGCGATAGATGATGATGGCACCGATGAGCAAATCGTCCTTGAGCATTGGCACGTAAACTGTGGATCGCGCGCCTCCGAGCGTTGCTGCTTTCCCGGGAACAGGTTCAGCGGCTTCATCGGCAGTGTGCCTCACTTGCTTTGTTCGCGTAATCTGATCGAGGAGGCCGCCCGACTGCGTTTGAAATGGCCCGCGCCGCTTTTGGAATTCGACTAGCTCGGGCGGCGTACCGAATTGCGCCGCCAAGTGATACGCAAGGCCGTCGAAGCGAAACAGCGTGCCGAATTTAGCCTCGCAGATGCGCGTGGCATTTTCCAGCATGGCTTGGAACACCCGCTCCAGATCGCCGGGCGAACTGCTGATGACTTTCAGAACCTCAGATGTCGCGGTTTGTTGTTCCAGCGACTCAGTAAGATCGTCAGTGCGCTGCCGCAATTCATTGAGCAGCCGCGTGTTCTCGATGGCGATGACGGCCTGGGCGGCGAAGTTTTTCACCAGATCGATCTGCTTGTCGGTGAATGCGCGAACCTCTTGGCGGTAGATCGCGAACGCGCCGATCACTGCGTTTTCCTTGTGCAGGGGAACGTTGAGTATCGTGCGGAAGCGCCCGAGGTCGACGGCGGCGACGAAAATTGGCTCGCTCTCGACGTAGGCCGGTTCTTTCGTAACGTCGACGATGTGAACGGGCTCTCTCGTGTCGGCGACGCGGCCAAGCGCGGTTCGCGGGCCAGCCCGCTGTGGTCCGCGATTCCAGAACTCTGCGAATGCCGGCGGGACGCCGAACATGGCGCCAGCACGCCACGCGTCATCGTCGTATCGAAACAAAACCCCGAAACTGGCCTCGCAGATCCGCACCGCCTTTTCCAACATCGCGTCGAAAACAGAGTTGAGATCGCCGGCAGAGACTACTTTGAGAACCTCGGACGTGGCCGCTTGCTGCTCCAGCAGTTCGTCCCGCTCGCGTGTCAGCAGCGCAACTTTTTTGTTCAGACCGTCAGCGGCAGGCTTGCGACGACGAGCCACCTTCGGCGCATTGCGGCGCTTCGGCGCGGCCGTCTTGTGACGTCGCTTTTTCATGGCTTTGCTGCCCGCTACGCGAGTTCCGCGAGCGGGTATGCAGTCATGCCTTTGCGCAGATCGAGATGGCCTTGTGGTCTCATGCCCGCCCCCAGGCTTTGGACGAGCCATCGTACCCTCTCAATCTAGGCCTCAGGAAGGCCCGGGACCGATTCATTTGAGGCCGTCGGGTCTGCAGGTGGTGTCCGTTGCGGGCGGTAAACCGGTATCGGGGTAACGCCACCGGACCTTAATCTTGGCGGCTTTTTTCGAGCAATCCGAGCGCGCGCCGCAGCACATCCGCTGCCGCCTTGCGCTCGGTGTCGGACATGCGCTCGGCGTCGACCTCGAGCCGCAGATGTGCCGTCGCGGCCTGTTCCTCGTCTTGCTTCAACCCCAGCACCGTATAGGTCGCGACCGGCTGGGCGATGCCTTTGACCTGCACGTCGCCGCGCTCTTCGCAGCGCACCTCGTCCTTCACCAGCGCATAGGTCTCGAAGGAGATCAGCACGCCGCCGGGCGGCGCTTCGTGCTCGAGCCGCGACGCAAGGTTCACCGTGCCGCCGACCATGGTGTAGTCCATGCGGTCCTCGCTGCCGAAATTGCCGACCGTGCAATAGCCGGTGTGGATGCCGATCCGGCAACGCAACGGCGTCTGGATGCCGCTGTCGCGCCATTCGTGCTCCAGCTCTTTGACGCGCTTTTGCATGGCGATCGCCATCTGTACGCAGGCCAGCGCATCCTCCTTCACGCCCAGCGTCGCCGGATCGCCGAAAAACATGACAATGGCGTCGCCGACATATTTGTCGATT
>DATHHM010000132.1:0-12897 GCA_035317145.1 Xanthobacteraceae bacterium | reverse complement strand
GACGACGCCGATGAACGAGCCGACCACGGACGTGAGGAACCGCATTCCGAAGTAGCGCGAGAGGGTGCCGGCGACGACCATCGACCGCTCCTCAACCCGTCGCCCGGGCGATGCGATCGCCGATGGCGGTGGCGATTCTTGACACCACGACGGCGGGTTCGATCGCCTGGCCACGCGAGATTTGCCAGATGCCCGCGACGATCGCGCCGGTCAGCGCGATGAATTGAATGGACAAAACGCCCGGCACGCGCACGCCGACGATGACGCTGACGAAGCCAACGAGCCGCAACAGCGACACCACGCCGATCATGGCCAAGAGCGCCAGCGTGCGGCTTTGCCGCGTGGTCTGCGGGGGCCCGAGAAAGGTGAAGGCCACGATGATGAAGGCCAACGGATAGAGCGGCGTCGCCAGGCGATCGGACAGTTCCGAGCGATACTGGTCGGGCTGCGACAGGTAGAGCACGTCGTCGGGCCGCGGCCACAACAGCTCCCAGAGGTATTTCTCGCGCACCGTGTAGTTGGTGTTTTGCGGGCCGGTGGTGAATTTCGACAGGTCGAAAGCGTAGCGGTCAAACACGATGATGCGCGGATCGCGTTCGCCGGCGGTGACCCGCTGGATGCTGCCGCCTTCCATGCCGAGGAACGAACCGTTTTCGTTCTTCACGATCTCGCCGCGCTCGGCGAGGTAGGTGGAATGCTCTTTCGGATCGCGTCCGTCGTCGACGAATATTCCGACCAGGAGTCCGTCCGGCCGCCGATCGGCAATGTGGAAGGTGAGATTGCCGCTCACCGTGGTGAAGCGGCCGGGCTGCACGATATTGGTGAGGATATCGGCGCGCACCTGCGCGCCCCAGTCGCGCAGCGCACGCAGGCTCACCGGCGAGACATAGGCGGCGATGCCGCCGACCAGGACCGAAACGACGACGGCTGAGGCGACGAACGGCCACAACAGCCGCCACGGCGACATGCCGGCGGCATTCATCACGATGATCTCGGAATCCGTGCTGAGCTTATTGAGGGTGTGGGCGGCGGCCATGACCAGCGCGATCGGCGCCAGCATCATGACCAGGAGCGGAATGATCAGGCCGGTAATGCCGACGAAGACGAACAGCGTCTGCCGCTGACTCGTGATCAGGTCGAAATCGCGCATCGCCTGCGTGAACCAGATCACCACTGTCAAACTGACAAGCGTGATCAGGAACGCGACCATGGTGGTGCGAAATACGTACCAGCCGATCGACCCCATCGAACCCGACTTCCCCACTGACGGCCCACCAATAGGCCGCACCGGCCCCCCAAGCGCCGCCCCGCGGCGTGAGCCGATCTCCCCACTGCAAGTCCTTTCATGCTTTCACAAAATGGCTTGGCCAAGGCAGACCTATTGGTCATGCACAACAGCCGGTTAACGCCGGCGGCCAGGACCCCCGCACGGGCCAGCCGAAACCGCCTAAATGCACTTTGCATCAAGGGGGCGTCCGGTTCATATGGCGGTACCGAAGTCACCCCCGCCGGTCAGGAAGGACCGAACCATGACCGACGCCCCCAAGCTCGGCTTCTGCCCCTTCGCCCGTTTGCGCGGCGTTCTCGTTGTGTTCTGCGGGGAAAACCTCAAATTCGGCACCGCAACCCAACGCGCGCTGGCGCCGGTTGGCGATTTGGTGCGCCGGGCGGCGGCGGCGGACCGCTTTACCGGCAAGAACGGCGCGACGCTCGACATCGTGGCGCCTGCCGGGCTCAAGCTGCCGCGGCTCGTCGTGGTCGGGACCGGCAAGGACGGCGAGCTCAAGCGCAAGGATGTGGTCAAGCTCGGCGGCCTTGCCATGGGCAAGGTGCCGGCGGTTGCCGCGGAGGCCACGATCTTTGCCGAATTCGCCTCGGGCGCGCTCAAGGGCGATCAAGTCGCCGACCTGGTGCTGGGTGCCCGGCTGCGCGCCTATACGTTCGACCGCTACAAGACCAAGCGCAAAGACGACGACGATCGGCCGAAAAAGGTCGAGGTGAATTTCGCCTGCGGCAATCCGGCGGCGGCGGAAAAGGTCTGGGCCAACGCGACGGGCATCGCCGACGGCGTCGTCATAGCGCGCGATCTCGTCAACGAACCGGCGAACGTGCTCTATCCCGCCGAATTCGCCCGTCGCACCTCGAGCTTGAGTAAGCTCGGCGTCAACGTCGAGGTGCTCGACGTCGCGGCCATGAAGAAGCTCGGAATGGGCGCGCTGCTCGGCGTCGGCCAGGGCTCGGTGCATGAATCGAAGGTCGTCGTCATGCGCTGGAACGGCGGCAAGCGCGGCACAGCTCCAGTGGCCTTCATCGGCAAAGGCGTGTGTTTCGATAGCGGCGGCATATCGATAAAGCCGGCGTCCGGTATGGAGGACATGAAGGGCGACATGGCCGGCGCCGCCTGCGTGGTCGGCCTCATGCATGCGCTGGCCGCGCGCAAGGCCAAGGTCAACGCGGTTGGCGCCATCGGCTTGGTCGAGAACATGGTTGATGGCAAGGCGCAGCGGCCCGGCGACATCGTCACGACCATGTCGGGGCAAACCATCGAGATCATCAATACCGACGCCGAGGGCCGTTTGGTGCTCGCCGACGTGCTGCACTACGTCAACAAGCGCTTCAAACCGCGCTTCATGATCAATCTGGCGACGCTGACCGGCGCCATCATCGTTGCGCTCGGCCAGGAATATGCCGGCATGTTTTCCAACGACGACAAGCTGGTGGAGCGCTTGAACAAGGCCGGCGAGGCGACCGGCGAGCGGGTCTGGCACATGCCGCTCGGACCCGAATACGACAAGATGATCGATTCCAAATTCGCCGACATGAAGAATACCGGCGGCCGCTGGGGCGGCGCGATCACGGCGGCGCAATTGCTGCAGCGCTTCGTCGACAAGACGCCGTGGGTGCACCTCGACATCGCCGGCACCGGGATGGGCTCGCCGCAGACCGAGATCAACAAGAGCTGGGCCTCGGGCTGGGGCGTCCGGCTGCTCGATCGGCTGGTCGAAGATTATTACGAACGCTGAAATTGCAGCCCGGCCGATGACCGAAGTTTTATTCTACCATCTCAAAGGCCAGACGCTCGAGCAGGTCTTGCCGTCGCTCCTGCAAAGATCGCTGGAGCGCGGCTGGCGCGTGGTGGTGCAGGCGTCCTCTGACGAGCGCGTCGACGGGCTCGATGCGCATTTATGGACTTGGCGCGACGACGCCTTTCTGCCCCATGGCACGTGGCGCGAAGCCGAGGCGGCCGAACACCCGATCCTGCTCACCGTCAACGACGACAACCCGAACGGCGCCGGCGTGCGTTTCCTGGTCGAGGGCGCCGGCATGCCCGGCAATGCCGCCTCCTATCAGCGCCTGGTTTTGCTGTTCGACGGCGAGGATCCGGAGGCCGTCGAGACCGCCCGCGCGCGCTGGAGCGAGGCCAAAACCGCGGGCTTCGAGGTCACCTATTGGCAGGCCGACGACCAGGGCCGCTGGCAGCGTCAGGCCTAGCCTTATTGGCCTCGCGGCTTGCTCCAAGACTCCGGCTTATCGGATTGAATATTATCGGCTTTTTCGATCTTAATCATAACGCTTAAGTGCCCCTCGCAAACTGCATTGCTGAGCACGATATGTTTTGCTCGGGCGTTATTTCAGATGCTATAGTTGTTCCATGAATAAGCGTTCAGTCAAAAAAGCTCGGCCAGCAAAGGCGAGCGCCCGTGCTGCAGTGCGTAAGGCCCCCGTTCGGAAGGCTTCGGCGCGACAGCCGGTGCGCAAGCCGGAAGCTTCCAACATCGTCAACATGACCACGGTGACCGTCGCCGAAGTGGTGGCGCGGACGTCTTCGGCATTGCGGTCGCATAAATATCGCGTCGGCCAGACCGTGTTCTACACCTCGAGCCCGATCAGCCGCCCCGGTGCGAGCGGCAGCTACCAGGTCGTCCGGCTGCTGCCGTCCGACGGCGACGACTATCAATATCGCATCAAGAATCCCGGCGAGGCGTTCGAGCGCGTTGCCAAGGAAAGTCAGCTCGAAGTCGAGCACTGATCGCGGTTGCGACAATCCATTCGAACGTCGGTTCCGGCGCATCGGGACTATTGCGCCTTGGTGATGCCGCGGTTTCGCCTTAAGCGGAGCCGTAGAGGACTGGAGTCTCCGCAATCGCCGCGTCATACTTTGCGTGGCGTCCGTGTCCGTAGGGTGGGTTGATGGTCGGCGTCGATTCCGAGATGGGTAGCTCGGTGCTGCGCTTGTGGATCGCGGCGGGATCCGCGGCGTTGCTCGTCGCCATCTGTGCGGTGGCGTTTAATGGGCTTCGGACCAACGCGGCACGGGCCGGCGTCGTCGCGCTCGGTGCGCTCGTCGGCGTCGCGATGATATGGGCGCTGCTCGGTAGCCCAGTCGCGCAAGATCATGGCGCCGACCGCCGGGCGCTCGAAATGCGCGCCCAGGACCTCACCGCACGCACGCTGGCGCCGGGCTCGGCGCTTGCATGTCTCGACGCGGTTGCCGGCGAGAACGTCGACGCGGCCTGCGAAAAGGTGCTGTTCGCTTCTCCCGCATCAGTGGCCGCTGCCACGTCCTACGCCGCGGCCCGGCTGGAGCTGCTTTCGGACATGGCCGCCTATGTCAAACACGGCGGCGGGGATATCGACCGCACATTGCTGCCGCTGCGGCATTCGCTCGAGACCGATGCTTACGGGTTCCTGGCGCATGCGCTTGCGGTGCGCGACGGCTGCACCAGTCAGAATTGTAAGGCGCTCGATGTGCTTGCCGATGCGAGCCGCGTGCGCGCCAATATGAGCGGACAAACGCTCGATCGTTATCTCGATCGCTATTTGACCGTCTGGGCGCTGCAGCCCGATAGCCCGGGGCCGGTCGCCGACGCCGCGACGCAGAGCCAGCCAACGTACCAGCCGGGCGCGCCGGGCCCACGCAAGATGGTCAACATCGACTTCCCCACCGCGGCATCGATCCCGGCGGTGAGCATCATGAATCCCGAACCCGGCACCAAACCCACGCCTGCGGGAGCGGCGGCGTCTGCGGCCAATCCAAATCCGCCAGCGCCGGTCGCCACAACCGCATCGGCGCCGCCGTCGAAGAAACCGCGCAAGCAGGCCGCCAATCCACCGGCGCAAGCTCCCGCACCGGCCGCCCCGCCGGCGCCCGCGACAGTGGTCGAGCAACCGGACCCGGTGTGGACGCCGGCCGCTCCGGCCCCGCCTGCGCAAGCGGCCGCGACGGCTCCTGCGCCGGCGGCGAATTTCGGGTCGCCGCAGTAAGTTCGGCAAGCGTCACAGACGCTGACGCGGCGACACGCTGCCGCTGACGCAGCGGCACGTTGCCGCTAAAGTCCAGCCACCATGTTCCGCTCCGTTCTGATCGCCAATCGCGGCGAGATCGCCTGCCGCATCGCGCGCACCGCCAAGCGCCTCGGCCTGCGCACCATCGCGGTCTATTCGGCGGCCGACGCGCACGCGCTTCACGTACGATCCTGCGACGAGGCGTATTGCATTGGCCCGGCGCCAGCGCGCGACAGCTATCTCGCGATCGAACGAATCATCGACGTCGCGAAAAAGGCCGCAGCCGAGTGCGTGCATCCAGGCTACGGGTTTCTTTCCGAGAACGCCGACTTCGTCGACGCCTGCAACCAGGCCGGCATTGCTTTTGTCGGGCCGCCCGCCGCGGCCATACGCGCCATGGGCGTTAAGGATCGCGCCAAGACACTGATGGAGAAGGCCGGCGTGCCGGTGGTGCCGGGCTATCACGGTGAACGGCAGGACGCGAAATTCCTCAAAGAGAAGGCCTACGAGATCGGCTATCCGGTGCTGATCAAGCCGGCGGCTGGCGGCGGCGGCCGCGGGCTGCGCCGCGTCGACAAGCACGCCGAATTCGAGGTGGCGCTCGAAGGCACCATTCGCGAGGCGGGAGCGGCGTTCGGCTCGAGCCGGGTCCTGCTCGAAAAATACGTCGCCGCGCCGCGCCACATCGAAATCCAGGTGTTCGCCGACAGCCATGGCCATGTCATCCACCTCGCCGAGCGCGACTGCTCGCTGCAACGGCGCCACCAGAAGGTGATCGAGGAAGCGCCGGCGCCCGGTATGACGCCGGAACTGCGCGCGCAGATCGGCGCAGCCGCCGTCGAGGCGGCGCGCGCGGTCGGCTATGTCGGCGCCGGCACGGTTGAGTTCATCGCCGACGGCACCAAAGGGCTGCGCCCGGACGCGTTCTGGTTCATCGAGATGAACACGCGGCTCCAGGTCGAGCATCCGGTGACCGAGGCGGTCACGGCACTTGACCTGGTGGAATGGCAATTCCGGGTCGCCTGCGGCGAAAAGCTGCCGCTGGAACAGTCGCAAGTCCGCTTCGACGGCCACGCCGTCGAGGCGCGGGTCTATGCCGAGGATCCCGAAAGTGGCTTCTTGCCGTCGACCGGCCGCATCGTGGCGATGGAATTGCCGGCCGACATCCGCGTCGACTCCGGTGTCGAGGCGGGCGGGGAGGTCACGCCGTACTACGATGCGATGATCGCCAAGCTCATTGCGCACGCGCCGACGCGCGAGGCGGCGTTGGATCGGCTCGCGGCGGCGCTCGATCGCACTGTGATCGCCGGGCCGCGGAGCAATGTGGCCTTTCTCGCCGCTTTGACCCGAGCGAGCGAGTTCCGGCAGGGCAAGGTCGATACCGGGTTTATCGACCGCAATCTCGCGGCGCTTGGCGCGGTGCCGCGCAAGGCCGACTCCGCCGCCGCGGCGCTGGGGGTTGTAAATTTGCTTGTGCATAAAGCTGAAAGTGAATTTTCGGATGGCGACCCATCGGCGGATGAGCCAGCCGAAGCAAGCTCGCCGTGGGCAGCGAGCGACGGCTTTCAACTCGGCGGAACGCGCTCACACGCCGTGGCGGTCGCGATCGATGGCGAGAGCGCGGTCGCGACGGTCAGCTACCGCAGTGACGGAATGCGCGTTGCGATCGAGGGGGCCGCGCCGGCAACCGACGCCCAGGTATTCGAGGCCGACGACGAGGCTTATGTCTTGCGCCACGGCCGCCAGACTCGCGTGCGCATAAGGGATTTTGCCACAGCGACTGCGGAGGCCGGTGCCGGCGACGGCGTCATCAAGGCGCCGATGCATGGCAGGGTGCTGGAGGTTGACGTCGCGGTCGGCGATCGCGTGGCCGCCGGCCAACGTCTTGCCGTGATTGAGGCGATGAAGATGGAGCACACGCTGCGCGCGCCGTTTGCGGGTACCGTGACCGAGGTCCCGGTCAGTGCCGGCAATCAAGTTGTGGAGGGCGCGCAGATCATGGTGATCGAACCGTCCGAGCGGCGATAAACTAGGACAATGGCTCTCAATCTCATCAAGCTCTGCGTCGGCGCCGACTCGGTCCAAGATCTCGAGGACTGGATCAAGCAAAAGCTCAAGGACAAGCGCAAGCGCGGCGAAAAGCCCGAGCATATCCACCGCACCCGCATGGTCCCTAAGCGTGCCGACGAGCTCACCGACGGCGGCTCGCTCTATTGGGTGATCCGCGGCGAGCTCATGTGCCGCCAGCGCATCCGCGCCATCAGGCCGTTTCGCGACAAGGACGGCATCGGGCGCTGCGGCGTCGTGCTCGATCCCAAAGTCGTGCTGGTGGCGCCGCGCCCGTTCCGCGCCTTTCAGGGCTGGCGCTACCTCGACGTGAAGGACGCCCCGCGCGACCTCGACAAGGCGGCACCGGGCGCGGCGGCGATGCCGGAGAAGCTGCGCCGGGAGCTGCGCGAGCTTGGGCTGATGTGAGCCGAATGGGCGCGGTCCCGCACCCTTGTCGCATAGCGCAGCCGCAAACGATCACGTAAAGTCCGCGACCGAATTACCGGCGTCGCGGAGCAACGCATGATCATCGAAAGCGAAAATGACATCACCCCGGCGGTGCTGAGCGAGCTCGCGCGCGCAAAAAATCCGCGCCTGCGCGAGATCATGTCGGCCTTCGTCCGCCACCTGCACGATTTTGCCCGCGAGGTGAAGCTGACCGAGGAGGAGTTCCAAGCCGCCGTCGGTTACATCGTGGCGCTGGGCAAGCACACCAACGAGACCCACAACGAAGCCGTGTTGATGTCCGGCTCGCTCGGTTTCTCCAGCCTGATCTGCCTGCTCAACAATGGCAGCCGCGGCCAGACCGAAACCGACGCCAATCTGCTCGGGCCGTTCTGGCGCATGAATTCGCCGAAGACCAAGAACGGCGGTTCCATCGTGCGCTCGCCGACGCCAGGGCCGGTGCTGTTCGTCGATGCCTCGTTCCATGACGTCAACGGCAAGCCGATCCCGGGCGCCCTGGTCGACATCTGGCAATCATCGCCCGAGGGTTTTTATGAGAACCAGGATCCGATCCAGGCCGACATGAACCTGCGCGGCCAGTTCACCACCGATGCCGACGGCCATATCGGCTTCCGCAGCGTCAAACCGTCCGGCTATCCGATCCCGGTCGACGGTCCGGTCGGCGAATTTTTGCGCGCGCAAGGCCGGCACAATATGCGGCCGGCGCACCTTCACTTTCTGGTTTACAAACCAGGCTTCAAGACGCTGATCTCGCAGCTCTACGATCCTGAGGACAAGAACCTCGAAACCGACGCGCAGTTCGGCGTCACCCGCCATCTCATCGGCAACTATGTGCGCCACGACGAGCCGCGCGCCGGAATGTCCGACGTCAAGGCGCCGTGGTATTCGCTCGAACACACCTTCGTCATGGAAAACGGCGAGGCGCGCCTGCCGCGGCCGCCGATCACCGGCAAGGCGCAAGGCGAGCGGCCGCAAATTCCGCATCTCGAACGGGTGTGAGGAACTACTCCCTCCCCCTTGTAGGGGAGGGCGGGGTGGGGGGTCGGGAGGTTTTGTGCTGTCGTCGACGTTAGCGCTTGACCTCACGACCCCCACCCCTGCCCCTCCCCACAAGGGGGAGGGGGAAACAACAAATGGGAGGGAACGTTATGTTGCGTAGAACAGTGCTCAAGGGCATCGCCGCTACCGCCGCCGGCGGCTTCATCGCGCGTCCCGCGGTGGCCGCCGATACAGTTCTGAAAATCGGCATGAGCATGCCGATGACCGGCGCCGGCTTTGCCGCGGTCGGCCGGCAGCTCAAGGCCGCGATCCAGCTTTACATGCAGCAGCACGGCGACACGGTGGCCGGGCGCAAGATCGAGCTGACCATGCGCGACGACGGCGGCGTTGCCGACAATGCGCGCCGCATCATCCAGGAGATGATCGTCAACGATAAGGTCGACATCGTCGGCATCGGCATCACGCCGACGGCGCTGGCGATCGCGCCGTTGGTCACCGAAGCCAAGAAGGCGACCCTGGTGATGAGCTCGGGCGCCTCGATCACGACGACGAAGTCGCCTTACTTCGTGCGCGCCGGCTTCATCTTGAGCCCGCAGTCCTGGATCATGGGCGAATGGGCGTTCAAGAACGGCAGCAAGAAGGTCGTCACGCTGGTCAATGATTGGGCGCCCGGCATCGAAGCCGAGACGGCGTTCAAGACCCGGTTCACCCAGGTCGGCGGCGAGATCGTCGAGTCGATCCGGCTGCCGCTCGCCAATCCCGACTTTGCGCCGTTCCTCCAACGCATCGCCGACCTCAAGCCGGACACGGCGTTCATTTATTTCCCCGGCACCCAGGCGCCGATCTTCGCCAAGCAGTTCGCCGAACGCGGGCTCGGCAAGTCCGGCATCAAGATCGTCGGGCCGGGCGACCTCACTACCGACGATAGCCTCAACGACATGGGCGATCAGATGCTCGGCATGATCACCGCCGGAGGTTATTCCGCCGGGCACAATTCCGCGCTCAACAAGACCTATGCGTCGGCGATCATAAAGGCCAATAATTTCCGGCCCGATTTCGTTTCGCTCGGCGGCTATGACGGCCTGCACCTGATCTATGAATCGCTCAAGAAGACCGGCGGCAATGCCGACGGCGACGCTTTGCTCGCCGCGATGAAGGGCATGGCCTGGGAGAGCCCGCGCGGCCCGATCTCGATCGATGCCGACACCCGCGACATCGTCAGCAACATCTACATCCGCAAAGTGGAAAAGGTCGAGGGCCAGCTTTGGAACACGGAGTTCGAGACGTTTGCGAACGTGAAGGACCCGATGAAGGTCGCGGCCAAGTAGCGAACCGAAATCTACACCGCCACATTGTCGATTAGCCGCGTGGTGCCAAGCCGCGCGGCAACAAGGAGGCGGATCGGTCGAGCTTTGGGTGAGGTGATAGGAGCGAGCGTGTTGGCATCGCGCGCTTCGAGGTAGTCGAGCGCGAAACCTGAAGCCGAGATCGCGCTACGGCCGGCGTCGAGCACGGCTGCAATCGGCTGGCCGCTCGCGATCTTTTTTGCGCACTCTTTCAAAACGTTGTGCAGTGTTGGTGCAATTTTACGTTCACTCGGCGACAGGTATCGGTTGCGTGACGAAAGCGCGAGGCCATCCTTTTCGCGAACAATTGGCGCTCCGACGATGCGGGTTTTGAGGCCGAGATCGCGCGCCAGCTGCGTCACCACCTTGAGCTGCTGATAATCCTTCTCGCCGAACATGGCGATGTCGGGCTCGCATTGAATCAAGAGCTTAGCGACGACTGTTGCCACGCCGGCGAAGAAGTGCGGCCGGACGGCGTCTTCCAGGCCGGCGGTCGCCGGGCCTTCCGGCACGATGCGCGTGGCAAAGCCCGCCGGGTACATGGTCGCGACCGAGGGCGCCCAGACCAGGTCAGCCTTGAGCGCGGTAAGGGCCGCGATATCGGCGGCAAATGTCTGCGGGTAGGTTTTTAAATCCTCGTGCGGCGCGAACTGGGTCGGATTAACAAAGATTGACACGATGACGCGCTCGGCACGGCGCTGCGCCGCCCGTACCAGCGCGAGGTGGCCGGCGTGCAACGCGCCCATGGTCGGCACCAGCGCAATTTTACAACGCCGCGCGCGGAAATCCGCAATCGCGCGCTTGAGCGCCGGCAAGGCGCGGATGACGCGCAGGTGACGTTTCGACCGCGTGGGTGATTTAGCCATCGAGCCGCCGTCGGCGTTGCGGTGCGATCACAGTTCGCGTGTTCATGCTTGGACTGTGTGGTTAATGATTAACTTGTCGAGACCGATGCTGTATCTTGACCGTGAGCGTTGCAAGCCTGACTAAAGAGTAGTTTCGCTTGGGGTCGCGTAATCATGTTGATGCAGGCTGACGTCGGAAAGCCGTTTTCGGCGCACGTCATCGTGCTTGGTAACGAAAAGGGCGGCTCGGGAAAATCGACCACGGCGATGCATGTCGCCGTCGCGCTGCTGCAGGCCGGCCAGCGCGTCGCCACCATCGATCTCGATTCCCGCCAGAAAAGCTTCACCCATTACGTCGAGAACCGCCGCGACTGGGCCGAACGAGCCCGTATCAAGCTCGAAATGCCCGTTCATTATTGCGTCGCCCGCGGTTTTGGGCTTCGCCTCGACGAAATCGAGGCGCAGGAATTTGCCGCCTTTGCCGAGGCGGTGAGCGCGGTCGAAAACAGCCACGATTTCGTCGTCGTCGATACGCCGGGCAACGATTCCTATTTGATGCGGCTCGCCCATTCGATGGCCGATACGCTGATCACCCCGCTCAACGACAGTTTCGTCGATTTCGACGTGCTCGGCTCGGTCGATCCGACCACCTTCGAAGTGGTCGGGGTCAGCCACTACGCCGAAATGGTCCGCGAGGCGCGCCGCCAGCGCCGCCTGGTCGACGGCGGGTTGACCGACTGGATCATCGTCCGCAATCGGCTGTCGACGCTCGGATCGCGCAACAAACGGCTGGTCGGGGAGGGGGTTAGTCAGCTCGCCCGGCAGCTCGGCTTCCGCTCCACCGACGGATTTGCCGAACGGGTGGTCTATCGCGAGTTCTTCCCGCGCGGCCTCACGGCGCTCGACGACATCAACGAAGACACGCTCGGCCAGCGCCCCACCGTCTCCCACGTGACCGCGCGCGACGAGGTGAAGGGCCTGATCGATTCGCTCAAGCTGCCGATCGACGAGCGCGGTAAGCGGCGCGTCGCCGCCCGCGCCGAATGGCTCGCCGCCTCGGCCAAGCCGCTGGAAACCCACGACCTGCTCGCCGATTAAGGCGCTTTAAGCCCGGCCATTGCGCGTGATGCTGGATAGCGCCACCTTATGGCGTGGCGCGGCCGGGGTCAGGCTGCTCGAGCGGCTTGGATCGTCATGCCTTTTCTTCTTGGCGTCGCTATTTTGATTTTGCTGCTATGGGCGATCAACGGCTTTTCCAAAGCCGACCCGCGTCAAACCAAACGTGTCTTGCAAGGGATAGGCGGTACAGCCGCTGTCGGCTTCGCCGCCTTGTTGCTGGTTCGCGGTGAAATCATTCCCGCCGTCGCCCTTGGCACGACCGGACTCATCTCACTCGGCTGGATTTCGCTCTGGCCACTTCGATTTGGCCGGCCGGCACAGATATCCCGCGTGCGGACCGCCTGTGTCGAGATAGAGCTCAATCACTCCAGCGGCGCCATGACCGGGCACATTCTCGTCGGTCGGCACGAAGGCGCGTCGCTTGACGCGCTCGATCCCGCGACACTGATCGGGTTGCTCGGCGAGATGGATGCAGAGAGCCGCCAGCTACTTGCAGCGTATCTTGACCGCCGGCAGCCCGGCTGGCGTGAGCACGCACAAGGTGATGCGGCAGCGGGGAGCCGGACGCGGGCGGCGCCCAGCGGCAAAATGACTGAAGAGGAAGCTTATCAGGTCCTTGGCGTTCAATCCGGAGCGGGCGCGCAAGACATCGGCCGCGCCCACCGTTCCTTGATGAAGAAACTGCATCCCGACCAAGGGGGGTCGACGTATCTCGCGGCCCGCGTCAATGAGGCCAAGGAGGTTCTGCTTCGTCGCCATCGCTGAGGCTTTCCCTAAAGGATGCTCTC
>DATHHM010000131.1:0-2585 GCA_035317145.1 Xanthobacteraceae bacterium | reverse complement strand
CTTGGCGAAGTATTGCTGGTCGGCGGCGAGTCGCCGGTGCTGGGCGCGCCGACGGTGGCCGGTGCGTCGGTCGCGGCCGAAGTGCTGCAGCACAAGCGCGGTCCGAAGGTGATCTCGTTCAAGAAGCGCCGCCGCAAGAATTCGAAGCGCAAGCGCGGCTATCGCGACGAGATCACGGTGCTGCGCATCACCGAGATCCTGACCAACGACAACAAGCCGACGGTCGGCCCGCGTCCGAAGCGCGAGAAGCCGGTGGTGGCCGCGCCGGTTGATGGCGACGACGACGCGCCGGCGCCTGCGAAGAAAAAGGCGCCGGCCAAGAAGCCGGCTGCCAAGGCTTTGGCGAAGCCCGCGGCAAAGCCGCGCGCCAAGCCCGATGCCAAGAAGGCTGCGGCAAAAAAGCCCGCCGCCAAGGATAAAAAGTAAGCGTGATAAAAAGTGAAATGATTCCGTCAAGGAATTGATCTAAGAGAATGTGGAAGTTGGAGACGGGCCATGGCTCACAAAAAAGCAGGCGGTTCATCGCGTAACGGTCGTGATTCGGCGGGCAAACGGCTCGGGATCAAGGCGTACGGCGGCGAACACGTGATTCCCGGTAACATCATTGCGCGCCAGCGCGGCACCACGTGGCATCCCGGCCTTAATGTCGGCATGGGCACGGATCATACCCTGTTCGCCAAGGTCGAAGGTCATGTCGAGTTTCGTGCAAAAGCCAACGGCCGCACTTTCGTGTCGGTACTCCCGATGACGGAAGCCGCGGCCGAGTAAACGGTGGACAAATTGAGTCCGCCGGGTCCTGTTGAACCGGCGGAGTCCCAGAGGGCTCTAAGGGGAGACGGGAAACCGGCCTCCCCTTTTTCTTTGCGCTAAAAAAATATCACGCCAAGGAGCCCGACATGTTGCAGGACATCCCGACGCCAACTTTAGGCTTGCACGAAGCAAGACCTTTCGTCCTCGAGACCGAACGGCTGCTGCTGCGCAGGCCGACGCTCGCGGACGTAAAAGCGATTGCACATCTCGCCAACGACCAGCGCGTTGCCATCAATTTGCGCCGGCTGCCGCATCCTTACTTCGAGGAGCACGCCGTCGCCTTCGTGCGCGCCACGGCGGATGAGCCGCGCAATACGAGCTTTCTGATCGAATGCGAGTCCTCTCCGATCGGGATTGTCGGCATCGACTGGAGCGAGCCGGATTCGCCTGAGCTCGGCTACTGGCTCGGCGTCGATCACTGGGGCAAGGGCTTTGCCACCGAGGCGGCGCGCGCGGTGATCGATTTCACCTTCGAGGAATTCGAGGTCGAGCACCTCTGCTCCGGCGCGCGGGTGACCAATCCCTCGTCGCGCAACATCCTGGAGAAGTGCGGCTTCCAGTGGAGCGGCGTCGAGCTGCACCGCTTCGCGGCGCTGGGATCATCGACGCCGGTGGATCGCTTCAAGCTCAGCCGCGGCGTGTGGTCGTCGCTGAAGAACTGGGGCAGTTCGACCAAGCGGGAACGGTGACAGTTGTCGTCCCCGCGAAAGCGGGGACCCTTAACCTCCGTCGCTTGTTGTTGAAACAAGCGTGGCAACGTCTGCGCTTGATCGCAACGTCACGGCGTATGGGTCCCGGCGTTCGCCGGGACGACGATGGTGTTTGGTGCTTGCTCCGCGCACCTCACACCGGAGGACTAACCACCGTCTCCCCTCGCCCCAGCCGCTGCTCACGCAAGAAAATATAAAGCCCGGCGCCGATGATGATCGCCGCACCCACGATCGTCGCCGCCGACGGCACGTCGTTGAACACCAGATATCCGAACATCACCGCCCACACGATCATCGAATACTGATACGGCACCACGACGCTGGCGGGCGCCAGCTTCAGCGCGCGGTTGGTGCACAGCAGTGCGACGATCGAGATACATCCCGCCAGCACGAACAGGCTCAAGTCCGGCAAGCTCGGCGTCAGCCACGCAAACGGCGCCAGCACGAGGCCGACGCTAAAGGTGCCGGCGAACTGCGTCGCGGCCAGCACGATATCCGGCGTGGCGCGCAGCGAGCGCGTGACGATCATCAGCACCGCGAATGAAAGACTGCCGCCGAGCGCGATCAACGCCGGCCATGTCACGGTCTGCGCCGAGGGCTGCAGCGCGATCAAGACGCCGCAGAAGCCCACCCCCACCGCGCTCCAGCGCCGCCAGCCGACATGCTCGCGCAGGATGATCGCCGACAACGCGGTGACGAAAATCGGGCCGGCCAGGTAATAGGTAATGACGTCTGCGAGCGGCAGATAGACCACCGCGACGAAGAACGCGGCGACTTCCGCGGTCGAGAGCACCATTCGCAACAACTGCAGCCACGGCCGCTCCAGCCGCGGCAATGTCGCGCGCTGCCGCCAGATCAGCGTCAGCAGGATCGCCAGCGGCACGCTCGCGCGCAGCAGCAGCAATTCGCTGACCGGATAGGTCGCGACCAGCACCTTGCCCAGCGCATCGCCGGACGAAAACATGCACACCCCCGCCAGCATCAGCCCGATGCCGGCCAGCCGCGCGGAGCGTTCGTCGGTGGCGATGGAGATTTTGGAGAGGAGATTCACAAAGACCACCTAGA
>DATHHM010000130.1:0-3413 GCA_035317145.1 Xanthobacteraceae bacterium | reverse complement strand
CTCCAAGTCTTATGCAGAACGGCATGGTCTCGACATCGATCCGGCACGCATCGTCGTCACCACCGGCTCGTCGGCCGGATTCATTCTGGCGTTTCTCGCCGCTTTCGAAGCGGGAGATCGCGTGGCGATGGCGCTGCCGGGCTATCCGCCCTATCGCCATATCCTCACCGCGCTCGGCTGCGAGCCGGTGTGGATCGAGACCGATGCGCAGACCCGATGGTCGATCACGAGTGACGCGCTGCTGTCCGTGCACCGCGCGCGGCCGCTCAGGGGCGTGATCCTCGGCTCGCCGGCCAATCCGACCGGCACCATGATGACCGCGCAAGCGCTCAGCGAGCTGATCCGTTGCGCCGAAGATGCCGGCATCGTTTTCATATCGGACGAGATCTATCACGGCCTCGATTATGCCTTCGCCGCCGAGAGTGCCGCGGGCCTGTCGGATGACGCCATCATCATCAATTCGTTTTCCAAATATTTTTGCATGACCGGATGGCGGATCGGTTGGATGGTGGTGCCGCCGTCGCTGGTACGGGCGGTCGAGCGCTTGCAGCAGAACCTTGCGATTTCGGTGCCGACGCTGTCTCAGATCGCCGCCGAAGCGGCCTTCGACGCGCGCACCGAGCTCGACGAAGTCAAACACGGCTACGAGGAGAACCGCCGTATCCTCGTCGAGGGATTGCCGCGCGCCGGGCTCGATTCATTCCTGCCGGCCGACGGCGCGTTCTATCTCTACGCCGACGTCTCGCGCTTCTCGACCGACAGTTTCGCTTTCGCCACGCGCATGCTGGAGGAGGCGGGGGTCGCTGCGACCCCCGGCGTCGATTTCGATCCGCTGCGCGGGCAGAATTTCTTGCGCCTGTGCTACGCCGGCTCGCGCGCGGAGATGCACGAAGCAGTCGAGCGGATCGGCGCGTGGCTGAAGGATGGGGCGCGGTGAGCTTGCTCGGCGACGCATTGGTTTTGTTCTCGGGCGGCCAGGATTCGACGGTCTGCCTTGCTTGGGCGCTGGAGCGCTTTGCCCGGGTCGAGACCATCGGGTTCGATTACGGGCAGCGCCACGCCGTCGAGCTCGACGTGCGCCCGCGCATTCGCGAGCGGCTGTCGCAGTTCTCCGCGGCGTGGCGCGAGCGGCTCGGCGAAGACCATGTGGTGCGGATCGATGCGCTCGCCGCGATTTCGGAAACCGCGCTGACCCGCGACGTCGCCATTGAAATCTCCGACTCCGGCCTGCCGACCACATTCGTGCCCGGCCGCAATCTGGTGTTTTTCTCATTCGCCGGCGCGCTCGCCTATCGGCGCGGCATCAAGCATCTCGTCGCCGGCATGTGCGAGACCGACTTTTCCGGCTATCCCGATTGCCGCGACGACACCATCAAGGCGATGCAGCTTGCGCTTACGCTCGGCATGGATCGCCGCTTCGCCATCCACACCCCGTTGATGTGGATCGACAAGGCCGCGACGTTCGCGCTGGCACAGGAGATCGGCGGCGCGCCCCTGATCGAGCTTCTTCTCGCCGAGACCCACACCTGCTATCTCGGCGACCGCGAGCACCGGCACGCCTGGGGCTTTGGCTGCGGCGAATGTCCCGCCTGCCGGTTGCGCGCGGAGGGTTATGCGAAATGGAAGGCAGCGGCATGACATCGGATAGAGAACAACAGCGCCGGCGCGAAGGCGTGATTTTCCTGATCCTGTTCGCGCTGACGATACCGGCGGCCAATTGGCTGATCGGCCATGTCGGCACCACGTGCATCGCGAACGGCCCCTGTGTCGTGCCGGTCGCGCCCGGTTTGATGGCGCCGTCGGGCGTCATGATGGTCGGTGTCGCGCTGGTGCTGCGCGACCTGGTGCAGCGGCGCTTGGGCGCCGTGATGTCGGCGCTGGCGATCCTGTGCGGTACGGCCCTCTCGGCGCTGCTGGCGCCGCCGTCGCTCGTTATCGCCTCTGGCGTCGCCTTCCTGCTGTCGGAATTCGCCGATCTCGTGGTCTATACACCGCTCGCCCAGCGTCGGCTCGTCCTTGCCGTCGTGGCATCGAGCGTTGCCGGGCTGGTCGTTGACTCGATCGTGTTTCTTTGGCTCGCCTTCGGCTCGCTCGATTTTTTGCTCGGGCAAGTGGTCGGCAAGGGCTGGATGGTGCTGCTGTCGGTCCCGTTCGTGGCCTGGCTGCGCCGCCGCGACGAACGGCTCGGCATGGCGCCGGCGTGATTTTCTTTTAGCGAGGCAAGCGATGAGCGAGGCGCTGTTCGACGTTCTGCGCAAGGTGACCACGGCGACGATCACCACCATTCTTTTGAAGAAAGGCATCCGGCGCTGCTGGATGAACGGCCCAAAACCGCTGGTGTCGAGCGGCGAGCGCATCATCGGCCCGGCCTTCACTTTGCGCTTCGTGCCGGTGCGCGAAGATCTGGCAACGCCCGAAAGCTGGGCCAGTCCGATCTCGACCCGCGCCGCCATCGAAGAGATGCCGGAGGGCGTGATCGCGGTCGCCGACGCCATGGGCGTGCCGAGCGCCGGCATCTTTGGCGACATTCTGTGCGCGCGGATGAAAAAGCGGAACGTTGCGGCGCTGGTCACCGACGGCGTCATGCGCGACCGCGCCGGTGTCTTGACCAGCGCGCTGCCGGTGTGGTGCTCAGGCGTCGCCGCGCCGGCGTCGGTCAACGGGCTGACCTTCGTCGGCTGGCAGCAGCCGATCGGCTGCGGCGGCTGCGCCATTTTTCCGGGCGACGTCATCGTGGCCGACGACGATGGCGCCGTCGTCATTCCGCAGGCTTTGGTGGATTTCGTCGCCCACGAAGGCGCCGAGCACGAGCTCTACGAGAACTGGGTGTTCAGCGAGGTCGAGAAGGGCGTGAAGTTGCCCGGCCTTTATCCGCCGAACGACGACGCCAAGGCGCGCTACGCCGCATGGCGCAAGACGCGTGCGTAGGTATTGAGCGGGCTGACTGTAGGCTCGCGTAGCAACAGGTAGGGGAGGAGGACTGCGCGTGTTCTTCATCCTTTCCAAATTACTCGGCTTCTTCGCGCTGCCGTCCAATATTCTGATATCGATCGGCATCGCCGGTCTTGTCCTGCTGTGCACGCGCTTTACCCGCCTCGCCAGCTGGCTCGTTGTGACCAGCATCGCGCTGATCGCCGTCGCCGGCTTGTCGCCGCTCGGCAACGCTTTGATCCTGCCGTTGGAGCAGCGTTTCCCGCCGTGGGACGCCTCGCGCGGCGCGCCGGACGGCATTGTCGTGCTCGGTGGCGCAATTTCGCTGGACGTGTCGGCGGCGCGCAGCGCTGTGGCGCTCAATGAGGCCGCCGAGCGGATCACCGTGGCCGCGGAGCTCGCACGCCGCTATCCGAACGCGCGCATCATCTTTTCCGGCGGCAGCAATTTTTTGCTCGCCAGCGACGCGGTCGAGGCGGCCA
>DATHHM010000129.1:0-9669 GCA_035317145.1 Xanthobacteraceae bacterium | reverse complement strand
TTCGACGTTTCCGATCATCTACAACTCCTGGACCGGCGTGAAAGCGGTCAAGGATATTTGGGTGCGCTCCGCGCAGGCGATGGGCGCCAACGATCGCCGCTTGTTTCGCCACGTCATTTTGCCCGGCGCGCTGCCCTACATCATGACCGGACTTCGCCTCGGCCTGGCGCAGGCTTGGCGCATCCTGGTCGGCATCGAGATGCTCGCCGCCGTGTCGTGGGGCCTGGGCTGGCTCATCTTCGGCGCCCAGGAATTCCTCAATACCGACGTGATGCTCGCCGGCATCGTGGTGATCGCGCTGATCGGGCTGACGCTGGAGAAACTGGTGTTCGAGCGGCTCGAACAATTCACCGTGGTGCGCTGGGGGATGTTGACATCATGACGGTCGATCGGGTGCGCTCGCTACGTCGTGGCGCGATCAGCATCATCGCGGTGCTGGCGCTCTATCAAGCGGTCGCGCGCAGCGGTCATTTCGCGCCGGCCTTGATGCCGCCGCTCGGCGCGGTGGCGCGCACGCTATTGGATACTCTTCTCGACGGCACGATGATCGAGCACGCGGCCTTCACGCTCTATCGCGTGCTGTGCGGCTTCGGTCTCGCGGTGTTCATCGGCTTGCCGCTCGGCGTGTTGATGGGTCGGTTCCGGCCGGTCGAGAATTTCGTGCTGCCGCTGGCCAGCGCGCTGATGCCGATCCCGTCGCTCGCTTGGATTCCGATCTTGATCCTCTGGTTCGGGCTCGGCAATCCGGTGACGATCCTCGTCGTGTTCTACGCCGCGCTGTTTCCGATGCTGCTCAATACCTGGTCGGGCGTGCGCGCGGTCAATCCGCTCTGGCTGCGCGCCGCCGGCGCCATGGGCGCCAACGAACATGCGCTGTTCTGGAAGGTGATCATTCCCGGCGCCTCGCCGTTCATCATCGCCGGCTTGCGGCAATCCTTCCTGCGCGCCTGGGTCGCGGTGATCGGCGCCGAGATGCTGGCGGCGTCGGATTGGGGATTGGGCTGGGTGATTTTCGACGCCAAGGAATTTCTCAATACCGACGTGATGCTATCCTCGCTCGTCGTCATCGGCTTCATCGGCTTCGTTAGCGAGCGGCTCGTATTCGGCTCGATCGAGCGCGCCACCATCTATCGTTGGGGCATGGCGCGCGCGGCCAAGACCTAGGCGCTGGCGCTACAGCCGCCGAGCGACAAGGCCTGCCGTTTATGCTTGAAAGAGCCGGGAAACGTCCCTTGGCAGTGCCGCAAGAAAAATCGATGCCCCATATTGAGGCGCGCGATATCACGCTGATTTACGATACGCCGAGCGGCACCGTGCCGGGGGTCCGCGGCGTGAGCTTCGCGATGGAGGCGTCGGAATTCGTCTGCATCGTCGGGCCGAGCGGCTGCGGCAAATCAACGCTGCTCAATATCATCGCCGGATTCATCACGCCGAATTCCGGCGAAATTCGCATCGCCGGCCAGCCGGTCAAAGGCTACGGCATGGACCGCGGCATCGTGTTTCAGGATTTCGCCCAGCTGTTTCCCTGGCGCACCGCGCTAGGCAACGTCGCCTTCGGCCTCGAAATGAAGGGCATGGCGAAAGCGGAGCGCGAGACCATCGCGCTCGAACAGCTTCGCCTGGTGAAGCTGGAAAATTTTGCCCGCTCCTATCCGCACCATCTGTCCGGCGGCATGCAGCAGCGGGTCGCGATCGCACGCGCGCTGGCTTACAATCCGGCGGTGCTGTTGATGGACGAGCCGTTCGCGGCGCTCGACGCCTTGACCCGCGACGACATGCAGCGCCTTCTCGCCGATGTGTGGCGCACGACCCGCAAGACGGTGATCTACGTGACCCACAATGTCGCCGAGGCGGTTTATCTTGCCGACAGGGTCGTGGTGATGACGCCGCATCCGGGCACGGTGAAAACCGAAGTGCCGATCCGTCTGCCGCGGCCGCGCGATCCGCTCAGCGTCGAATTCCTCGACCATCAGAAGGAGCTGTTGCGCCTTCTCGGTCAGGACGCGCGAGGCAATTGATATGACGCGCCACGTTGCAGTCAGGCGATGGATGCTCGCACTGCCGTTGGTCGTATGTGCGCTGCCGGCGCAGGCCGCGGACACTTATCCAGGCCGGCCGATTCGCCTCGTCGTCGGCTTCGGCGCCGGCGGCCCGACCGATATTCCGGCCCGCTACATCGCCGACAAGCTTGGCGCGGCGCTCGGCCAGCCGGTCGTCGTCGAGAACAAGCCGGCCGTAGGCGGCATCGTGGCGACGCGCGATGTGCTGGCGCAGCCGCGCGACGGTTACACGCTCCTTCTGTGCACGCATTTCGACGCGACCAACACGGCGGTCTATCGCAATGCCGGTTATCAGCTCGGCGACATCGCGCCGATTTCCCTGATCGCCAAATATTATTACGGCCTGGCGCTGGCCAACGTCGTCCCGGTGGACGACTTCAAATCCTTCGTCGCCTACGCCAAGGCGCATCCGGGCGACGTCACTTATGCAACGGTCGGTGCCGGCTCGGCGCAGGAAATCGTGACGCGCCAGATCGCCAAGCTGACCGGCATCGAGCTCAACCGGATTCCGTTCCGCGGCGGCGTCGGCGTGGTGCAGGAACTGGTCGCCGGCAGGGTCGACCTTTATCCGTCGCCGACGCTCGCCATCATGTCGCAATATCAGGCCAAGCAGCTCAAGGTCATCGCCACCACCAGTCCCGAGCGCCTGAGCGCCATGCCCGAGGTGCCGACGCTCAAGGAGCAGGGCTTTGACTTCATCCGCTTCGGCTGGCTCGGCGTTTGCGCCGGTGCCGGCACACCGGAGCCGATCATCAAGACACTCAACGAGGACGTCGCCCAGATCGTGGCGACGCCGGGCTACCGCGCGCTGATCGAGAACGCCGGTTCGATCCCGGTGTCCGCGACGCCGCAGGAATTTTCCGCCATCATCCAGAAGACCTTGGACGATGCAGTGCCGACCATCCGTGAGTTCGGCCTGCAGCAGGACCAATAAGCGCGAGGCTTGGAGGACAGCACAATGATCAAGCAGCCATCACTCACGCGACGGCACTATCTCGCGGCCTCCGGTGCCGGCGTTTTGGCGCTCGGCTTTGGCTCGACGCGCGGCGTCGCGGCGCCGGAGACCATCAAGCAGGGCTACCAGACCAATATCTGGGGCATGCCGACCTATTATCTGATGAAGTCCGGCTATCTGGAAAAGCACAATCTCGCGGCGGAAGAGTTTGCCGTGCCGTCCGGCAATCTCACCATGCAGCAGATGGTGGCGCGGCAGGTGGACCTCGGCACCTATGCCGGCCAATCCTTCATCATCGGCAGTGTCAAGGGCGGGCTCATCGCTATCGCGTTGATCGAGCATGTCGGCAAGACCGCGCGCGTCACCACGCGCAAGGATTTGAACATCACCAAGGTCGAAGAGCTGCGCGGGTTGAAAATCGCCAACCAGACCGGCTCCTCGGTGGGCAACGTCTTCGTCGACACCATCATGCCGCAGCACGGGCTGAAGAAGGGCGATTACCAGGAAGTCCGCATGGACGTGAACAACATGGTGGCCGCGCTGGCCGCCAAGACGGTCGACGCCATGGTGAACGTCGAGCCCTATAACGTCATCGCCGTCGCCGACGGCATCGGCAACGATTTGATCGATTTTTCCGGCGTCGATCCGATGCCGGTGTTCATGGCGGCGACGCCCGAGTTCGTGCAACAGAAGCCCGACACCGTGATCGCCTACCTCAAAGCCTGGCTCGACGTGGCGCAGGATTTTAAGAACACTCCGAAAAAGGTCGCCGACGTCATCTACGGGTTTTATGCCGACAAGGGCTATAAGATATCGCTCGATGTGTTTGCGACGGCGCTGTCGCGGGTCGAGGTCAATCCCGGGTTTCCCGGCGACCTCAAGCCGTATATGCAGGAGCAAGCCGAAATCCTGCTCAAGGACAAGAAGATCGACGCCATCCCGGACTGGACCAAGGCGCTCCGGCCCGACCTCATGGAACGCGCCCGCTCGGGCGCGTAATATCGGGCGCTCTCGCCGACACTGACATCATTTCCCACAGGAGACTTGTGAATGGCTGCCTCTGACCAAAGCCCGATCACCAAGAGCTATCAACCGATCACCTGGAATTTCAAGTTACTAGCCAATGACATGCTCGGCGGCTTCGGTGGCATGGGCGAGGGCATGTCGGTGCAGATCGCGCCCGACGGACGCCGGATCATCTGGCTGGCGCACGAGAGCGCGCCGAAGAATTTCACCGCCGTCGACGTCTCCGATCCGCGCAAGCCGAAGGTGGTGTGCCAGACCGATCTGCCGCACGCTAACATGCGCTCGAACTCGCTGGAGACCTGCGGCAACATGATGGCGGTGGCCTATCAGACCTCGAAGAAGGATCTGCAGCCGGCCGGCTTCGAGCTGTTCGACATTTCAAAACCGGAAAATCCGAAGTCGATTTCGTTCTTCGATTGCTCGGGGCCGCATTCGCGCGGCGTGCACCAGCTGTGGTTCTGCGATGGCGAATACGTGCACTGCGCGTCGGGCTCGCGCGATTTCGTGCCGACCAGTCCGGGCGACGACCAGTTCTATCGTTGCGTCGACGTGCGCAATCCGTCGAAGCCCGTCGAGGTCGGCCGCTGGTGGATGCCCGGCACGCGGCAGGGCGACAATGTCAGGCCGCCGACGCGGCATCCGATCGACAAGGGCTTTCGCGCCCACAACACCAACGTCTATCCGCAACGGCCGGACCGCTGTTACCTCGCCTATATCGACGGCGGCATGTTCGTGCTCGATATTTCCGACAAGGCGAATCCGAAGAAGGTCTCGCAGTGGACCAATTCGCCGCCCTATACGGGCTTCATGCACACCATCGTGCCGTTGTTCGACCGCGGCTTGATGCTGGTCACCGACGAATCGACCGAGAACAACGCCAAGGACTGGCCGAAGCTGATCTGGGTATTGGACGCGCGCGACGAATCCAATCTGGTGCCGATCTCGACCTGTCCGTTGCCCGATCACACCATCTATGCCCAGGCCGGCCGCTTCGGCGCCCACAACATTCATGAGAACGTGCCGCTGCCGACGGCGTGGCAGTCCGACCAGATCGTGCTCGGCACCTTCTTCAACGGAGGCTTGCGCGCCTATGACATTTCCAATCCGTACCAGCCGAAGGAAGTCGGCGTATTCCAGCCGCCGGCGCCTCCCGGCGCGCCGACCGGCACCATCCAGATGAACGACGTGTTCGTCGACGAGCGCGCCATCGTCTACGCCGTCGATCGCCACATCGGCGGGCTCTACACGCTGGAAATGGACTTTTAGCCGCCCTCCATGCTCGATCTCTTCCCCTCGCGCGAAGCCGGCCTGTTCGGGCGCCGGCTTAAGCGCGAGCGCGGAGCGCGGATTCCGGTGACGGTGGTCACTGGGTTCCTCGGCAGCGGCAAGACCACGCTGCTGCAGCGCTTCCTGGCTTCGCCGGAAGGGCAGGGCACCGCCGTCATCATCAACGAGTTCGGCGCCGTCGGCATCGACGACGCGCTGGTACGCGACAGCGCCGAGGAAACGGTGCTGCTCGGCAACGGCTGCGTCTGCTGCATCACGCGCACCGATCTGCAGGCGGCGCTGCGCCGGCTGGTGTTCGATCGCGAGCACGGTGCGATACCACCGTTCCGCCGCATCGTCATTGAAACCAGCGGTCTCGCCGATCCAGGGCCGATCCTGCAGACCTTCTCCACCGACCGCGCGCTCGGCGGCGAATTTCATATCGACCTGGTGCTGACCGTAGTCGATGCGGTCAACGGCGAAACCGCGCTCGACAGCGCCGCCGAGGCGCGCAAGCAGGCGATCCTTGCCGATCGCCTCGTGATCTCGAAGACCGATCTCGCCGATGCCGTCACCGTCGAGCGGCTGACGCAACGCCTGCAAAGCCTCAACCCGCGCGCAGCCATAGACGTCGCGGTCAAGGGCGCGCTCGATCCGCAGCGCGTCATCGAGCCGGCCGCCGGCGAGCGCTCCGGCTTCGTCGCCGAGGCCGCGCACAGCGACGGCATCGCGAGTTTTGTCATCGAGCAGGATAAGCCGATCGAATGGCTCGCCTTCGCCCGCGCCATGGAGACCTTGATAGGACTGCGCGGCGCCGACCTGTTGCGCGTCAAAGGCATCCTCAATGTCGCCGGTTGCCGCGGCCCGGTGGTGGTGCAATACGTCCAGCACCTCGCCCATCCGCCGGTCGAGCTTGAATCGTGGCCGGACCAGAATCGCGATAGCCGCGTCGTGTTTATCACGCGAAATATTGCGGAACGCGACGTGCGAGCTTTATTTGCGACCGTGCAAGCGCTGGCAAAGGGTTAGCTCTCGTCGCAGAAGTTCCACGCCCCGAACCGTGTTCCCATGGCGCAGTTTTAGGAATAATCTTCGCGCCAGCGGATGCAGCGGCACGGGACTTAAACCGGCACATGGCCGGCCCCGACAAAAACGGCCGTTGCGCATATGGAGGACGCCGGGCAATGACCCAGAAGTATTCCCTCAACGTCAATGGAAAGGTGAGCACCGTAGAGGCGGACGAGGACGTGCCGCTGCTCTACGCGCTGCGCAACGATCTCGGCCTGAACAATCCGCATTTCGGCTGCGGGCTCGCCCAATGCGGTGCCTGCACCGTGCATCTCGACGGCCAGCCGATCCGCTCCTGCATCACGCCGGTCTCGGCGGTGGGCGACAGCAAGATCGTCACGCTCGCCGGCCTCGGTACGCCGGATAAGCCGCACCCGCTGCAAACCGCTTACGTCGAGGAAGAAGTGCCGCAATGCGGCTATTGCATCAACGGCTGGCTCATGACCGCGGCGGCCTTCCTGCGCGACAAGAAGAAGCCGACCGACGCCGAAATCCGCGACGCGCTGACCGGGCTGAAATGCCGCTGCGGTACGCATGTGGCCATCCTGCGCGCAGTGAAGCGCGCCGCCGCGATGATGGGTTGAGGGAGAGCGCCATGACCAGACAAGACAAGTCCACGATCTTTTCACGCCGCGCCGTTCTCAAGGCCGGCGGTGCGCTCGTTGTCTCGATCGGCGCGCCGGCCACGCTCGCGCTCGCGGCCGATGACGCCATGGCGGTCGCGGCCAAGCCGCCGCTCACGCCGGACCAGCTGTCCTCGTACATCGCCGTCAACGGCGACGGCACCGTCGCCGCCTATTTCGGCAAGATGGACATGGGGCAGGGACTGTTCACCGCCGTCGGACAGATCGTCGCCGAAGAGCTCGATGTGCCGTTCAAGGCCGTCAAGGTGTTCATGGGCGACACCGCGACCAGCGTCAATCAAGGCGGCGCGTCCGGCTCGACCGGTCTGCAGGAGGGCGGCAAGCAGATGCGCATGGCCGCGGCCGAGGCGCGGCGTGTGCTGGTCGCCATGGCGGCCGACAAGCTCAACATTCCCGTCGACCAGTTGACGGTGTCCGACGGTGTCGTCCACGCGGTAAGCGACGCCACCAAGAAGGTGAGCTACGCCGAGCTCATCGGCGGGCGTTACTTCAACGTCCACCTCGACTGGAACGGCAAATACGGCAATCCGCTCTACGCGCCGGGCAAGGCGCAGCCGAAAGATCCCAAGGATCACAAGATCGTCGGCCAGCCGATCAAGCGCGAAGACATCGCGTCGAAAGTGTTTGCGCAGGAGGACTTCTGCACCGACATCAAAGTGCCCGGCATGGTCCATGCCCGCATGATCCGTCCGGCGATCGCCGGCGCCGTGCCGGTGAGCGTCGACGAAGGCTCGATCAAAAATATCCCGACCGCCAAAGTGGTCTGGGACAAAGGCTTCCTCGGCGTCGTCGCCGACAAGGAGTGGGACGCCATCAAGGCGTCGCAGCAGCTCAAGGTGGTCTGGTCGGACACCGCGCCGCCGTTCCCCGATCAGGCTGCGCTCTACGATCACATCCGCAAGGCAACGCCGCGCAAGCGTTCGGTGGAGCCCGCGGAAACCGGCAATGTCGACGAGGCATTCAAGGCGGCGGCGCGGGTGATCGAGGCCGAGTACGAGTGGCCGTTCCAATCGCATTCGAGCATGGGGCCGGCCTGCTCTTTGGTCGAGATCAAGGACGGCAAGGTCACTTGCTGGAGCGGCACGCAGAAATCGCATTTCGTGCGCGCTGGCCTCGCCGCGATTCTCGAAATGCCGGAGGATGCGGTCCACGTGATCTGGACGCCGGGTCCGGGCTCCTACGGCCGCAACGACGCCGACGACGCCGCGATGGACGCCGCCGTGCTCGCCAAAGCCGTCGGCAAACCGGTGCGCGTGCAATATATGCGCAATCAGGGCACCGGCTGGGATCCAAAGGGCCCGGCTTCAACCCATCACGCGCGCGCCGCGATCGATGCCCAGGGCAACGTCATCGCCTACGACTTCGTCAGCAAGGGATTCTCCCGCGTCGACGTCGATACCAACGGCAGCAAGCCGTTCGACACGCTGGCCGGGCAGACGCTCGGCGTCGCGTTGAAATCCGGCGACGGTTTCGGCGTGCCGGCGGAATCCTATCGCTTCGACAATAAGCGCACCGCGTGGGAGACCATCCCGCCGCTGCTCGACCGCGCCTCGCCGCTGCGCTCGTCGCACTTGCGCGATCCGGTCGGGCCGCAAATCCACTTCGCCAGCGAATCGTTCATGGACGAAGTGGCCGCGGCGCTGAACGTCGACGCGGTCGAATTCCGCCTGCGCTACGTCAAGGATGCGCGCGACATCGCCGTCATCAAGGCGGCGGCGGAGAAGGCGGGCTGGCAGACGAGGCCGTCGCCGCGCAAGGACCAGACCGGTGACAAAGTCTCCGGCCGCGGCATGGCTTATGCGCAACGTAACGGCACGCGGGTGGCGATGGTCGCCGACGTCGACATCGATCGCCGCAGCGGCAAGATCTGGGTGCGCAAGTTCACCGTCGCCCACGATTGCGGCCAGATCATCAATCCGGACGGCATCCGCATGGCGGTCGAGGGCAACGTGGTGCAAGGCATCAGCCGCACGCTGTGGGAAGAGGTGAAGTTCGACCACAAGACGGTGACCAGCGTCGATTGGCTGACCTATCCGATCCTCGACATCACCGAGACGCCCGAGCAGGTCGACGTGGTGCTGATCAACCATCCGGAAATCGCGCCCTCGGGCGCCGGCGAACCATCGAGCCGGCCGGTGGCGGCGGCCATCGCCAACGCCATCTTCGACGCCACCGGCGTGCGCATCCGCCGGGTGCCGTTCTCGCCCGGCAACGTCAAATCGGCGCTGTCGTAGCGAGATCGTAGCGAGATCGTAGGGTGGGCATCGCGCCCTCCCGTGTGTCCGCGTGGGCAAAATCGTGCGTGCGCGATGCCCACGCGGAAGCTCAAAGCAGACGATTTTGCCCACCCTACAAGGCGGTGTAATCTGGCCCCATGGCCATCATCGCCCGCACGCTCGATGACGCGATCGAGCCGATTACCGACGGCTGCATGCTCGCGGTGCCGCGCGAGACTTCGGGTGCCGCCATGGCGGCGACGCGGGCGCTGATCCGGCGCGGCGTCAAGCATTTGCATCTGGTGGCGCTGCCGACCTCGACCTTGCAGGCCGATCTCCTGATCGGCGCCGGCTGTGTCGAGACGCTGGAGACGTCTGCCGTCAGCCTCGGCGAATTCGGCCCGGCGCCGCGCTTCACCGCCGCGGTCTTGTCG
>DATHHM010000128.1:0-5197 GCA_035317145.1 Xanthobacteraceae bacterium | reverse complement strand
CGGCACGGACGGTGGCATCGGCGGTCCATTGCATGTTGGCGGTGCAGGAGAAGACAACGAGGCAAGGCGTGGTGCCCTTGATGTTGCTCCAGTCGCCATCGCCCTCAACACCGACCAGAAAATTTCCGGCCTGATAGTTGTAGCCGATCTGTCCGCCACCCAGGAAGCCATTCAGGCCTTGCGAATACAGCGGCAGCGTGGCTGCGCCGCCGAGCCCTAGCCCGCCGAGATTGACGCTGTTTGCCGCGGTAGCCCAACTGGCGCCACCGTTGACGCCGATGTAGAAGCCGGTCCAGCTCGCAGCGGGAGCAGGCGGAGGCGGCGGCGCCTTCAGCGCCAAGTCGGCGGCCATTGCTCCGGCCGAGCTGAGGCTCAACACTCCGAGCGCCGCGATCAGATTACGAAACGTCATTGCTTAATCCCCATTTGTTTCAGCGTTGGAAGTTTGTTTTTCCAGGCGGGCGGAACCTAGTTCGGCCGAGCACGCGGTGAATATGCAATTTCGGACAAGCGATGCTGTTTCCCGCGCTTGTTGCCGATCTGCAACAAAGCGGTATTGCGATACGCTTTATATTGATTCTGAAAGGTCGCGCGCACCACGCTCGCGTTTGCTTTGGAATATTGCAAACCTGAGATTGCTCAAATCGCCTGCGACAAAACGGCTGGATGATCGCCCCTGTGACAAAAGACACAGCGCCGCCGCGCCCGCGGGTAAATATATGCGCGCAGTTATCGCGGCGATCTCTCTGCGTCGGTTACGTATTGTTTACGCGACCGATCACGGCGGACGCTGCAGGGGGCAAATATAGGTGCAGCACTCGCAACGCGAACGCTACAAGGACATCGTCGATCGCTTTATCCAACTTGCGCAGGCAAACCTTGACAAGCCGACGCGCATCCCGGAATTAAGTCGCGCCGTCGGTGTGGAACCACGTCAACTCAGGCGGGCGTGCCAAGCCATACTCGGCGTTACGCCGGTGAGCTATCTGCACACGCTGCGACTGAGCGAAGTCAGGCGTACGCTTGCAACGCAAGACGGCGCCGCATCCACCATCACGGAAGTCGCGAACCGCTTTGGCTTTCACGAGCTCGGCCGCTTCGCCGCCGCTTATCGCGCCGCATTCGGCGAACACCCCTCGGAGACGCGGCAACGGACCTTGTCCAATTCCGACACTACCGCTCCGGGCGCATGATGTTCGGCGTGGCGCCGAATGACGACTGCTCGCGCGGCGCCGGGCGCGGGCCTTTCACCTTAGGCTTAGGCGCGGCCTCGGCTTCCGGAGCCGGCGTCTTGAGCACGCCCATGCGCCGCAGCACCGCGTCCGCGGCACGCTCGCCGGATTCCCAGGCGCCGCCAACGGTGCCCCACAACGTTTCGTGGGCGGCTTCGCCGGCGAACCAAATGGCGTCGTTCACCGGCTCCATCATGATGCGGCGCGCGAGCTGCGCGCCCGGCACGGCGGCGGAAGCGGCGCCGAGCGTGAAGGCATCGGCGTTCCAGCGCGTGGCTTGCGTGCGGCCGATCGCTTTCTTGATCTCGGCG
The DNA here is from genome assembly GCA_035317145.1 of Xanthobacteraceae bacterium. Taxonomy (GTDB): domain Bacteria; phylum Pseudomonadota; class Alphaproteobacteria; order Rhizobiales; family Xanthobacteraceae; genus BOG-931. The sequence continues at coordinate 3,654 of DATHHM010000128.1, read as the reverse complement.
CCGTAAAGCCCGGCCAGCCATTGCGTGGCGAAATCGATCATGGCGGCTTCGCCGCGCGCGGATAGATCGCGGCCGAAGGAGCCTGCGACATCGACCAGGCACAGCGGCGTGCCGGACACATTGGCGAGCATGGCGGCGGTGTGGCTGTCGGTGGATTTCTCGAACACCAGGTCATCGCTGTCGAGGCCGAGCGGGTTGCCGACAAGCTCCAGCGCGACGCGGTCGTAGCTGCCGAGCGAGAGCCGGCCGAAGGCGTCGATGTTCCGGTGCGGCAGTTCCGGCAGGAATTGAATGCGGCCCCCGGCGATGATGTTGGTCGAGACGGTAACGATGACGGCGCGCGCGGTCAGCATGCCTTTCGCGGTTTCGACAGCGAGGCTTCTGCGCGTGTCGATCGATTTCACCGGCGTCGACAATTGCACCGTAACGCCTTCGGCGAGCGCCGCGAGCAGCGCGCCAAATCCCTGGCGGCAGAAGGTCGCCGTGGTGCGCTCGGCGGCGCGCGAAAAATCCAGCGCCGAGAACTGCGCCAATTCCTTGCCGCAGCCGAATGGGCCGAGCATGAATTCGACCGTGGCGCGCCAGTCGCCGAGATCGTTCGGCACCACCTGCTCGCAAGGCACATCGGCCTTGCGCGCCGCGTCGTTGATGGCGCGGGTGGCGCGCACCTCCGCGGACAGGAAATCCTCCAGCTCGCCTTCGCGCGCATAGCGCCGGCCGATGCGGATTTTTTGGCTCGGCGGAGCCGGATAGACCTCGATGCCGCGGCGCGGCGTCAGCTTGGTCAGCGGGTTGAGGTCGGGCGCGTAAATCCAGTGCGCGCCGCGGTCGAACGGCACGCCGAACGTCTTGGTGTCGGTGATGCAGCGGCCGCCGATATGGTCGGACGCCTCGACGAGCACATAGCGCCGCCCGGCGGCGGCGATGCGGCGCGCCGCCGCGATGCCGGCTGCGCCAGCACCGACGATGATGACGTCGGTCGCGGCCGGCGCGGGCGCCGGCGGCGTGGCCGCAACGGCCGGACGCGCCGCGAGGGCTGCGGCTGTGGCGAGGAAGCAACGTCGGCTGATTTTTGCAGGAGCCTTGCGCGGCATGGTTTCCGGATGCTTGCGACGGTGCCGCAGATTGCCCGAATGCAGCGTCTTTCGCAAACGCTACGCTTAAGTTTCGGTCAACGGCGCAGGCGGCCCGTGAACCAATACGCAACGGACTTCACATAGAATGCGTCCAAACAAAGACGCGACCAAATCGCGCGAGCTGGCCGGGAGGGGCCCAAGAGAACGGCGATGGGTAGAGTACGCGATAGCTTCGGGCAGCTGATCGCCCGCTATTTACAGAAGCCGGTGCGCGGCTACGAGCCGTTCACGCCGAGCGATCCGGAAAGCCTGCGCCAATCGCTCGCGCCCGGCGATGTGCTCCTGGTCGAGGGCAACAACCATATTTCCGGCGTCATCAAATATCTCACCCAGTCGACCTGGTCGCATTCGGCTCTCTATGTCGGGCCGATCGAAGGCCGCTTCGCCACGGACGGCGAGCCGCACGTCTTGATCGAGGCCAATGTCGGCGAAGGCGTGGTGTCGGCGCCGCTGTCGAAATATGTCCGCTTCCACACCCGCATCTGCCGGCCGGTCGGCTTGACCGCGGACGATTGCTCAACGGTATGCGCCTACGCCATCGCCCGCGTCGGCTTCGGCTACGACGTCAAGAACATCACCGACCTGTTGCGCTATCTGTTGCCGCTGCCGGTGCCGCAGCGCTGGCGCCGGCGCATGATCGCTCTCGGCTCGGGCGATCCGTCGCGGCTCATTTGCTCGGCGCTGATCGCCGACGCTTTCACCGTCGTGCGCTATCCGATCCTGCCCAAGATCACGCTGGCGCGCAGCCTGCAGGCGCTGGAGCAGATTTTGGAAATCCGCCACTCCTCGCTGTATTGCCCGCGCGATTTCGACATCTCGCCCTATTTCAATGTGGTCAAGCCGACCATCCGCCAGGGATTCAATTACAAGGCGCTGCAGTGGGCCGACTTGCCCCATGCGCCCGACGATGACGCGCGGACATCGCTCGCGCCGCAATCCGCGGACCAGGATGCCGGCGCCGTGGCGGCCTGACCGGCCGACCGCCGCACTGCCACTTGTACTTGCTGCCAGGCGTCGCTACCTCTGCCGTCTTGCAGAGGCGAAAATGCTCGACGACGCCATCAAAGCCATCACCCAGATATTCGCGCCGCCGCTGCGCGCGGTCTTATGGAAATCGGTCGGACTGGCGCTGGCGCTGATCGTCGTGATCGGCGTCATGCTCAACCGGCTGATCCTCTGGCTCCTCGGCGCCGGCAGCGCCTCGATTGAAACCACGCTCGGGCCGCACGCGCATTGGCCGGCCAGCGCGCTGGCGTGGCTGCTCTCGGTCGCCGCCGGCCTCAGTATCATCGTCGGCAGCGTCTTCCTGATGCCGGCGGTCACGGCCTTTGTCGCTAGCTTCTTCGCCGACCAGATCGCCGACGAAGTCGAGCGCGAGCATTATCCCGCCGAGCCGCCCGGCACGGCACTGCCGCTGTGGCGCGCGATCATCCAAGGCAGCAGGACGGCGCTGCTCGCGGTCCTGGTCTACGTGATCGCGACGCCGTTTTTGCTGTTCGCCGGTTTTGGCGCGGTGATCTTCTTTGTCGCCACCGCATGGCTGCTCAGCCGCGAATATTTCGAGCTCGCCGCCATGCGCTTTCGCCCGCCCGAGGAAGCCAAGGCATTGCGCAAGCGCAACGCCGCGAAAATTTTTATCGCCGGCCTCTTCATCGCCGCCTTCGTCTCGATCCCGGTCGTCAATCTGGCGACGCCGCTGTTTGCGATGGCTTTCATGGTGCATCTGCACAAGCGCATCGGCGGACCAAGGCTGATCGCCCCCTAACTCTAACTCGCTCACCCCGCGCAGCCGTTCGTCATCGCGTTGAGCATATCCGCGCTGGGCAAAAAGCCGAACTAGGCTGATTTGACGAGGTGGTGTTTTCCCACAGCTGCAATCGCGGACGATGGCGCCAGCGTGTGTCTTTTGAAATCCGCGAGAATATTGGCGCTGACCTCCGAGGCGGGAACCGGCCGGCCGAAGAAAAACCCCTGGGCCTGATCGCCGTCGGCTTTGTCCAGAAAAGCCGCCTGCGTGGCGGTTTCGACGCCCTCGACCGTCACCCGCATGTTCAGCTCGCGTCCGAGCGCGATGATCGTTTTCACGACCGTCTTAACATCACGGCCGGAGCCGTCGAAGCCCTGCATAAAGCTGCGGTCGATCTTGATCTTGTCGAACGGGAAACGCCACAGATAGCTCAGGCTCGAATAGCCGGTACCGAAATCGTCCATCACGATTGCCATGCCCATTGCCTTGAGCGTCCGAAGCTCCGCCATAATGGCTTCGGAGTTGCCGAGCAGCAGAGTCTCGGTGATCTCCAGCTCGAGCCGGTGCGCCGCGAGGCCTGCGTCTTTCAGCGCGGCGGCCACGATGTCGCTGATGCTACCCGCCAAGAATTGCGCCGGGGACAGGTTCACCGCAACTGTCAGGTGCTCCGGCCAAGTCGCGGCGGTGCGGCACGCCTCCCGCAACACCCAGGCCCCGATCTTGTCGATGAGCTGCAAGTCCTCGGCGACCGGAATAAAGACCAGCGGCGGG
>DATHHM010000127.1:0-2485 GCA_035317145.1 Xanthobacteraceae bacterium | reverse complement strand
TCGCCGACCGCATCGTGCGCTATGCCAAGGTGGTGGGCCGCGAGAATGTCATCGCCGGCACCGATTGCGGGCTCGGCGGCCGCATTCATCCACAAATCGCCTGGGCCAAATTGCAGGCGCTCGCCGAAGGTGCCAAGCTCGCGACCAGAGAGCTTTGGGGATAGTTGGTCACGTGGCGGGACGTCTGGCGGGAAAAGTAGCGCTGATCAGCGGCGCCGGCTGTATTGGGCCGGGCTGGGGCAACGGCCGCGCCGCGGCGGTGCTGTTTGCGCGCGAGGGTGCCAAGGTTTTTGCCGTCGACAAGGACGCGGATTCGATGACCGAGACGGTGGCGCGCGTCGGCAACGACGGCGAGATCGCGACCCATGTCTGCGACGTGCTCGACGATGCGCAGGTGCGCAATATGACAGAAGCATGTCGCAAGGCTTTTGGCCGCATCGACATCCTCGTGAATAACGTTGGCGGCTCGGCCGCGGGCGGCGTCGCGGAAATGTCGGAAGAAACGTTCGACCGTCAGATCGATTACAATCTCAAGAGCGTTTTTCTTAGCTGCCGCCACGTCATCCCGGTCATGATCGCGCAAGGCGGCGGCGCCATCGTCAACACGGCGTCGGCTTCGGGCACGCGCTATACCGGCGCGCCGCAGATCGGCTACGCTTCGGCCAAAGCGGCCGTCATCCAATTCTCGCGGGTGACGGCGGTGCAATATGCCGCTAACGGTATCCGCGTGAACACGGTGATTCCGGGCCAGATGCACACCCCCATGGTGGAAGCGCGTCTGGCCAAGCAGCGCACCGGTGGCGACATCGAGGCTTTGCTCAAGTCCCGCGTGGCGCGCATCCCGCTCGGTTTTATGGGGGACGGGCGCGATACCGCCGCCGCCGTATTATTTTTGGCCTCCGATGAAGCTCGCTTCATTACAGGCACCGAAATTGTGGTAGATGGCGGCATGACTGCGCGCTGCGATTGAAATTGCGAAAGAGCACCAATGGCCATCCGCCCCGACGACCTTACCCCGACCATCCCGCCGCACGACCCCAATCCGAAAAAGCCGGGCATTACGCTGCCGCCGCTATCGTGCGACTCGCATTTCCATGTGTTCGGGCCGCATAGCAAATTTCCCTATGCGCCGAACCGGCCGTTCACGCCGACCGACGCCTCCAAGGAAGACCTGTTCCGGCTGCACGAATTCTTGGGCTTCCAGCGCGGCGTGTTCGTGCAATCGACGGCGCACGGCAGCGACAACCGGGTGCTGGTCGACCTGCTCGAAGCCGGTAAGGGCAATTATCGCGGCGTCGCGCTGTTGGAGCCGACAACGCCGGACGACGAGGTGGAGCGGCTCGACGATGCCGGCGTGCGCGGCGTGCGGCTGCATTGGTATTTTCCCCACGGCGGCGCGCCGCGGCCGCGCGACGACATGAACAGGATCATCGAGAAGGTCGCGCCCTACGGCTGGCACGTCGCCAATCACGTCGGCGGCAGCGGCCTCGTCGATTACTACGATTTCATCGCCGCGATCGAGGCGCCGGTGGTGATCGACCATATGGGGCGTATCGATATCGCCGAAGGCTTGAACGGCGCGGCGTTCAGGAGGTTGTTGCGGTTGCTCGACCGCGGCAATTTCTGGGTCAAGCTGTCGGGCAGTGACCGCATCACCAAGCACCCGCATTCTTACGAAGAAACCTTGCCGTTCTCGCGCGCGCTCGCCACGCATGCGCCCGAGCGCATCGTCTGGGGCACCGACTGGCCGCATCCGAACCACAAGCCGGGCGAGGTCCCCAACGACGGCCAGCTCATCGATCTCATCGCCGAGATCGCGCCCGACTCGCGCACCCGCAAGCTCATGCTGGTCGATAATCCGACCAAGCTGTTTGGCTTTTAAGTTTTTTGCCATGGCGAAAGAGACGCTCGGCAAGCTACCGGCGGACGCCTTCGGCATGTTGGAACTGCCGGCGCTGCCGGCCGATATTCTCTATGGCTTCCGCGCGCTGCCCGACCTCACCGGCATCGCTTCGGACGCCATGGATGAGCTTGGCATCGTCGGCGCCGTGCCGGCCGCGGTGCTGCGACCGACCGATCCGAAAGCGCACATCGTCGGCCGGGCGCTGACGGTTCGCAACGTCCCGGCCGATGCGCCGGCCGCCGAAAAAGTCAAAGCCGGCGTCTCGGGCCTCGGCGAGATCGAAGCGCATAATCTTGCGGAAGCAGGCGACGTCATCGTGCTGCAAGGCGTCGACCAAGTGTCCAATCTCGGCGGCATTTCCGCCACCATCGGTCACCGCCAGGGCGAGATCGGCGCCATCGTCGACGGCGGCGCGCGCGACGTCGATCATTCCCGCGGTATCGGCTATCCGATCTGGTCGCGCAGCGTCAGCCCGATCACCGGTAAATGGCGCGTGCAGACAATAGCCGTCAACAAGCCGGTCGCGATCTGCGGCATCACCGTCAATCCCGGCGACCTCGTGCTCGCCGACGAAACCGGCGT
>DATHHM010000126.1:0-3081 GCA_035317145.1 Xanthobacteraceae bacterium | reverse complement strand
GTTTCGAGCGCAAAACTTGCCGATGTGGTCGGCGAATTCGATTTCTTCGTGCTGCTCACCCCGCTCACCGAAAAAACCCGCAACAGCGTCGACGCCAAAGTGCTGGCCGCGATGAAGCCGACGAGTTTTTTGATCAATCTCGCCCGCGGTGGGGTCGTCGACGAGCCGGCGCTGGTCGAGGCGCTCAAGTCGGGCCGCATTGGCGGAGCAGCCCTCGACGTGTTCAACGAAGAGCCGCTGCCGACCGATCATCCGTTCTGGGCGATGGAGAACGTCATCATCACCACGCACCAGGGCGGCTTCTGCGACGTCTATATCGATTACGCGCTGCCGACCGTGGAAGCCAATATGCGCTGCTTCCTTAACGGCGACATCGGCGGCATGATCAATGTCGTGCCGCATTGACCCGTCATTCCGGGGCGCCGCGAAGCGGCGAGCCCGGAATCCATAACCACAGACCGGGAGTATGGATTCCGGGCTCCTCGCTGCGCTCGGCCCCGGAATGACGATTAGGAGAAAAGAAAATGGAACAGCTTTCCGAACGCCTGCAGACGCCGATCTCGACGGCAGAGCTTGAACGCCGCTGGGCTGCGGTGCGCGCCGCCATGGAGCGCGACAAGATCGACGCGCTGCTGATGCAGAACAATTCCGACCAGATGGGCGGCTATGTGAAATATTTCACCGACCTGCCGGCGACCAACGGCTATCCGCTCACCGTGGTGTTTCCGCGCGACGACCTGATGACCTTGGTAAGCCAGGGCCCGTTCGGCGGCGTCACCGAGCTCAACGGCAAGAGCGACGGCACCCGCCGCGGCGTCAAGCGCTGGTACACCACGCCGAGCTATTCGTCCTGCTATTACACCGCGCCCTACGATCCGGAGCTCGCCGCCAAAGCGCTCGAGCCCTATGCCGGCGGCACCATCGGCCTCGTCGGCACCTATCAGATGTCGTTCGCCATGGTCGACTACATGCAGAAGGGCCGCTTCTCCAACAGCAAATTCGTCGATGCCTCCGACATGGTCGACCGCATCAAGGTCATCAAGAGCGCCGAAGAGCAGGAACTGGTGAAGCGCGCCGCCGCCATGCAGGACGGCGCCATGCGCGCGGCCTTCGCCGCGGTCGAGCCCGGCATGCGCGACCGCGATATCGCCGCGATCGCGCAATGCTACAGCCAGCGCCACGGCAGCGAGCACGGCATTTATCTGTGCGCCTCGATGCCGCCCGGCAAGCCGGCGCAGTTTTCGGCGCGGCATTATCAGAACAGGATCATCCAGGAGGGCGACGCGGTGGCGCTTCTGGTCGAGGATGCCGGCCCCGGCGGCATGTATACCGAGCTCGGCCGCACCTGCGTGGTCGGGCGCGCATCGCAGGAGATGAAGGACGAGTACGCGTTCGCGCTCGAAGCGCGCAAATTCAACCTCGGCCTGCTAAAACCCGGCGCCGCGTGCAAGGACGTGTTCGCCGCCTACAACGATTTCATGCGCAAGAACGGCCGGCCCGAGGAAAAACGTCTGCATTGCCACGGCCAGGGCTATGATCTCGTGGAACGCCCGCTCATCCGCAACGACGAGCCGATGAACATCGAAAAGGACATGAACATCGTCGTGCACCCGACCTATATCAAAGGCGGCATGCTGACGTGGTACTGCGACAATTGGCTGATCGGGCCGAACGGTCCGGGCGAACGCCTGCATCATTTCCCGGAAGAAATCACCGAGCTCGGATAAACTCCAAATAAACAACCGCGATGCTGCGGCGAACGGACCGGTTGACCGGACCGTTTCGCCAATGCAGCACTGTGGCAGCGGAGGAAACAATGAAAATGAAAGCATTCGCGGCATTGGCCGCGGTCACGTTTGCACTCACCGTCTCGGCGCAGGCCGACGACTATCCCTCTCGCTCGATGACCATGATCATCCCGTTCGCCGCCGGCGGGCCGACTGACGTGCTCGGGCGCCTCGTCGCCGGGCGTATGAGCGAAATCCTGCACCAAAACGTCATCGTCGAGAATATCAACGGCGCCGGCGGCCAGACCGGCTCGCTGCGCGTCGCCAATGCGCCGGCCGACGGCTACGAATTCGTGCTCGCCACCGTCGGCACCCATGCGCAAGGCCAGACGCTCTATCAGCACCCGCTCTACAACGCAGTCACCGATTTCACGCCAGTGATCCTGATCGCCAATGTTCCGCTGGTGCTGGTCGCGCGCAAGGATTTGCCGGTCGCCAATTTCAAGGAGTTCGTCGCCTACACCAAGGAGAACCAGGCGAAGATGCAGTTCGGCTCCGCCGGCACCGGCTCGGCGACGCATCTGGGCTGCCTGCTGATGAATTATCTGCTCAAGGTCAATGTCACCCACGTGCCGTATCGCGGCAGCGGGCCGGCGATGCAGGATCTGCAAGGCGGCCGCATCGATTATCTGTGCGACGTGATGACGACGGCCAAGCCGCCGATCGACAGCGGCGCCGTCAAAGGGCTCGCGGTGCTCAACGCCAAGCGTTCGCCGGCGTTGCCCGACGTGCCGACCGCGGTCGAGCAAGGCATGCCCGATCTGATCGCCTACACCTGGAACGCCGTCTTTCTGCCGAAGAACGCGCCGGCGCCGATCGTCAAGAAACTGCACGACGTAACGCTGGAGGCCATGCACACGCCGGCAGTGCGCGACCGGCTCACCGCGCTCGGCGCGGAAATCGCGCCCGACGAGCAAGCGACGCCGCAATATCTCGGCGACCTCGTCAAAAGCGAGATCGCCAAATGGGCGGTGCCGATCAAGGCGAGCGGCGTCAGCGTCGAATAGCGCCTGGACGTATAAAACAAGCTGTCTGGGCGCGTGCAGATCGCTGCTTCGCTGCGCTGCGTGCGTCACCGGCTCCGCTGGTGCAACGGCCAACGCTGAACTAGCGTCCCACCCGGACCACCCGGTGGAGGCCGTTCCTGTCGACTTTCGTTGCCATGTATCGGCGCTATTCGCGGGTAGAGGACTTTCTCGCCGCATCGCCCTGGCGCGCCGCCGTCATCGCGGCGATCCATCTCACGGCATTGATCATCCTGTATCAAACCGAGTGGGGCCTCGTTCACGGCGTG
>DATHHM010000125.1:0-3753 GCA_035317145.1 Xanthobacteraceae bacterium | reverse complement strand
CGCGTCCATGGTCATGCCTGAAAGAAACCAGCGATCGAGCGTGCCAAGCCAGGAGCCGTCGCCCACGAACACCAGCGAATAACCGAACGCCACCCACAGAATTGAAATGATCGTCACGGCCGCGAGGCTTTGCGCCATCGTCGCCAGCACGTTCTTCTTGCGAACCATGCCGCAATAGAACAAGGCGACGCCCGGAATGCTCATCATCAGCACGAGCGCCGTCGCGGAGATCATCCAGGCGGTGTCGGCGGCATTGATCGCGGGTGCCGGGACGTCGGCGAGCGCTGCCGACGCGCCGAGCGGCATCGCTGCTGCCGCCGCGCTCCATGCGGCGCTCCATCGTCGCAACGTCATCGTCATCGATTTCCCCCCGTGTTGCGACGCTGCCGGGCGCCGAAGAACTGCCTTGCCCTTTGCGAAAACTGTCGGCGTTGCTCAGAGCGCCTGCGCGTCGGTTTCCCCGGTGCGAATGCGCAGCGCCTGCTCGATCGTCGTCACGAAAATCTTGCCGTCGCCGATCTGACCGGTATTGGCGACGGTGCGGATGGTCTCGATCACCTGCTCGGCCTGGGGGTCGTCGACCACGACTTCGATGCGAATCTTGGGAAGGAAGTCCACCGTGTACTCGGCGCCGCGGTAAATCTCCGTATGGCCTTTCTGGCGGCCGTAGCCCTTGGCCTCGGTGACGGTCATGCCGTTGACGCCCACATGCCCCAGGGCCTCGCGGACTTCGTCAAGCTTGGACGGTTTGATGATGGCAATGATCAATTTCATTCGTTTGTCCCGGTGATGCGGCTCGGGCGAGCCTCAGATGGTCAGCGCAGATGCCTGCCCCGTATCCAGCCCCGAAGAGACTGCTCACGCGGTAGGCAAAAGGCCCAAAAATTAAGCGCTTAAGTCCTGTGCACGGCAAAAGCAAGCCTGTGCCTCACCAATCCACTGCTGCGGACGCCAGAGAGACCAAGAATGAGATCGCGGCCTAAATTTCCGGCCTAGCCTTCCGCAGGGACCACCGGCAGCAGCACATGCGACGGGTGCTTGCGGTCGTGAAAGACCTTGTGCAGCACCGTCTTGCTCGAACAAATATGATACGGCACGTATTCGGCATTGGTGGCGCCGGCGACGCCGGTCGGCAGATCGAGACAGGTGACGTCGAGGCAGATGCGGTGGCCTTGGCGAAATAGATTTGCCGTCGCCATCACCTCGATCTGATATTCCTCGATCGCGCCCGGCGTCACCGGCTGTTGCGCTTCGCGCGTGAGCGGATGCCATGGCCACCACGGCTTTGAGCGCTTGGCGTCGAGCGCGCGGTGCGAGGCTTTGAGCCAGCCGCGGGTGATTTCACGTTCGTGGAGATTTTTCGGCACTTCGCGCTCGCCTTCGCGCACGCTCATCACCGAGACATCGGGGCCGACGTCTTTGAGGATCACGATCCAGTTGGTGTCGTCCTGGTCGATCGAGGCGTAGAGCGTGACGACGATCGGGCCGGCGACCAGCACGTCGTGCGGCAGCGGCGCCGTCATGTAGCGCAGCCGCTGGATCGTGGTGGTCTGCGACGGCGGCATTTGCACGAAGGAGTCCGGCAACTGCGTCTCGGCCACGCTCGACGGCTCAGGCAGATCAGGCGTCAGCCGCTCCCAGCTCGACAGATAAAGCTTGGTCCATTGCGCGCCGGGCGGCGGCCAGTTGTTGGCGGTGCGCCACTCGTTGGCGCCCATGACCCAGTAGCGCACCGGCGCCTCATCCATGACGCCGGTGTTCAGCCCTTTGAGCCAATGATCGTGCCAGCGCAGCACCTCGTTGTGGAAGGTGTGATACGGCCGCTCCACGTGCGCCGGGCCGGCGAGCAAGAGCTTCTTCGGCGCCTTGATGTTGCGGAACCAATGCTGGCAGCCGTTGAGGTGCGTTTTGTAGGTGTAGCCGTACCAGCCGGAGCCGGTATAGGTCGGCACCTTGATGTCGGCGAATTCCGCTTCGCTCTTTTTAACCGCGGCTTCGGAATCGTATGGATCGACCAGCACATTGTAGTACGGCGGCATGTGCTGGCCTTTTTGCGCGATCAGATTGTAGACGTGCGGATACATCTTGTAGTCGGGATTGCTCATGGCATCGCGCCACATCGTCTCGCGCTCCGGCGGCAGTTGGCCGGGCGGGCCCTTGTGCTGATGCATCGCCGAGAAATGGCCGACCAGATAGCGGAACAGGTGAATGACGCCGCCGGGATATTCGTCGCGGAAGCCGCCGAGCTCGCCATAGGCGCCGCGCGAGTCGAACGGAAAGATCGCCTTGAGATGCGGCGGCTGTTTCTTGGCGACGGCGAGTTGTTCGGCGCCGAAGCCGGAAATGCCGACCATGCCGACGGCGCCGTCGCACCACGGTTGCGCCGCGATCCACTCGATCAGGTCGTAGCAATCCCATTCCCGCGAGCCGCCGCCTTCGGACTTGCCGACGCCGCGCGGCGAGCCGATGACATGGACATAGCCGCGCGACACGAAGAATTTGGTATCGCCGGCCTCCATCGGCCCGGTCCACAGCGGCGACCACGCCGGCTGCGGCGGCAGCGCTGCCGCCATGTCGGGGCCCTGAAAGTCCTTGTTGTAGATGGCGAAGGCGAGCAACGCCGGGAATTTGCCGGGCGCGTCGGGGCGATAGACGTCGACGCAGATTTTGACGCCGTCGCGCATCGGCACCATGACGTCCATGTCGCGCGCGATGGCGCCGAACGTCGGCTCGCGGTTGTAATTCGTTCCGGGATTTTCCGCCGATTGCAGCAACGGCCGCGACGACTCACCGTTCACCATGCCCTCCCCCTGACGAACCGCCTCGCGGTTTTTACGCTTGGCAAATGCGAGGCATCATCGTTTAGTGCGCCGGAACTCGCCAAGCAAGCGACACGGGAGGAATGAATGGAACTGAGATCGACCCGCCGGATCGTCACCGGCCATGATGCGCAAGGCAAAGCGGTGGCGCTCTACGACGCGCCATTGAAGGCAATCCAGCGCAGCGCCGGCGGTAACGGCATGACATTGTGCTGGGTGACCAGCGAATTTCCCGTCGACATGGCGAGCTCTGCCGACCTCGCCCAGACCAAGGTCGGCGTGCCGCCGCCCGCTAACGGCACCATCTTCCGCATCGTCGATTTCGCGCCGGTGCCGACCGGCGGTTACGGCGCCGTCGATCATCACCAGATCCTGCTCAACATGGGCATCGATCCGGCGACCCAAGGCTATGCGCGGCACGAGAATACCCACCGCACCCGCACCATCGATTACGCCATCGTGCTCGACGGCGAGATCGACATGCTGCTCGACGACACCGAAGTGCACGTGAAGGCCGGCGACATTTTGGTGCAGCAAGGCACCAACCACGCCTGGGTCAACAATTCAGGCAAGCCATGCCGCATCGCCTTCATCCTGATCGACGGCAAGACGCCACCGGCGTGGTCGCAGGGGTGGAAGAAGTAATTTCGTCATTGCGAGCGGTAGCGAAGCAATCCAGCCGGGCGCGCCGAAGCTGGATTGCTTCGTCGCGGAGCCTGTCATCGGGCCGGCCACTTCGGGCCGGACCCGTTGGCTCCTCGCAATGACGAGAAATTACTCCGCCGCCACCTGATGCTGGTGCAATAGCGGCAGCACGCGCACCCGCTCGCCCGAGAGCGCGACTAGCGCGTGGTTCTCCGGCACCGCGATCCAGTTGTGGTCCTGATCGATCGGTTCGGAGACGATCAGAAGACCGGTATCCGATTCCCGGTAA
>DATHHM010000124.1:0-2229 GCA_035317145.1 Xanthobacteraceae bacterium | reverse complement strand
CGAGGCCCCCTTGCGGGCGGAAGGTAAATTCGCATTGGCTCGGGCCGAGCTCGACTTCCACCGAGCGCAGCGGCATGCCGAGCGCGGTGATGCCGCGGCGGATCGGCTCCAGCGCCGCGTCGATCTGATCGAAGCGGCTCTCGGTGAGATATTGGTAGCCCTGGTTGAGCAGGCTCACTTCGGGCGCCCGCGGCGGCCAAGTGGCGTCCTCTGGCGTCAGCCGGGGATTCTCCAGCTTGAACAGATGGAATTCAACTTCGAGGCCGGCGAGGTAATCGAACCCGGCGGTCTTCAATCGCGCCAGTGCGTCGCGAAGAATCTGCCGCGTCGAGAACGGCACCGGCTTGCCATTTGGGAAAAACATATCGCACAAAAACCAGCCGGTGTTCGGCGCCCACGGCAGCACGCGAAACGTTGCCGGGTCGGCGATCATGACGAAATCGCCGGCGCCCTGCATCTCCGCCATGTCGAAGCCGCCGCCAGGGGTGAACACCGGATAAGCGGTCTTGTGCGCGGTGTCCTTGGCCAACAGCGTCGTCGTCATGGTGACGCCGGCTTGCATCAGGCTCGGCGCGTCTTCGGCCACCACCGTCTTGCCGCGCAGCACGCCGTGCTGGTCGGCAAACGAGAAGCGCACCAGTTCGAGCTTGTGCTTCTTGATCGCCTGCACCGCCGCCTTGGCGGCGCGCGCTTGTTCGGCGGTCCACAGGCCGTGCCGCTCGACAAAACTCATCGCCGCGGGACGCCGGGCCATTCAGTGCCCGTTGGCCCAGCTTTTGGTCTCTTGCCGGCTGGCGTCGGTGCGCTGCCAATAGCCCTGCCAATCGCCGGCAGCACCGATGCCGTCGACGCAAGCCGGGCCGGTGATCTTCGCCGCCGCCGCGGCATCGAGCACCATCATCGGCTTGGCACCGTTGCCGGATTGATCGAGCGCCTGGCGCAGCAGGCGCCGATAGGCACTGATCGCCTTGTCGGAGGTGCCGAGATGTTCTGCCGTACGGTCCTGGATCGCGCCCATGGATTCGCAGGCCCATTGGTCGTGCACGTTGATGTCGGCGCCCATGCCGGTAAAGGTCGCGTGCTCCTGCTCGTGGGCGTCAAAACCGTAGTCGTTGCTCTTGTTCTTGCGCGGCACGTAATCCGGCAATTCATAGAGCTCGAGGCGCTGGCGGCGCATCTCGTCTTTGTTTACCGGCGCGCCGAACGACGTGAAGATCGCGTACCAATAATGCCGCACGTCGTCGATCGGCACGTGCCATTGCGAGATCGTCATCTCGCGGCTCATCGGAATAATGAAGGCGTTGGGAAAAATCAGATTGGTCACGCGCACATGGGCCTTGGCGTCCGAAATCTGGCGCAGCGTGATCAGCCGAAAGCCGTAATCGGTCGGCTCGACCTCGATGCGCGGCCGCGGAAATTCGCGCATGATTTTTGTCATCGGCATGTCGGAGTCTTTGGACGTGTCGCGGAACATCCGGCCGTAGCCTTTGTCCGGATCCTCGTCCTCGAAGAAGCGATGCAGAAACGAGGTGTGCACCGGATCGATGCCGACTTCGAGCGACTGCAGCCAATTGCAATCGATCATGCCCTTGAAGGCGAAAGTGTGGGTCGACGGCGCGATGAAGCAGTCGAAGTGCGGGAATGCCGGCGGCTCGCCCGGGCCGAGATAAGCGAACAGGATGCCGCTCTTCTCCACCACCGGATAGGATTTTTGCTTGATGTTGGCGCACAGATTGCTGTTGTCGGGCTCGGCGGGCATCTGCAAGCACTTGCCGTTGACGTCGAACAGCCAGCCGTGAAAGGCGCAGCGCAAGCCGCCGTCTTCGAGCCGGCCGTACGCCAGATCGGTACCGCGATGCGGGCAATGCCGCCCGATCAGCCCATAGCGGCCCTTGTCGTCCTTGAAGGCGACGAGGTCCTCGCCGAGGAGCCGCACTGGTTTTACGGGCCGGTTGCCGGCAAGTTCATCGACCAGCGCGGCGGGCTGCCAATAGCGGCGCATCAGATTGCCGGCAGCGGTACCGGACGCGGTGCGGGTGATGAGATCATTCTGTTCAGCGCTCAGCATCGACAATTTCCTCGTTGCTTCGCCGATCCTAGCTTCAATGCCCCGGCAGTACCAAGACCTTCGGGCTCTCCGGCAGCGTCGTTTTGGACAACACGATGGAGGGGATGTCGGCCTGTTCGACCGGCCATTGCTGCCGCGCCCGGTCGAGGAAGCGCGCCAGC
>DATHHM010000123.1:0-3165 GCA_035317145.1 Xanthobacteraceae bacterium | reverse complement strand
GCGGACGGCGATTGGCCTCATTCTCGGCGCGCCATTGCTCGGGGCTTGCGCCGGCGGCGCGGGCTCGTTGTTCAACTCGCAAGCTGGCCCCGCGGGACCGGCCGAGCAGCCGGCCGCGGTCGGAACCGGGCACGTCAAGGTAGGATTGATCCTGCCGCTGTCGGCCAGCGGCAATGCCGGCGTCGCGGCGCAATCGATGCGGAACGCCGCCGAGATGGCGCTGGCGGAATTCCAGAATCCCAATATTCAGCTTCTGATCAAGGACGACGGCGGCAACGCGCAAGGCGCCCAGCAGGGAACGCAGCAGGCGCTCGACGAAGGCGCGGAAATGATTCTGGGGCCGCTGTTTGCGTCGTCGGTGCCGACGACGGCCCAGCTGACACGCGCGAAGGGCGTGTCGGTGATCGCGTTTTCGACCGATTCGAGCGTCGCTGGCCGCGGCGTCTATCTGCTGAGTTTTCTCCCGGAATCCGACGTCAACCGGATCATCGACTATGCAGCCGGCACCGGTAAGCGGTCCTTCGCAGCGTGTTTGCCGGATAACGCCTACGGCAATGTGGTGGAGGCGACCTTCAAGCAGGCCGTCGGCCGCAAGGGCGGGCGCATCGTCGCGTTTGAAAAATACGGCGCCGACCGCGCTACGGCGACACGCACCGTGGCGCAGTCACTCGGCCAGGCCGATGCGCTGTTTTTGGCCGACGACGGCGAGTCGCTGGTGGCGACGGCCGACGCGCTGACCGCGGCCGGCGCCAATTTGAAAAACATCCAGCTTCTCGGCACTGGCCTGTGGGACAATCCGCGCGTGTCCGCGAGCCCGGCGTTGCAGGGCGGGCTTTACGCCGCGCCGGACCCTGCCGGCTTCCGGAGCTTCTCCGGCCGCTACCGCGCCAAATTCGGCGCCGATCCGGTGCGCACCGCAACGCTGGCCTATGACGCGGTGGCGCTGGTCGCGGCGCTGGCGAGAACGCAGGGGCCACAACGCTTTTCGTCCGAGGTGCTGACCAATCCGTCCGGCTTTGCCGGCATCGATGGCCTGTTTCGTTTCCGCGCCGAGGGCGCCAACGAGCGCGGCCTTGCGGTGATGCGCGTGGCATCGGGCGGCAGCCAGCCGGTCGCCGGCTCGCCGAAGAGTTTTGGCGCGTAGCCTCGCTGCACGTCGTCCAGGCGAATGCCGGGACCCATAACCCCTGGCTTTGCTGATAGCTGAAGGCATCTGCCACACTGCCCGAACGCGAGTCCGCGCCGTATGGGTCCCGGCGTTCGCCGGGACGACTCGTTGCATGCTTCACGCCGCTAGATCAGCCACCACGGCGTCAAGCACCGGAAATCCGGACTTGGTGACACGCAGCCGTCCGTTCGCATCGACGACGATGGCGCCTTGTTCGCGCAGCAGGGTAATACGGCGGGGATCGAGCGCGCGGCCGGACAGCTCCGCGTAACGCTCCGGGTCGATGCCTTCGGCGAGCCGCAAGCCCATCAGCAGAAATTCATCGGCGCGTTCTTCGCTGTTCAGGCGATCGTCGGTGATGACGCCGTGGCCGTTCGCCTCGACGCGCATCAGCCAGGCCTCGGGGCGCTTTTCGGTGGCGATCGCATGTCTGACCCCATCGAGATCGAGGCGGCCATGGGCGCCCGGGCCGATGCCGGCGTATTCCTCGCCGCGCCAGTAAACCAGGTTATGTTTGCATTCGGCGCCGGCCCGGGCGTGATTGGAAATCTCGTAAGACGGCAGTCCGTGTCGGGCACAGACCTCTTGCGTGACATCATACAGCGCGCGCGCGGTGGCCTCGTCCGGCGTCTTCAGTTTGCCCGCGGCATGCAAGCCGAAGAACGGCGTCTCCGGCTCGATCGTCAGCTGATACAGCGACAGATGCTCGGCGGCTTCCGCGATCGCGAGTTTGAGTTCATCCGCCCACATCTGCGGCGTCTGGTCGGGGCGGGCGTAAATCAGGTCGAACGAATAACGATCAAAGGCGGTGCGGGCGATCGCGACCGCGTCGAGCGCCTCGCGCGCGGTGTGCAGACGTCCCAGCGCCTTCAGCGAGGCGTCGTCCAGCGCCTGCACCCCGAGCGAAACCCGGTTGACGCCGGCGGTGCGATAGCCGCGAAACCGGGTCGCCTCGACGCTGGTGGGATTGGCTTCAAGCGTGACTTCCACGTCGGGCGCCACGCGCCAGTGCTTGCCGATCGCATCCAGGATCGAGCCGACGGTTTGCGGCCGCATCAATGATGGCGTGCCGCCGCCGAGAAAAATCGACGACACCTGCCGGCCCGGCGTGCGTGCGGCGGTGGTCTCGATCTCGCGCGCGAACGCGCGTGAAAATCGTTCTTCATCGATCGGGGCATGCCGGACATGACTGTTGAAATCGCAATACGGACATTTCGACAGGCAAAACGGCCAGTGCACGTAGACGCCGAAGGCATCTTGTTTTCCCTCTCCCGTTTGCGGCGGAGAGCCAGGCCCCGACTTGATCGGGGTGTGCGTGTGGGGTTTTTTAGCGCGGATCAAGGCAGATCTCCGCCAGCTTGACGAAGGCGCGGGCCCGGTGCGACAGCCCCAGACCAAGCGGCGGCAGGCCATGTTTCTCAATGCCGGTCATTTCGCCAAAAGTGCGCGTGTATCCATCCGGCTGGAACACCGGATCGTAGCCGAAGCCGGCGGTTCCGCGCGGCGGCCACACCAGCGTTCCCTGTGCGTGGGCCTCGACTTCCTCGAGATGATCGTCGGGCCAGGCGACGCACAGTGCGGACACGAAATGCGCTTTGCGTTGCGCAGGTTCCGTCGCGCCACGTTCCCTTAGCAGACGTTCGATCCGGGCCATCGCGACCGCAAAATCCTTGTTTGGACCAGCCCAGCGTGCCGAGAAAATTCCGGGTGCGCCGTCCAGCGCGTCGACCACTAATCCCGAATCGTCGGCAAAGGCTGGCAGTTTGGCGGCCTTCGCCGCCGCGACCGCCTTGATCCGGGCATTGGCGTGAAACGTGTCGCCGGTCTCGTCAGGTTCGCCGAGGCCAAGTTCGCCCGCCGATACCGCCTCGACGCCGTGCGGCGCCAGCAATTCGCGCATCTCGACGAGCTTGCCGGGATTGTGGGTCGCGATCACGAGCTTGCCGGTGAGGGAGCGATGCATGCGCAATCCTACGCCGGCAGCCTGGTTGGGGAAA
>DATHHM010000122.1:0-19620 GCA_035317145.1 Xanthobacteraceae bacterium | reverse complement strand
GATCGACCGCGCGAACGCCGGCACAGGCGTTGAAGACAAAGGGAAACACCGAGAGGAAGAAGATGATCACCGCCTTGCCGCCGACGCCGACGCCGAAGAAAATCACCACCAGCGGCGACAGCGCGACCAGGGGGCTCGCGTAAAACACCGTCATCAGCGGGTCGAGCGCATAGCCGACCCTTGGACGCCAGCCCATGACGATGCCGAGCGGCACGCCGACGGCGACGGCGGCAACGAAGCCGTAGAGGAACGGCACCGCGCTGACGGCGAGGTCGTGAGCGAGATCGCCGCTTTCGATCAGATCGGCATAACCCGCAAAGATCAGGCTCGGCTTAGAGATGAACAGCGGATTGAACGGCGCGACCAGGAAGATCGCCTGCCAGGCGGCGAAGAATATCGCTACGGCAAGCGTGCCGAGCAGCGGCTTGCGGTAACGCTCGGCGAAGTTTTGGCGCGGTGCGGCGTCTTCAGCCATCGGCTAAACCGTGATCTCGTCCTTGAGCGTATTCCAGATTTCGAGCTTGAGCTCGTTGAACAGCGGCGTCACCCGCATCTCATATTCGCGCGGCCGCGGCAGGGGAATAGCGAAAATCTTCTTGGCACGGCCCGGCCGCTTGCTCATGACCATGACCCGGTCGGAGAGGTAAATCGCTTCGTCAATCTGATGGGTGACGAACAGCACCGTCTTGCGCGCCTCGCGCCACACCCGCAGCAATTCGGCCTGCATGAGATCGCGGGTCTGGGCGTCGAGCGCCGCGAACGGCTCGTCCATCAGCAACACTTCCGGATCGGTCGCCAGCGCGCGGGCAAGCCCGACGCGCTGCTTCATGCCGCCTGACAGTTCATGCGGGTAGTGACCTTCGAAGCCCGAGAGCCCGACCAGATCGATCAGCCGGCCGGCAACGGCGCGGCGTTTTTCCCCCGGCACTTTCTTCAACTCAAGGCCGAGCTCGATATTGTTCTGTGCCGTGCGCCACGGCAGCAAGCCGAATTCCTGGAATACCATGGCGCGATCGGTGCCCGGTCCGCTGATCCTCTTGCCATGGATCAAGACGTCGCCGGAGTCCGGTTTGATCAGGCCAAGCAAAATATTGAGGAACGTGCTCTTGCCGCACCCCGACGGCCCGACGATCGACAGGAACTCGCCGTCCTCGACGTCGATGTCGAAATTTTGCAGCGCACGCACCGGGCCGCGGTTCGGCGGCCGGAAGGTCAGGTTGACGTTGCGACCTTGAATATAGGCTGTCATGAGGTGGGGTCCGCCGCCCGCCGCTTTCGCATCAAGCAAACTCGTCGCGCATGATCGTTCAGACAGCACCGGCCCGCACCGAGGTCGATTGCCGCACGACCGGATGCCCGCTCGTGCGTGGTTTCTTGCGCCGGTGGATTTCTACAGCCGGTCCGGGTACGGCATGATGAAGTTGTCGCGGTTCGGCATCTTCACCTTGGGCAGCGTACCCGCGTCCATCACGTCGTCCTGGCCGATGAAATTGTTCAGCGCCAGGATATAGGCGGTGAGCGAATACACCTCGTCGTCGGTCAGCGACCGCGGCATGTTGTAAGGCATGGCGCGGCGCGTGTAGTCGAAGATGGTTGTCGGATAGGCATAATAGTTGGCGATCGTCTTCACCGTATCGATGCCGTTGGTCAGCGGTTGGCCGCCGACCAGCGCCGGGTAGAACGGCGCGATGCCGCCTTTGGCCGCATCGCCGTGGCAGGCCGAGCATTTCTCGGCGAATATTTTTGCGCCTTTTGCCGGCGTGCCGCTGCCGGGCGGCAGATTGGTGCCGTCGGGCAGGACCGCGATGTCCCATTGCTTGATGTCGGCTTCGGTGAGCGGCTTGCCGAGACCCGGAGATTGCGCCAGCGCCGGGCCGGCGCCGAAGGCGAGCGCAAGGGCTGTGGCCGCGATCAAATTACGCGTAGACATGTTTGATCTCCCCTTTGTTGTCGACGGCCCAGCTTGTGGTGCTGTTGTAATGCTGATTGGGGAAGGCGAGCGGTGTCGTGACCGGATTCACCGCTTCGCCCCGTTCCGCCACGAATTCGGTGCGCAACGGCTGGACATTGCCACCGTCGTCATAAGCACGACTGAGCAGCGTCGCAGGCTGACCGTCCCAGCGCCACGGCATGACGAAGCGGGTGAAGGCCTTTTCGTGGATCGGGCCTTGCAGCGCGGCTTCGCCCCAGCTCTTGCCGCCGTCGGCCGAGACCAGCACTTTCGAGATGCGCCCGGTGCCCGAATAGGCGACGCCGGAGATGGCGTAGAGACCCGGCTCCTTCAGGCTCAAGCCGAACGACGGATGGGTGATGAAGCTCTTGACCTCCATCACGAAGTGGAAACGCCAAGTTTTGCCGCCCGGCAGGATCTGCGAATAATTCTTGGTCTCGAAGTAGCTATACGCCGGCTGATCGACCGCTTTGATGCGGTGGACGAATTTTACGTTCATGTTGCCCTGGTAGCCGGGCACCAAGAGCCGCATCGGGTAGCCGTTGCCGGGCATCAAATGCTCGCCGTTCTGGTAGATCGCGATCATCGCGTCGTCATAGGCTTTCTTGACCGGCACGCTGCGATCCAGCAGCTGCGCGTCGGCGCCTTCGGCGATCAGCCATTTCGCTTTCGGATCGATGCCGGCTTCGTCGAGCAAGAGCGACAGCGGCACGCCGGTCCATTCCGAGTTGGAGACCAGGCCGTGCAGCATCTGCACGGTGGTCTGCAACGGCACCTTGGAAAACATCGGCGCCGAATTGCCGGCGCATTCGACGAACGCCATGCGGCTGACCAGCGGATACCGCGACAGCGTCTCCAGCGTGAATTCCAGCGGCTGGCGCACCATGCCGTGGATCACGAGCTTGTGCTGGGCCGGGTCGATGTTCGGAATGCCGCAATGATTGATCGAGAAGTGCAGCCCGTTCGGGGTGACGGTGCCGCCGATCAAGTGGTGCGGTGTGCGCGCGTGCGAGTTGCGAAATTCTCCTTTGGGATTGCTCAGCGTCCGCACCACGTCCTTCTCGAACGGCGACGGCGTCTGCACCGCGGGCGTGATCTGGCCGAATTCGAGACTCCATGGCGCGTCGACCAGCGGTTCGGCGCCGGCTGCAGTCACCGCTCCGGCGGTGCCCATGGCGCCGGCGATGGCAAATCCTTTTCCGAGTAATGCGCGGCGATTGATCAGACCGTTGCCGGCGACGTCATCGAGCGATGGCGCGCCCCGTCGGCGTCTCCACTTGCCCATGATTTCCTCCCTGATGGGTGGCGCCATATGCACCTTGCCCACGCCGTCATCCTGCGGCACGACTTGCCTACTGTCCATACGGTCGAGCGCCGGCTGGACTTCGGTTATGCTTGGCCGGTATGCGTTGGAGGAGTTGTTCGGCAATGCGAGACGTTCTCGGCTACAGGCGCAAATTCGGCGTGATCGGGCCGTCGACCAACACCATCGTGCAGCCCGATTTCGAGATGATGCGGCCGCCCGGGGTCACCAACCACTACAGCCGGATCTTTACGCCGAACGCCAAGGCGGTCAGCAATGAAAGCTTCATGGCCGGCATCCAGGTCATCGGCGGCAACGTTTTGGACGCGGTGCGCAGCGTCATGACGTGTGAGCCGGACTATCTGGTCATGGGCATGTCGTCGGTCACGTTCAACGGCGGCGCCGCCGGCGCCGATGCCTTCGTGGCCACGGTCGAGAAGGAATCCGGCGTACGCATCAGCGTCGGCTCGCATTCCTCGACGGCGGCGCTGAAAGCCTACGGCGGCGTCAAGCGTATCGCGTTCCTGTCGCCGTACTATCCCGTCGCCAATGCCGAGGTGCGGCGCTATTTCACCGAGTCCGGCTTCGAGGTGGTCCGCGATATCTGTCTGCAGTGCAAGAGCTGGACCGGGATCGCCGAAGTTCCGCCGGACGTATTGCGCGACAAGCTGATCGAGCTCAACGCGGACGGCCGAGATACCGATGCCATCATCCAGGTCGGCACCAATCTCAGCATGGTGCGTCTGGCCGCCGAGGCCGAGCAGTGGCTGGGCAAACCGGTGATCGCCATCAACACCGCTACCTATTGGCACGCGCTGCGCGCCAACGGGATTACCGACAAGATTTACGGTTTGGGACGGCTGCTCGAAGAGTTTTGAATTTTAGCGCTTCACCCGCACGCCGGCGCGTTCGAGCCGCGGCAGCACCTCGTCGCAGAAATATGGCACCTCGTCGAGAAAATTGACGAAAGACAGGCCGATGCCGTGCATGCCGGCTTGGCTGATGGTGGCGAGCTCTTCGGCGACGCGGTCGGGCGTGCCGACATACGGGTAGCCGCCGACGGCGGTTGCCGCGAAATACCGGCGTTTGGCGTCATACTCCCCGGGCGGCATGGTTTGCGGTGTCATGCTCTTATTCGCCAGCATGCCGTCGATGGCGCCCCAGTCGGCGTTGTCGATGTTGACGTGCTGATAGTACTCGTCCGCTTCTTTCTGCGTGGGGCGGCAGATCACCTGTCCGACGGTGAAGATTTCAATGTCGCGACCGAGATTCTTGGCGGCAGTCTTGACCTCAGTCACCTTGGATGCGTTGCCGGCGAGCGACTGCCGCGTTCCCGCGCTGGCCACGAAGAACGCGTCGCAATTGCGTAAAGCGAAATCCTGCCCGACCCCGGACGAGCCGGCATTCATCATCAGCGGCCGCGTGCCGCCGAACGGCTTTGGCCACGCACGCGCCGCTTTGAGGTGCAAAAATTCGCCGTCGAAATCGAACGTGTCCTCCCGCGTCCAGGCCTGCTTGACCACGTCGACCCATTCCTGGGCGTAGGCGTAGCGCATGTCGTGCTCGCGCTGTTGCACGCCGAACATGTCGAATTCGCCTTCGTTCCAGCCGCAGACGATGTTGACGCCGACCCTGCCTTGCCCAATGTGATCGGCGGTGACGAATTCTTTCGCCGCGATCAGCGGATGAAACAGCGGCGCGTGCACGGTGCCGAACACGGTCATTTTCTTTGTCGCGCACAACAGCCCGACCGCCCAGGTGATGGTCTCGAGCGAAGCGCCGTGGAAATCGGTCTCGCCGCCGTAGCCCTTCCAGCGCGCGATCGGCAGCATGAAATCGAGTCCGGCTTCGTCGGCAAGTTTCGCCAGCGCCAGGCAATCCTCCCAGCTCGCCGACCAGCGCTCCGGCACCGTGGTCGCGGAACGCCCAGATGAGCAGTTGGCGCCGAACAGCCCGATCTTGAGCGCATTGTCGTTATACATGGCGATGCGCGACTGCATGGACGCGGCGGCGGGCGCAAGCACGGTGCTATCCTCCCAAGAGAAAGTCGTCGCCCATCATACAACAGGTTTTGGCCGGTGAGTGCCAACCTCTCCGTGTGGCAGCCATGACGAGGCCAATTATTTCACGCCGCCGCGGGCGAGCAGCTCGTGCAGGTGATCGACCACCGTTTGCGGCGTTGCGGCGATGTCGCCGACGCGCTCCGCGAGCGCCTTGGCACCGAGCCAGTTGGTATCGAGGCCGATGCGCCGGGCCTCGTCGATATAGGCTTCGTCCTTCATCGTCGCTTCGAACGCCGCTTGCAACGCTGCGGTGCGCTCCGCCGGCACCTGCGGCGGAATGAGCAATGGCCGCGCCATGGTGAATTTGAGGCCGTAGAACCGCAGCATGGCCTTGTCGGCGTCGGATGATGCCAATTCGATCGCGGTCGGCACGTCGGGTAATTGCGGCAGCCGTTCATTGCCGAACTGCAACAGAATGCGCACCGTGTGATCGCGCAGCCAATCCGCCTTGTTGACGGTGAGATTGGAAAGCCCGGTATTGTTGCCCTGCACCTCGCCGCGCTCGGCGGCGAGATTGATCTCGTTCTGGCCCTGGTAGCCGGTCAACACCTTCATCTTGGTGCCGATCAGTTCGTCGACCAGCATCGGCAGGATGGCATTGTCGGCGGACGCGGTGGTGGCGCCCATCATGATCGTATTCGCTTTCAGGTCATCAACGCTCGCCGCCGGCGCGGTGTGCCAGACCCAGGTCACCTGCGGTTCCTGCAGCGGCGTGCCGATCCAGGAAAAATTCGCCAGATCGAATTTGACGTTGCTGCCGTCGGGCGAAAGCAGTTTTAGGCGCGGCTCAAGCGGCACGTTGCTGGTCGGCATGCCGATGACGGTGCCGTCGCGTTTGGCGACATTGTAGAGATAATTGGTGACGACGAGGCCGGCGGCGCCCGGCATGTTCTTGACGATGACGGTGGGATTGCCAGGAATGTGCCGGCCGTAGTGGTTGGCGAGCGTGCGGGCGGCGACGTCATAGCCGCCCGCCGGCGCGCCGGCGATCGCAAGCTCGATGGTCTTGCCGCGATAAAAGTCCGCGACCGTTTCGGCGCGTGCCGCTGTCACCGACAGCAGCACGATGCAAAACAGGGAAATCCCGAAATAAGCCGCGCGCGTCATGCTGCGGCATCCGCGAGCGACGCCAAGAGCCGGCCGTGGCCCTTGATCGGCTCCTTGATGCCGAGCGCCTTGAAGGCGGCGAAAAAGCTCGCGTGGGAATAGGAGATCGCCGGGATGCCGAGATCGCGCTCCAGCGCATCGACGGTCTGCGCCGCCTGCCATTGCGGGCAGGGCAGGTAGACGGCGTCGCAAGCCGGGGCGCGGCGGACGACACCCTCGACGAAGACTTTTATATCCGCCGGCGGCACGGCCTGCAGCCGCTTGAACGGCACATCCAAGCCTTCGGCGCACACGATCTCAAAGCCGTAGGCGCCCAAATAATCCGCCATGGCGCGGTCGTGGCGCTCCGGATAGGGCGATGCCATCACCACGCGCCGCGCGCCAAAATGGCGCAGCGCTTCCATGGCGGCGCGTATGCCGGTGGTGGCGCGGACGCCGGAGGCTTTCTCGATGTCGTTGACGATGATTTCCTCAAATCCCTTGCCGCGCGCCACGATCAACGGGCCGCCGCCATGAACGATGAAATCGACCGCGCGCGAGCCGAGATAGGCCGCGGCCGTCGTCACCTGCGCCAGCGCCTTGTCGAAATAGTCCGCGCTCCAATCGTCGATATTGCAGGTGACGCCGACCAGGCCGACGCCGTCGGGCGCGAACCGATAGAACTCGTAAGGCACGACCTCCATCACGGTCGGGCCGATATAACCGATGCGTTTACGCCAGCCGAACATTCGGTTCTCATGGTTGTGCGTTTCGGAGGGATCATCCGAAATTGCGCGGCTGCGGGCAAATCCATGCGGCCTTTCGGCCTGTTGCGCATGGCCGTGGCGGCTCTATGCTGGAGCACAAAGGCCGAAAGAGCCGCAACATGCCCGGGAGGCAAGCATGCCCGATATGGTCGAGAAGTCGACGGCAAGCAAAGTCTATTGGCGGCTCCTGCCGCTCGCCGTCCTTACCTATTTTCTCTGCTACCTCGACCGCATCAATGTGGGCTTTGCCTCACTCACCATGAACAAGGATCTGGGCCTCGATGCCGCGACTTATGGCATGGCGGCTGGCGCCTTCTTCTGGGGCTATTTCCTGTTCGAAGTGCCGAGCAATCTCATTTTGGAAAAGGTCGGCGCGCGGATCTGGATCGCACGCATCATGATCAGCTGGGGCATCTTGTCCGGCGCCACGGCGTTCGTCGTCGGGCCGTGGAGCTTCCTGACCATGCGCTTTCTACTCGGCCTCGCCGAAGCCGGCTTGTTCCCCGGCATGATCCTGTTCTTCACCTACTGGTTCCCGGAGTGGCACCGCGGCCGCATCATGGCGGGTTTCACCGTGGCGCTGCCGCTGGCGGTCGCGGCCGGCGCGCCGCTGTCGACGGCGCTGCTCGAGCTCAACGGCACGTTGGGGTTGGCCGGCTGGAAATGGATGTTCATCTGCGAAGCGATCCCGACCATCTTCGTTGGATTTTTCTTCCTGTTCTTCGTCACCGACCGGCCGCACCAGGCCCATTGGCTCACCGAGCAGGAGCGCAGCTGGCTCATCAACACGCTCGAGGAGGAGCGCAAGGTGATCGAAGCCAAGCGCAAAGTCAGCCTTTGGCAATCGTTCTGGGACCCCAGAGTCCTGATCCTGACGTTGAACTATTTTGGCATCGTCACGGCGAGCCTCGGGCTGTTGCTGTTCCTGCCGCAAATGGTCAAGCAGCTCGGGGTGTCCAATATGCAGGTCGGCTGGGTCAGCATGATCCCATACGCATTCGGCGCGTTGAGCATGGTGGCTTGGGGCTGGTTCTCCGACTACATGGGCGAGCGGCGCTGGAATTTGTGCACGGCTTGCGTCGTCGCCGCGGTCGGTCTCGTTATCGCCGGCATGACGATCGGCACGGCCTGGGCCGTGGTCGGCATGACCATTGCCACCATCGGCCTCTACGGCACCAAGGGGCCGTTCTGGACCTTCCCATCGATGATCCTGACCGGCAGTGCGGCGGCGTCCGGCATCGCCTGGATCAACGGCATCGGCAATCTCGGCGGCTTCTTCGGCCCGAGTGCCGTCGGCTGGATCAAGACCTATACCGGAAGCTTTGAGTCTGGGCTCTATCTCCTCGCCGGTCTCGCGCTGGTATCGGCCGTGAGCACATTCTGGCTCAATTTCGAGCGCCCGGTCACGCGGCCCGGCGAGCTCGCGGGCGTGCCGGCGGAATAAGCTTTATCGCCTTAACGAGCGCCTTCTAGACTATGATCCAATTCAATTGAATCGGATCATAGTCTAGAATTTTTGTTTGAGCATGATCTTATCCGAAAACCGGTTCCCACTTTTCGGGATCATGCTCTAGCCGAGCGCGCTCACACCGGCTTGCGCGATCTGCTCATCCTCGTGCGATTGCACGCCGGAAACGCCGATGGCGCCGACGCATTCGTTCTGGTGCATGACCGGCATGCCGCCCTGGATCAGAATGCCGGCGGGGAAGCCGGCAAAGGCCGGACGCTCCTTGATGCGGTCCTCGAAGAATTTGCTCGGCCGCTTGGTCATGGCCGAGGTTTTGGCCTTGCCCATGGACACTTCGGCCGAGATCGCCGGCGCGCCGTCCATGCGCTGAAAACCCAACAGGAAGCCGCCGTCGTCGACGACCGAGATCGCGACCGCCCATTTGTTCTTGGTGGCTTCGGCCTCGCAGGCGGCGATCATCTTTTTCACGTCGTCAAGCGTCAGGCACGGTTTGGTACGCATGGTTCCTCCTGAAATGGACGGGGCATATTAATCGGCTCGATCACCGACTTGTAAGCGAAAAGCGGATCGGAACGGTGAAATCCTGTTGCGGTTGCGTCATGCTCGCCGGGAATGCCGGCAGCGGCTGCGCACGCTCGACCATGGTGAGCACCTCGGCGTCGAGATCGGGATAGCCGGAGCCGGTCACGATCTGCCGCGACAGCACGTGGCCGTCGCGGTCGACGGTGAAGGTGAGCTTCACGACGCCTTGCTCGTTGCGCGCCCGCGCGCCGCTCGGATAGTTTTTGAACCGTTGCAGCTGCTTGAACAGCAGCGTCTGCCACGACGGATCGATGCGCGGTGCGTAGGCATCGGTGCGCTCTATCGAACGCTCCGACGGATTGGTCGGTTGGACCTTCTCGGGCGGCTTTTCCTCAGGCAGCGTGACGTCCGGCGTCGTGTCCTGCGGCGGCTGCGGTGCGTCGACCTTGGCCTGTTCCTGCTGCTCGACTTCCGGCACGGTCAGCTCGATGGCGATGGCGGAAGACTCGTCGCCGAGGTCTTCGTCCGCGTGCTGCTGCCACAGCAGATAACCGCCGATCAGCGCGGCGTAGATCAGGATCACGATGGATGCCGCGACCGCCCAGCGGATAAGATCGCGTGGATCGTCGTCCTCGAACCAGGTGAGCGCGCGCGCGGTCATTTCACGTCCCGCGTTTCGAGCGCGACCAGCGCGATCTTGAGGTAGCCGGCCGAGCGCAAGTCGTTCATCACCTGCATGACGTCGCCATAGTGCACGGCGCGATCGGCGCGCAGGAAGATACGGTCCTCCTTGTTGCCGCCGCTGAGCGCATCGAGCGTCGCCGTCAGCGCGCCGGGCGCCACCGCATCGTCGCCGATGGCCAACGTGAGGTCGGCCTTGATGGTGAGATAGATCGGCTTGTCGGGCCGCTGCTGCGGCTGCGTGTTCGACGAGGGCAGGTCGACCGGCACGTCGACGGTGGCAAGCGGCGCCGCCACCATGAAGATGATCAAGAGCACCAGCATCACGTCAATGAACGGCACGACGTTGATGTCATGCACCTCGGTCAGTTCGTCGGAGCCGTGATCGAGACGGATTGCCACGGCGGTTACTCGGCGGCTTGAGCGAGCGGCAGCTTGGCGCGGTCGAGGTCGCGGCTGACCAGCCCCATCACCAGCGCGGAGGCGTCACCGAGCAACGCGCGATAATGCGCCGTCTGCCGCGCCAGCACGTTGTAGATCATGACCGCGGGGATAGCGGCGGCGAGGCCGAGCGCGGTGGCGAGTAGCGCTTGCGCGATACCGGGCGCCACCACCGCGAGATTGGTGGTATGCGCGTTGGAAATGCCGATGAAGCTGTTCATGATGCCCCACACCGTGCCGAACAACCCGACGAACGGGGCGGTCGAGCCGACAGTGGCGAGCACGCCGGTGCCGCGCGAGATTTTTCGGCTGGTCGCCATTTCGAGGCGCTCGAGCTGCCAGGCGATGCGTTCCTTCAAGCCGTCGCCGCGCGCGTTCGCGGACAGCCGGATTTCCTGCGCCGCGGCTTGCATGAGTTGCGCCACCGGAGTCGTGCCGTTGCGTAATTGCTCGTGCGCCTGGGCGAGCGTCGCCGCCTTGGTGAGGATGCGAAGCCCGTCACGCACTTCCCGGCGCGCGGTGCGCAGTTCGAATGTCTTGGCGATATAGACCGTCCAGGTCACGAGCGAGGCGAGGGCGAGCCCGATCAGGACGCCCTTCACGAGACGATCGGCATCCTGGAACATGCCCCACGGCGACAGGTCTTGCGGCAGTTGCGCGCGGCTGACGGTGGTTTGACCGACCGGCTGATCGGTGGCCGCAGGCGCCGCTGCATTCGCCGGAGCCGATGGTGCCTCAGCGGCCGGCGAGGTCGCGGCCGGCGACGTGGTCGGCGCGGCCGCAGCAGGCGGAGCGTCCGGCTGTGCGGCGGCTGGCGCGGCAGCAGGGGCGGCGTTTTGCGCGCGCGCCGATGGGGCGAACGGATTGGCGATCACAAGCGCGCCGCCGAGGATAGCGAACGCGACAACGTGACGAAATCGCTTTGCGCGAGGAGTCTTTTGCATTTCAAACGGTCCGCTCTGCTGGTCGCGCCCCGGCCTACGCCAAATCGGCACGCTGCCGAGCGAATGTGACGTTATAATGTTACATTCGCTCAAGCGGGTTCGATCGAAGAGAGGCGCGTCCAGGGTCACTTGTTTTACTTTGGAATAATGAAAAACTGCTGTCTTTTCAGTATCTTCCGCCGCTTTAGCCGGTGCGGTCAAGCGCTGAATCGCAATGCCCGGCAAAAGCATCCGGATTGGTGCCAGAAGACAGGTGTCGCCCCGCTCGGCCGCCGCCACCGTCTACAACCAAGAGCCTGCCGCCGTCCACGACAGCGATGCCCCTTGTCGTCAAATAGATGTCATTGCCGCGGTTTGGCGGGTCGCGCCGCTTCGCCCATAATATCGTGCGGCACGGGGGCGACGTGCGGATGCGATAGCCGGAGAAGTTTTCATGCACGACACCCCCGATGGCACCCACTGGCACGAGCCCCAAGCGGGCGAGAACGCCGGCTTCGGAAAATTCAAGCGCCAGCCGTTGCCCTATGACCGCTTCATGGAGGCCGAAGGCGTGCCCTGCTATCGCGGCATCGGCGTGCGCCGGGTGCAGGATCTGCCGCTCGTGCCGTGGCCGCGGCTCGGCGGCCGCGGCTCGTTCATCCAGCTGTTCGGCACCGAAGGATTATGGGGCCTCTACGTCGTCGAAGTTCCAGGCGCCGGCGCGCTCAATGTCGAGCGGCATCTCTATGAAAAAGTCGTGCTGGTGGTCGAAGGCCGCGGCACCACCGAAGTGTGGCAGGAGGGCCAGAGCAAGCGTCACGTCTTCGAATGGCAGAAGGGCTCGCTGTTCACCATTCCGCTCAACGCGTATCACCGCATCATCAACGCGGCGAGTTCGCCGGCCTTGCTGTTGTGCGGCACCACGGCGCCGAACGTGATGAACGTGCTCGACAATAACGATTTCATCTTCAATTGCCCGTACACGTTTAGTGAGCGATTTTCCGGCGCCGAGGATTTCTTCAAGCCGAACGACGACGTCGAGCCAGATCCGATCCGTGGGCTGGCCATGCGGCGCACCAATCTCATCCCCGACATCGTCAATTGCGACCTGCCGCTCGATAACCGCCGATCGCCCGGCTATCGGCGGGTCGAGCCGGCGATGGCCAAGAACCGGTTCTATCTGTGGATCGGCCAGCACGAGACCGGCCGTTATTCCAAGGCGCACAAGCACGCCTCCGCCGCCGTGCTCGTCTGCGTCAAAGGCAAGGGCTACACTTACACGTGGCCGGAAGCGCTTGGCACGACGCCGTGGCAGAACGGCAAGGCGGAAAAAGTTTTGCGCCAGGATTACGAGCCGGTCGGCCTTGTCTCCGCCGCGCCCATGAGCGGCGACTGGTATCACCAGCATTTCGGCATCGGCAAAGAAGGACTGCGCATCACCGCCTGGCACGGCCCGAACAACCAGCGCGCGCGCAAACCGGGTGTGCCCGGCGAGCAGCTGATGGATTACGGCGCCATCGATCTCGGCAAAGGCGGGAGTGCCATTCCGTATCACCAGGAGGATCCGGCGATCCGCCGGGAATTCGAGGCGATCCTTAAGCGCGAAGGATTGCCGAGCCGGATGAATCCGGAATTCTACGAACGGCCGCCGAGCGAGGGCGAAGTGGTGATGGGCGACGTGATGTGATCCTGTCATTCCGGGGCGCGCCGAAGACGCGAGCCCGGAATCCATAATCACCATCGGTCGGGTGATGGCGCGGCCTTCGACAATCCGCCGTTTCGTGGTTATGGATTCCGGGCCCGCGGGCTTTGCCCGCGTCCCGGAATGACGAGGACAACACAATGCCGTTTGCCGACTTCCGCCAATTCCTCGATGTGCTGCGCCAGCATGGCGAGTTGATCGACATCAACCGCCCGGTGGCCTTGAACGACGTCGGCAAGGCCATGAAGCAGGCTTACGTCCGCAACGGCCCGGCCATCATGTTCAACAATAACGGCACCGATTATCCGCTGGTCGCCGGCGTCTATTCGACGCGCGGCAAGGCGCTGCTCGCCTTCGAGGCCGACGAGGACACGATCTTCGACAAAGTGTTGCACGGCCTCGACAACCCGATCCCGCCGACCTTCGCCGCCAACGGCGCACCGTGCCACGACGAGATCATCGAAGGCGAGGCCATCGACATCCGCAATTTCCCGGTGCCGCAATACAGCCCCAAGGACGGCGGGCCGTACATCACCGCGGGCATCGTCGTCTCCGAGGATCCGGAGACCGGCGTGCCTGACGTCGGGCATTACCGCTTCCTCATTCTCGGCAAGGACACGTTCTCGTTCTCGGCGCAGCCGTTCCATCGCTTCGGCAAGAATCTGGCGAAGTGCAAAAAGCTCGGCATCGTGCCCAAGGCGGCGCTGATCATCGGCGTCGATCCGATCATCGCCTATACCTGTCAGGTGCAAGTGCCTGATACCACCGACGACTGGGCGCTGGCCGGCGGCTTGCGCGGCGCGCCGGTCGAACTGACGCAATGCAAGACCTGCGACGTGAAAGTGCCGGCGACCGCGGAAGTTGTCATCGAGTTCGAAGTCGATCTCAACACCACCGTGCTCGAAGGCCCGCTCGGCGAATATACCGGCTATTACACGCGGCCGTCGCAAAAGCCGGTGGCGCGCATCACCGCGATCACGCATCGCAAGCAGCCGATCTTCCAGGGCCTCCTCACCGGCAAGCCGGTGACCGAGAACCATATCCTCAAGCAAATCCCGTTCGAGGCGTCGTTCCTGCGCGCGCTCAAGCGCCAGTTCCCGACCATCAAGCAGGTCTCGGTGCGCGCTTCCGCCGGCGTGTCGTTCTACGTGGTGATCGCCATGGAGCCACGCTTTGCCGGCGAGGCGCGGCAAGTGATCCTCTCCGCAATGTCGAGCAATATCCGGCCGAAATGGACCGTGATCGTCGATCCCGACATCGACGTGCATTCCTCGACCGAAGTCGAGTGGGCGCTCGCCTTCCGCGTCCAGCCGGCGCGCGACGTCATCGTCATCGACAATGTGCCGGCCGGGCCCTCCGATCCGTCGGTCGACCTGACCCGCGACCGCACCATGCGCATCTCGTCGTCGATCGGCATCGACGCCACACGGCCGTTCGGCGAAAAATTCTATGACGTCGCCGACGTGCCGGGCTGGGAGGATTTTGAGGTGCCGGAATTGAACGGACGGCGTTAAACCGGCTCGGCGTCGATCAGCACGAAGGCGACAACGGCCGGCTCATTAGTTCGATTGCTCCAGGCGTGATTGGTGCCGCGCTGGATCAACACGTCGCCGGCCTGCAGCAGCACCTCGCCATCGTCCATCATGGCAAAAATCTCGCCGGACAGTACGATGGCGTAATCGATGGTCGCGGTCTTGTGGAATCCGGGGTGGCGCGGATTGTTGCGATCGGTCGCCGCCGCGCGGCCGGAGCCGTCGTCGGGCAGCTTTTCCTCGTGCGCGATGGCGGCGAGCCGCTCGCGATCTGGCGGATATTCGATGACGCGGAACACCGAACCGCCTTTTGGCGGTGGCAGGCGATGGCCGCGCGCGATGGCGTCGCTATTGCCGCGATTGTCGGCGGGCGTGCGTGTCGTCTCCCACAATTCGTGCACGATGGCGCTGCCTTTGCTGCGGCTGAAGACGTGCGGGGTGGGACCGTCGATGAAGAAGGTCGAGTGGCCATCGACATCATGACCGGTGACGACGCGACGAACAGATTTTGCCATTTGGTACTCGTGCAGTCGGAGGAGTGGAGGTGTGCTCGGAATCCAGCATGAACCGGCCAAGAAACCGATGGCCTAAGGGAAGCGATTTTTGTAACACATGCGCGTGCCCGAGATGCAAATCCGCGAGGAGACGAGTGGCATGAGGATCCCTGGCGGCGTTCTTGCATTCCTGTTTCTTCTCGGCTCGCAAACTATGTCCCTGGCCCAAATTGGAAATCCGATGCCTCCGCCGGGAACGACGGGGGAACCCGCGCCGGTGAATGCGGTCCCGACCAAGAATTTTGAACGTCCGCCAAAGCACGAAAAAGTCCGCTGCCATCGGTACAAGGGAGCCTGCTTGCCTAAGCCGTCATGACGGTAAATCTCACGGTTACACAGAGCGAACGCGCCGCCGCGCGCTCTGCAAGAGAATGACGGTGTTTAGCGGCAACCCTTGAGCGTGCTGGCCTTGTTGGCGACTTCGAACGGTCCAAGCTCCTTGGCGACATCGGCGGCATAGCTCGGATCGACAAGTTTTTCCGCCAGCGACGTCTTGGCGATCACGCCTTCGCGCTGGAAGAACGCCTGCATGTCGGTGATGCTGGCGACATTGAATTCGCCGTTCGGATTGCGCGATTGCCAAGCCATGCGGTCAAGCAAGTCGCGATCGGTGCCGATGCGGTATTTGAGAAAGATATCGATGATCTCGGCGCGGTTCGCCCCATGATGATAGGCTTGGCAATAATCGCGGCCGGCGCGCGCCAGCGCGATGAAAAGTTTTCGCGCGGTGTCGCGATTTTTCTGCGCCCAATCGGTATTGACGATGTAGCCGACGCTGGTCATGGGCAGCGGGTGGATATAGTCGTCGGGATCGATCCACGGCACGCCGATATTCTGCTCGATCATGCGCTCGGTGAACGGCGCCACCTCCATCGCTGCGTCGAGGGCACCGTTCGCCATCGCTGTCGCCATCTGCGCGAACGACAGGTTCTTTGCCTCGATGTCCTTCAGTGTGAGCTTGGCGGAGGCGAGCACCGAGGCGACTTCATACATCGAGCTCGATCCGGCGGAGCTCAAGCCCACCGTGCGGCCTTTCAGATCCGCGGGCGTCTTGATTTGATCTTTCAGATCCGTCCGCACGATGATCTGGTGATATGTCGGCGACGAGCCGCTTTCCAGCGCCAGCGCCACCGGCAGGCCCTGCGCCACTGAATTGTAGAATCCGGCATTGATGCCGCCTTGCGCCACCTGCACCTGATTGGTGGCGAGAAACGCCACCGCTTTGCCCAGCGAATCGATGCGCTCGATATCGATGTCGAGCCCGGCGTCACGGAAATAGCCCTTGTCGAGCGCCACATAAGTCGCGCCGCCGGGCACGCTCGGCACCACCGCGATGGTGATCTTTTGTGCGGAGGCTGGCGCCGCTAATACACAAAGAACAGCGAGAGCGAATACCGCACGCATGCGAACGCTTCTACCGCCCGGCCCGCATGCGCGCGAGCAGTTCCGCGGTCGGATAGGAATCCGCGGGCAGGCCGTATTTCTTTTGCATCTCCTTGACCGCCTGCCGGGTTTTCAGGCCGGCGAATCCGTCGATTTTGCCGACGTCGTAACCGGCGCGCGCCAGCAGGGTTTGCATCTCCTTCATGTCGGCGAAGGCGAGCGCCGGCGGCGGCGAGCCGCGATGCAGCGCAGGCGCACCGGCGATGCGGGTGGCGAGATAGGCCGCCGTGGTCGAATAAACGAGCGAGTTGTTCCACTGCAGATAAATCTGGAAGTTCGCATAGACCAGGAAGGCGGGTCCGAGCCGCCCCATCGGCAACAGCAGCGAAGCGGGTAGGGCGTCAGCCGGCAGCGCGCGGCCGTCGGCGAGCGTGACGCCGTATGACGCCCATTTCGATCGCGGCAATTGGATCGCGAGGTCGGCCTGATCCCATGGCAAATTTGCCGGCACGCGCACTTCGGTGAGCCACGGCTCGCCGCGCTTCCAGCCGAGCCCGAGCAGATAATTTGCCGTCGAGCCGAGCACGTCGGGGGCGCTGCGCAAAAGGTTGCGCTTGCCGTCGCCGTCGTAATCGACGGCATATTGGAAATATTCCGACGGCATCATCTGGGTCTGGCCGAGCTCGCCGGCCCAGGAGCCGATCATATCTTCGGGCCGCAGATCGCCGCGCTCGATCAGCCGCAACGCATCGAGGAGCTGGGCGCGAAACCGGTCCGCGCGCCGGCAATCGTAAGCCAGCGAAGCGAGCGCGCTCAGCGTTTTCTCCTTGCCCATATTGGCGCCGAAATCGCTTTCCAGTGCCCAGAACGCGACGATGACTGGCGCCGGCACGCCGTATTGCTGGTCGATCCGCGAGAATACTTGCGCGTAAGTCTTGATCTTCGCCGCGCCGGTTTGAATGCGATAGGCCGCAGCCATGCGGTCGGAAAATTCCAGGAACGTCTGCGAAAACACCCGCTGGCCGTTGTCAATGTTGACGATGCGCTGGTCGTAGGTGAGGTAAGGCGCGACCTCGGCGACCGTGCGCTGCGACACGCCGCCCGCAATCGCCTCGCGCTCGAACGCGGCGAGCCAGGCTTCGTAAGGTCCGCCGGTGCGGCACGGCGCGGCGGCGTTCGCCGCGCCGCTTGCGAGCGTTGCCGCGAGCAGCAGTGCTGCGCCCGCTATTCGGCCTTTGATTGCAAATACCACTGCAAAATCTCCTCGCCCGTCCAGTACTCGACGCCGTCGAAGCGGCGCGCATAATCGTAGATCGCTTCCAGATATTTGATGCGGTGCGGTTGGCCGCTGAGATACGGGTGGATCGCCAGCGCCAGAATTTTTGCGCGCTTCTCGCCCTCGGCATAGAGTCGATCGAACTGATCGACGGTGCGCTTGAAAAAATAATCGTTTTCGTGGTGCTGCACCGCCATCATCGGGATGTCGTTGAGCTCCATGGTGTAGGGCAGCGTCACTAGCGGGCCGTTGGTGGTTCGAATCGTCGTCGGCTCGTCGTCGTAGACCCAGTCGCCGATATATTTGATGCCGGCCTGCGTCAGCAAATCCGGCGTCTCCAAAGTTTGCGTCAAGCCCGGCCCAAGCCAGCCGACCGGCCGCTTGCCGCAAAAGCGCTCGAGTACGTCGAGCGAGCGCGTGATCATTTTCTTCTGGTCAGGTTCGACGTGGATCGGACCTTGCTGATAGGAGTGACCCATGAATTCCCAAGCGTCGCTCTTGGCCTCCTGCGCGACGCGGGCATAATCCTCGCAAACGCGGGCGTTGATCGCGAGCGTCGGCCGAATTTTCAGGCGCTTGAACAGATCGAAAAAGCGCCAGACGCCGACCCGCATGCCGTACTCGTGCCAGCTCCAGTTCGGCACATCGGGAATGAGCGTCTGCCCGGAGGGCGGCGCCAGCACCTGGCGCGCCATCGGCTTGCCGATGTCCCAGACTTCGAGATTGACGATGGTCCAGAACACCAGCCGGCTGCGGCCGGGCAGCTTGAGCGGCGGCCGGTCGACAATGGCTGAAAAGTCGGCGCGCTCGCGCGGCAGCATCGGCTTCCCGCGTTTACTGGTCGTGCGCTTTTTCATTGGGCGCGTCCTCCCCCGGCCGGCGCCGTGTCAGGTGCAAAATCATACGTCGATAGCGGTATTTACGCCAACTTTGCCGTCATTTTACGCGATCGGCATGGCACGATCACATCCTTGTTAGCGGCCGCCGAATCGCATTGCAGTCTGCGGCGAATAGATCATGTATGGAACCAACCTTCCGGGGGCCGATTATCTTCCCAGCCTTTGCGAATCTGTCATTAATCCCCGCCCTTTGCGGACCCTTGCAATGCCACGTGCCGCCGCTGCCAAGCGTGTTCGGATAGCCGATCCGGCGAACGATTCCGTCGCGGCGCAGCCGTCCAAGGATTCGCGCCATTTTTGGCTCAATACCTTTGAGGGGGTGCGCGGCGAGACCGAGCGGCGCGCGGCGCTGCTGTCGCCTGAGGATCAGGTCATCCAGTCGATGCCGGACGCGAGCCCGACCAAATGGCATCGGGCGCACGTGACGTGGTTCTTCGAGCAATTTCTGCTGCGTCCGTTCGC
The DNA here is from genome assembly GCA_035317145.1 of Xanthobacteraceae bacterium. GTDB lineage: Bacteria > Pseudomonadota > Alphaproteobacteria > Rhizobiales > Xanthobacteraceae > BOG-931. The sequence continues at coordinate 607 of DATHHM010000122.1, read as the reverse complement.
GCCGGATTACAAACCGTTCGATGAGCGCTTCGCCTATTTGTTCAATTCTTATTACGTCGCAGCCGGGCCGCGCCAGGCGCGCCCGCAACGTGGGCTTATCACCCGGCCCAATGCCGGCGAAGTTGCCGACTATCGCGCTCACGTCGATGCCGCGGTCGCAGCGCTCATTCGGTCCGCGGACGATTTCGAGACACTGATTCCCATCATCGAAATCGGCCTTAATCACGAGCAGCAGCACCAGGAATTGTTGCTCACCGATATCCTGCACGCGTTCTCGTTCAACGAAACCCATCCGGCCTACGATCCGGATTGGCAATGGCCGCCAGCGGCGAGCGAAGGGCCAGCGGCGGGCGCGCTGATTGCCGGCATCCATATGATCGGTCACGGCAACGGCGGATTTTGTTTCGACAACGAACAGCCGGCGCATCAGGTCGTGTTGCGGCCGGTGCGGCTGGCGCCATCGCTTGTCAGCAACGGCGAGTGGCTCGAGTTCATGGCCGACGGCGGCTACACGACGCCGACCTTGTGGCTGTCGGATGGCTGGGACGCGGTCGAGGCGCAACGCTGGGAAGCGCCCGGCTATTGGCGCAAGATCGACGGCGCCTGG
>DATHHM010000121.1:0-10677 GCA_035317145.1 Xanthobacteraceae bacterium | reverse complement strand
GCTGGCGCGAGGCCGGACTGGGGCAAGATGTGCCGATCGACCGGCTGGCCTATGCGGCGCTGATCTATGTCGGCGAAACCGAGGCGCGGGCGCGCGCCGGGGCGGAAAAATTGTTGTGGTACATCACCGCCAATAAGGTGCCGCCGCACTTTTCAAATCCGCCGGGTTACGTGCCGGTGGCGATGAACGTGCAATTGGCACGTGGCGCGCACAACGTGGTCAGCGCCTTCGGCACCAAGCAAGCCACGGTTGAAGGCGCTATTGAAGCCGGCACGATGTTCGCCGGAACGCCCGATCAGGTCTTTGAGCAGATCAAAAAACATTGGGACCATGTCGGCGGCTACGGTCACCTGCTCATCATGGGACAGGCTGGCTTCCTTGAGCACGACGATACCGTGCATGGCATCCGAATGTTCGCGCGCGAAGTCTACCCTCGGCTTAAGGAGATCTATCCCGATACTATGGTTTCCGGGGCCATGGAAAAATTGAATGCGGCTGCGAACTGACAAGACGAATCTGCGCATTGGTGCGCCCCAGCCAATCGGATTGCGCCGGCGTGCCTTGCTTGTTGTGGCCCTCTTCGTCGCCTGCAGCGCGCCGACGCCGGCGTCCGCCGACCCGGTCGCCGACTTCTATCGCGGCAAGACCATCTCGGTGCTGATCGGCGTCGGTGCCGGTGGCGAATACGATACGATCGCGCGGCTCGTGGCCAGATATATCGGCCGCTACATTCCCGGCCATCCGTCGCTGGTGCCGCAGAACATGACCGGCGCGAGTGGTCTGAAATCGATGAATTATCTGGCGACGCTGGCGCCCCACGACGGCACCGCTATCGGCATGATTTCGGAAGGGCTGCCGTCGCTGCAAGCGGTCGGCATGGCGGGCGTGCAATTCGATGCCGCCAAATTCAACTGGCTTGGCGCCATTGCGCCGACCGACGAGACCGTCGCGGTCTGGCACACCGCCGGTATCACCACGTTCGACGGCGCGCGCGGTAGGGACATTGTCACTGGCGCTACGGCACGCGGCTCGATCACCTATACGTTTCCGGCGCTGTTGAACGAGCTGTTCGGTAGCCGCTTCAAGCTGGTGACCGGCTACAACGGCGGTACCGAGATCAATCTCGCCATGGAACGCGGCGAGGTCGAGGCGCGCAACAATACTTGGTCGAGCTGGAAGGCGACCAAGCCGGCGTGGCTCAGTGAGCACAAGATTTCGATCATCCTGCAATCGGGGCCGCGCCCGGCTGACCTCGACGCGCCCGTGGCCGCCGAGCTCGCCAGCAATCCCGACGACCGCCGCCTGATCGATCTGGTGTTGTCCGGCGGCGCCCTTGGCCGGCCGCTCGCCACCACGCCCGAGGTTCCGCCTGAGCGGGTCGCGGCGTTGCGTGCCGCGTTCGATGAAACCATGAAGGATCCCGAATTTCTCGCCGAGGCGAGGGCGCTGAATTTCGCCGTCGACCCGATCCGTGGCGTCGACATGCAGACCACCGTCGACCGCATTCTCGCTGCGCCGCCTGACGTGGCGCGCCGCGCCAAACATCTCCTGGAATAAAGAATCGAGTCGGCCTTACCGCCACGCGTCGATGGAGACGGTCTTGCGATATTTGGCGCCCATGATGCGCCAATAGGCGTTGGCTTCGCCGCCGACGACGACCACGTTGATCTCGTTTTCAGGAAATATGCGGATCGGCTCGTCGGATTTGGCTTTGAGCCACGTTGCCATCGGCTCTTGGCCGAATGTCGCCCACGGATAGACGTAATTCTGCACCAGCTGCAGATCCCAATAACGCCCGGCCGGCATTTCTCCGCTCTCGTGGATGAAGCGGATGAGTTTTTGCTTGGTGTCGAAGCCGCCGCGGTCGATGAATTGGCGCGCCGTGATCGGATCGAGCAGGAGGCAAGGCATCGATTGTCCGTCGATTCCCGCCAGCATGTCGCGGACGTGCTCGCGCCAATATTTTTCGCGAAGCCCTAGGCAAAACGTCGTCGAGCGGCAACCGAAGAAAATGCTCACGGTGGAGTCGGCCGGCCTAAATCCCTTTTGTACGTGCAGCGGCTCCCAGGGGCTTTTCTCCTCGTTCTCCGCAAACGTGATGTTGTTGTAGCCGTAGCTGTTGCCCTGGGAGCCCATATAGGTCTCGCCCGGCACCGAGCCACCCTGCAGGTTCTGCGACAAGAGCCCATAGGCGCGGCCGATCGTTGCGTTGGCGTGATTGTACGGACCCATGGCGCCGACGCCGCAATTCATGCCGATCTCATGGCGGATCGGGCCATTGACGACGACCATCATCGCCGAGGAGCTCGAGCTCGACGAGCGCGCCGAGAGCTCGGAGGCGGCGAGCGCAAGGATCACCGGAAAATATTCCGGCCGCGCGCCGGCCATCACCGCGTTCACGGCGACCTGCTCGACGGTAAATTCCCAGGCGGCGCGGAATTCGACCGGCTGCAGGTGGCCGACGATTTTATCGGGCGGCTGGCTCGTTGCCTTGAGCATGGCGTCGACGCGCTCGCGCGTCGGCAGCACGATCGGCAATTTGTCGGTCCAATTGTTCTCGAGGAACAGCTGTTGCAGGTTGTCCTCGGTCTCCGGGCCGATCGGCCCCGCAATCGGGACCTCAATGGCCGGCATGAACGCCGTCCAGCGCGGCGGTCAGTGCCTGGACCACCTCCTGCATTACCGGTCGGCCGGTGATCGGGTCGTTGCCGTTGACGTAAGCGGCGAGCTCGGCTGCGGTCTTGCCCATGACCGGCTGCGGCACGAACGAACGCGGCGCCTCAGGCAGCCCCGCCATCCTGGCGACCGATGCCACCACCTTGTCGAATTTGTCGGTATGCAGGGCGACGGTCGGCACGCCGTATTTGGTCTCGAGCGTGATCGCGTGCGTGGTGACGGCGGGCGCGCAATTGCTGCAATGGCCGACGCCGATGATCGCGGCATCGCCGTTCGCCTTGATCTCGTTCCAGGTTTTCGGATCGTCCTTCTGGTAGGTCGCCGACAAAGACACGATCCGCGTCGTGACGTTCGGCATATGCGTGGCGAACCACGCAGCGACCTGCTTGAGAAGCTCGATCGAATCGTCGAATCGACAATCGACCAGATAGATCGTCTTGCCATCGAGGCTTTCGAGGCGCGGCGCCGCCGTCTTCCTGGTGATCTTCGGCGGCGTGCCGACGGGACTTAACACCATGAACGTCTTGGCGGCTGGCGCCGGCGCTTCAATCGGCTGACCTTCCGCGGGTGCGACGATCCTGTTCATGCGATGCTCCTTGCGGCCTTCGCCAAGGCGAAAGCCGAGTATAAGGTCAAGCGCGATAACGGCCAAGCCGCCATGCGCCGTCCGGACACCAGCCCCGATCTTGAACGGGCAGGGGGCCTGATCTAGGTTGGAGAACTCCCTTCGATTGTCGCCGAGCAAGATGAGGAACGCATGGCCGAGCTCTTGAGCGTTCACGATCCGCGTGGCTATCCGCCGAAAGTGGCCGGCAAGCGTCTGGCGCCACGTCCTGCTGGCCTCGACGGCAAGATCGTCTACCTGGTCGATTGCCTGTTCGACAATTCCGCGGCGTTCATGGAGCAACTGCGGCAATGGTTCGCCAAGCATCTCCCGGCGGTCAACACCCAAGTCATCACCCCGCGCGAGAGCTGGGTCGACGATTTGGATATGCGCAAGAAGATCGCGGCCGACGGCAATGCCGCCATTCTCGGCGTCGGGCTTTGAAGCTCCTGTAGCCCGACGGTCGTCGGGTTGACATCGCTGTTGGAAGGCGACGGCGTCCCAAGCGTCGCGGTCCATACCCATGTGTTCGCCCGCGTCGCCAAATCGACCGCGCGGCTGCGCGGCATTCCGACATTGCGGCAAGCGTTCGTGCCGCAGCCGGTCGTCGGCCGCACGCCACCTGAGTTGCGCGCCTATATCGAGGGCAGCGACCAGGTTTCCGGCCGGCCCTTCATGCAGGAGGTGATCGACGGCTTGACCCGTCCGCTCGACGACGCCGATCTCACCGGCGCGACGTTCGAGCGATCGACGCCGCGGCTCGTTGCGCCGGACACGGAAGACAATCTTCGCCAGCTGTTTCTCGACAATCGCTGGACCGACTTTCTGCCCATCGTGCTCCCGACCGAGGAACGCGTCGCGGCAATGCTCAAGGCGACGAGCCAGCCGCCGGACAAGGTGGTCGGCCGCATGCGCGCCGGCAATTTTCGCGAGACCTGGGAGTACACGGTCGAAAAAGTCGCGGTCAACGCGGTGATGGCCGGCGCGCGGCCGGAATATTTCCCCGTCATCCTGGCGCTCGCTGCGTCGAACACCACGTCGCGGCAAGGCAGCACCACCTCGATGACCTGTCTCAGCGTGGTCAACGGCCCGGTCCGCCACGAGATCGGCATGAATTGCGGCATCGGTGCGCTTGGACCCTACAGCCACGCCAATACGACGATCGGCCGGGCTTACAGCCTGTTATCGCAGAACGGCCAGGGCGGCTCGGTGCCGGGCGAAACCTATATGGGCGCGCTCGGCAATCCGCTCGCCTATAGCCTCGCCTTTGCCGAGAACGAGGAGCGCAGCCCGTGGCAGCCGCTCCACGTGCAGAAAGGTTTCAAGCCCACTAATAGTACCGTGAGCGTGTTCGTCGGCCTGCGTTATGTCCAGGAAGGATTTGGCCCGCGCGACACCTGGGAGGCAAAGTTCCGGCGTTGCCTTTCCGCGACAGCCTATCTGCCGCCGCTCGTGGTGCTCGATCCGATCGTGGCGCGGCTGTTCCAATCCCGCGGCATCAATTCGAAGCAGGATTTGATCGATTGGTGCGCCGAGAATGCCCGCCTGCCGGCGCGCGACTACTGGGACGATCAGTGGATGCAGACGCTGGTGCGACCGCGCGCCGCCGCCGGCGTCGAGCCTTATGCCGCCAAACTCAAGGCCGCGCCCGACGACATCGTGCAAATGTATGAGCCGGGCGATATCAATGTCGTCGTGGTCGGCGGCGAGACCCAGGGTGCCTGGAAGATATTCGGTGCCAATTACGTCACGACCGTCTCGGTCGATGCTTGGCGTTAAGCGGATTCGGGGCATCGCGGTTTTGTCGCGCGCGCTGGCAGGCCGCTGACGGCGCCGATTCGGAGTGAGGACATTGGCAACGGAATGCGACGTGGTGATAGCGGGCGGCGGCATCGCCGGCCTGACCGCCGCCGTGACGGCCGCGCGCCTCGGCAGAAAGACGCTTGTTCTGACCGGCGACGTCCCCGGCGGCCAGCTCATGAGCATCGAAAAGATCGAGGGCTATCCCGGTTTCCCCGAAGGCGTCCCAGGTTACGACCTGTGTCCGATGCTGCAGGACCAGGCCGCTGCGGCCGGCGCCGAGTTCATGATGACGGGGCTGGAGCGCCTCGATGCGCAAGACGGCCAATGGCGTGTGACGAGCGGGGAGGGCGATATCCTGGCGCGCGCCGTCATTGTCGCAACGGGATCGTCGCTGAAAAAGCTCGATGTCCCGGGGGAAGAGCGCCTGACCGGCAACGGCGTGAGTCAGTGCGCGAGCTGCGACGCGCCGCTTTTGCGCGACCGGATCGTCGCCGTGGTCGGGGGCGGCGATTCGGTGATGCAGGAGGCCTTGACGCTTGCCGCGTTCGCTTCGAAGGTCATCATTCTCCACCGCGGCGACGCATTGACGGGCCAAGCCTGTTATCGCGATCGCGTGACCGCGCACCAGAAAATCGACATTCGCTTCAATACCGCCGTAACCGAGATCCTTGGCGAGGCCAAAGTGACGGGCCTGCGCACGCGCAAGAGTGAAGGCGCTGTTGCCGATCTGGAGGTCGGCGCGATCTTTGCCTATATCGGCCTGCAACCGAACACCGCCGTGCTGCAAGACCGCTTGAGCTTGGACCCGGCTGGGCGAATACCGACCGACGGCTGGATGCGAAGCGAACTGGCCGGCGTCTGCACGGCCGGCACCGTCAGAAGCCAATCGCCCTGCCGAGCGGTCAGTGCGGCCGGCGATGGCGCGACTGCCGCTGTCACGGTCGATCGCTATCTGATGGACGGTTCGTGGCGAGAAGGATAAGCACGCGGTGAAATTGGTCGTACAGTCGATCGCAAACGGAACGAGCTCGACATTCAATGGCCCGACCCGCCGGCACGAGGGGTGGCTCTCCACTCCTTCAGCTCAAGGATATTGTCCTGACCTTCGGTGGCACGCCGCTGCTGTCGGGCGCGGAGCTGTCCGTCGGTGCCGGTGAGCGCGTATCTCTGGTCGGGCGTAACGGAACCGGCAAATCGACCCTGTTGAAAGTCGCGGCGGCGCTGGTCGAACCGGACCGCGGTTCCGTTTTCATACAGCCCGGAACCGTGGTGCGCTACTTGCCGCAGGAGCCGGACCTTTCGGGGTCCGCGTCCACGCTTGCCTATGTCGAGGCCGGCCTGCGGCCGGGCGATGACAGCCATGCCGCCCGTCGTCTCCTGGAGCAACTCGGCCTTACCGGCCAGGAAGATCCGGCACAACTCCCCGGCGGCGAAGCGCGCCGTGCGTCGCTCGCGCGTGTGCTGGCGGCCAACCCCGATATTTTGCTGCTCGACGAGCCGACCAATCATCTCGACCTGACCACGATCGAATGGCTGGAGCGCGATCTCGATTCCCGACGCACCGCGCTGGTGATCGTCAGCCACGACCGGCGCTTTCTTTCGATGCTCTCGCGCAGCACCGTCTGGCTCGACCGCGGCCAGACGCGCCGCCTCGATCGTGGCTTTGCCCATTTCGAAGAATGGCGCGATGCGGTGTTGGCGGAGGAGGAACGCGATCAGCACAAGCTCGATCGCAAAATTGTCGCCGAGGAACACTGGATGCGCTACGGCGTCACCGGCAGACGCAAGCGCAATATGCGTCGCGTCGGCCAATTGCAGGCGCTTCGGGAACAGCGCCGCAGCTATCGCGGCACCGCCGGGAACGCCGTCATCACCGCCGGTTCGGCGGCGCCGTCCGGCGCGCTGGTCATCGAAGCCGCCGGTATTGGCAAGAGCTTCGATGGCCGTCCAATCGTCAGCGATTTCTCGATCCGCATCCAGCGCGGCGACCGCATTGGCATCGTCGGTCCAAACGGCAGCGGCAAGACCACGCTGATCAACATGCTGACCGGAGTCTTGCCGCCGGATACCGGCTCGGTGCGGCTCGGATCGACGCTCGCCGTCGCGACGCTCGATCAGCATCGGGACAGTCTCGATCCCAATGTCACGGTGACCGAGGCGCTGACGGAAGGTCATGGCGACACCGTCATGGTCAACGGCAACGCCAAGCATGTCGTCAGCTACATGAAGGACTTTCTGTTCGCCAGCGAACAGGCCCGCACGCCACTCGGCAAGCTGTCGGGCGGCGAGCGCGGCCGCCTCATGCTGGCACGCGTGCTCGCCAAGCCGTCGAACCTTTTGGTCCTCGATGAACCGACCAACGACCTCGACATGGAAACATTGGATGTGCTCGAGGAGATGCTGGCCGACTATCCCGGGACTGTTCTGCTCATCAGCCATGATCGGGATTTTCTAGACCGTCTCGTGAGCGGAGTGATCGTGCCGGAGGGCGATGGCCGCTGGCTCGAATATGCCGGCGGCTATAGCGACATGCTGGCGCAGCGTGGCGCGGATCTGACGCGAGAGAGTTTTAAGCCGCAGCAGCCGCGGAAAGTATCCAGAGAAGCCGCTGCGGTCATTACAGAATCGCGGCCGGCAAAGCGGCGGTTGATGTTCAAGGACAAGCATGCGCTTGAAAACTTGCCCAAAGCCATCGCCACGCTGCAAACCGAAATTGACGCGTTGCAGGCAAAGCTCGCCGATCCGCAATTCTATGCGCGCGACCGCGCCGCGTTCGAGAAAGCCACTGCCGCGCTCGGTGAACTGCAGTTGAAAATCGCCGCGGCGGAAGAGCAGTGGTTGGACCTCGAAATTTTGCGCGAGGAGCTTGCTAACAACTGATTTGCAGGCCTCACCTGGCGTGCTTGCGCCGGTGAATGTCCTTCACGTCGGTGAAGGAAATGCCGGGATTGTGTTCGCCGGTATATTCGAGGTCGAAGGCGTTACGCGCCAGGAAGACAAGATCGCCGTCGAAATCCTCGGCAATGGCCGAGCGATAGCTCGCCGCGAATTGGTCGAGGAGTTTGCGGTCGTCCACCGCGATCCAGCGTGCGAACTGAAACTCCGCCGTGCTCCAATCAATTTTGAGCCCGTATTCGTCCGCGAGCCTTGCCTTCAAGACGTCGAGTTGCAAGGGGCCAACGACGCCCACCAGGGCAGGGGATCCGTCGGTCGGCTGGAATACCTGTGCGACGCCTTCCTCGGCCAGTTGGTGCAGCGCCTGCTTGAGCTTCTTGGCCCTCATGGCATCGGTCAAACGAACCCGGCGCAGGATCTCCGGCGCGAAGTTCGGTACGCCGGCAAAGTTGAGCTCCTCGCCTTCGGTCAGGGTGTCACCGATGCGCAGCGTCCCGTGATTGGGTATGCCAACCACGTCGCCGGCGAAGGCTTCCTCGGCGAGGGCGCGATCTTGGGCAAAGAAAAACTGTGGAGCGTGCAGGCTGATGGTTTTCCCCGTGCGAACCTGCTTGACCTTCATGCCGCGGGTGAGCTTGCCGGAGCAAAGCCGCACGAAGGCGATACGGTCGCGATGGTTCGGATCCATATTCGCCTGAATCTTGAAAACGAATGCGGACGTGCCGGGTTCGGTGGCCGTGACGACCCGCTTGTCGGCAGTCTGCGCCCGCGGCGCCGGCGCGATGGCGCCAAGCGCATTGAGGAGATCGCCGACGCCGAAATTTTTCAGCGCACTGCCGAAGAAGACCGGAGTCAGATGACCCTCGGCAAAGGCTCGCCGATCGAACCTTTTGCAAGCATGGTGCACGAGATCGAATTCCGCGCCGAAAGCCGCCGCGTCGAGATCGGGGTTCAGAGCGGTGACTTCGGCGATCGTCATTGCGCGCAGCGTGCCGGCAGAGCCGGCATCGCCGTCCAGCAAGCGCACGCCACCGGACTCCACGTCGATTGTGCCGACAAAATCACGCCCGCGCCCGACCGGCCAAGTGATTGGCGCGGTATCGAGCGCGAGGGTTTTCTCGATCTCATCGATGAGGTCGAATGGATCGCGGCTCTCGCGATCCATCTTGTTGATGAATGTAATGATCGGAATGTCGCGCAGCCGGCATACCTCGAACAGCTTACGCGTCCGCGGCTCGATGCCCTTGGCTGCGTCAATCACCATCACGGCAGAATCGACTGCCGTGAGGGTCCGATAGGTGTCTTCTGAGAAATCCTCGTGGCCGGGGGTATCGAGCAGGTTAAACACACGGCCGTCGTACTCGAAGGTCATCACCGAGGTCACGACGGAAATCCCACGCTCACGCTCAATGCTCATCCAGTCCGAACGCGTGGAGCGCCGGTTGCGTTTGGCCTTGACCTGGCCGGCAAGCTGAATGGCACCCCCGAACAACAGGAGCTTCTCCGTCAACGTGGTCTTGCCGGCATCCGGGTGGGAGATGATCGCAAAGGTGCGTCGCCGCTCGACCTCAGCCGTAAAGGGCGACAAAGCTGGGGTGCCCTCGGGGGCGCGGATGGGCACGTTCATGGCGAGCTGGATGTGGCATCTTGAGCGATTCAGATCAAGGTCACAGACCGCCATTTTGAGCCGTGATGTCGTTTCATATTGCGGCAAGCGTGTCCCTTCCGGATAATCAGTCCAGTCGTCATGTGACGAGGAAGCGGTCCCCAGAGGCCGTACCAATTGGAGGAAAACGCGTGCCGGATTCAGAGGCGTTCGACTTCATCATCGTGGGGGCCGGCAGCGCCGGCTGCGTTCTGGCCGATCGGCTCACCGCGTCGGGCCGGCATCGCGTGCTGCTGTTGGAGGCGGGCCCCGGCAACCTGCATCCGTGGCTTCATATTCCGCTCGGCTTTGGCAAGCTGTTCAGCGATCGCCGGTACAATTGGTGCTACGCGACCGAGCCGCAGCCGGAATGCCACAACCGTAATGTCATCGCGCCGCGCGGCAAAGTTCTCGGCGGCTCCAGCTCGATCAACGGCCTGATCTATATCCGCGGCCAGGCGGAGGACTTCGACTATTGGCGGCAACTCGGCAATGCCGGTTGGAGCTTTGATGACGTGCTGCCCTATTTTCGCAAGGCGGAAAACAACGAACGCGGCGCCGACGAATTCCACGGCGCCGGCGGCCCGCTTGGGGTTTCGGACCTGCGCGATCGGCATCCGCTTGCCGTGGCCTATGTCGAAGCGGCGGTGCAATGCGGCTATCCGCGCAACGACGATTTCAACGGCGCGGCGCAGGAAGGCGCGGGCTATTACCAGACGACGATGAGCAACGGCGTGCGCTCCTCGGCCGCGCACGGCTATCTCAAAGCGGCGCGGCGGCGCGCCAATCTCAAGGTGGTTTCCAAGGCGCTCGCCACCCGCATTGTCTTCGACGGCCGGCGCGCCACCGGTGTCGAGTATCTTGTCGACAACGAGAAACGCAGCGCGCGCGCCAATGCCGAGGTGATCGTCGCTTCGGGAGCGTTCAATTCGCCGCAACTGCTGCAGCTTTCGGGGCTAGGCCCGGCGGCGCTGTTAAAATCGCACGGCATCGCCGTGATCGCCGATGCTCCGGGCGTCGGCGACGATCTCAACGATCATATTTCAGGCCGCAT
>DATHHM010000120.1:0-29622 GCA_035317145.1 Xanthobacteraceae bacterium | reverse complement strand
GCCGACGCCCGGCGTACCCGCCGCCGGATCCATGGCGACCGCAATGCATTGGTTGCTGTAGTCCTGAATGATTTTGCAGAGCGACCGCAGATTGACGTCGTTCGCCGCGTCTTTCGTCGTGCGGCAAGCGTCGAGGGCTTTGAGCTCGGCATGATTGGCGTCGTCGTTGTTGTTGGAATAGCCGTAGGTAAAGCCACCCTTGGCGACGTCAGGCGGCAAGCCGACGGCGAGCGCGCCGGCGGCCATGCTCTGGCTCGGACCGAGAGCGCCGCCGCCGCAGCACAGAAACAACACGAGAAACGCACCGGCCGCATAAAGCCGGTTCGACTGATAAGAACGCATACGCCCCTCCGATGATGAGTGGATCATGATAATGCGGAAACCGGCGCGGCGCCACGGGTCGGAGCATCAGTGCCGCGAACGCCACTCAACCGCGCCGGGTGTGATGTTTATTTCGCACTTCCGTCACATGACGAATGATCGACCGCGCAGGCGGCGCGGCGGCCCGGACCGGCGGTGCTTTCGCACTTCGACAAAGCCTGAGCCTCCGCCGTGTGCAGATCCGGCGCGACGGACCAGCCGACGCCGGGCGTTCCGGCCTGCGGATCCATGGCGACGGCGACGCACTGGTTCTTGAAGTCCTGGATCACCTCGCAGAGCGGCCGCACGCCCGCGATCGTGGTGTCGCGGCATTTCTTCAGCGCCTCCGCGTCCGCCTGGTTGGCGTCGGGGTAATCGGTGACATAGCCATAGGCAAAGCCCTGCTTGACCACGTCGGGCGGCAACCCGACGGCGATCGCGCCATCGGCGCTGCCGGACACCGGACGGAAAACGACGAGCGCGAACAGGACGAACACCAGGGCAGCATCGCGCCCCCACTTGGAACGGTAAGAATACATTGGTCCCCCCATGCTGATGCCCTTAATCCTAATGCGGAAACCACTGGCGCGCCACCGGCCCGCAGCGTGATATATTCAACCGCAGGGTGGGACCGTTTGATGCTGGAAGACCTCCTCGTTCGCAGGCCGTACAACGCCGTTACGGACCTCATCGATGCCCAGGTCGCGGCCCAGGTCGCGCGCGGCCGCGGCGACAAGGTAGCCTTTATCGATTCCGATCGCTCGCTCAGCTACGGCGAGCTGCAAACGCGCACCTGCCGCTTCGCCAGCGCGCTGAAAAACCTCGGACTGTGCCCGGAAGAGCGGTTGAGTCTCCTGCTCTACGACACCGTCGATTTTCCGGTGGCGTTCTGGGGCGGCGTGCGCGCCGGCATCGTCGTGCTGCCGCTCAACACGCTGCTCAACGCCGAGCAATACGCCTATATCCTCGGCGACAGCCGCGCCGCGGCGATCGTGGCTTCGGCGTCGTTGGCCAAAACGCTCGTGCCGGTGCTCGATCGCCTGCCGCACTTGCGCACGATCATCCTCATTGGCGCCAGCGCCGACGACAAGGCTGAGTTCCGCGGCCGCGACGTCCATGATTTCGCCGACCTTCTGGCGCGCGGGCAGCCGGATCTCGTCACCGCGCCGACATCGTCCGACGAAGTCGCATTCTGGCTGTACACGTCCGGCTCGACCGGCGATCCCAAGGGCGTCAAGCACATCCACACCACGCCGATGGCGGCGGCGCGGCTGATGGGACAGCGCGTGATCGGCATCCGCGAGGACGACGTCGTGTTCTCCGCGGCGAAACTGTTTTTCTCCTATGGCATGGGTAACGCCATGGCGTTCCCGCTGTCGGTCGGCGCCACCACCGTGCTGCTGCCGCAGCGGCCGACGCCGGAAGCCGTGTTCGACATCATGCGCCGGCATCGGCCGACAATATTTTATGGCGTACCGACGCTCTATGCGTCGCTGCTTGCGCACAAGGACATGACTCATGGCGCCGGCTCCAACCGCTTGCGGCTGTGCGTTTCGGCCGGCGAAGCGCTGCCCGGCCACCTCGGCAAGCGCTGGCGCGCCGCGGCCGGCGTCGACGTGCTCGACGGCATCGGCTCGACCGAAATGTTCCAGACCTTTCTGTCGAACCAGCCGGGCGACGTGCGCTACGGCACCACGGGAAAGCCGGTGCCCGGCTACGACCTCAAGATCGTCGATGAGGACGGCCGCGAGGTTGCCGACGGCGAGATCGGCGAACTCGTGGTGCGCGGACCGACCGCCGGCGAAGGCTACTGGAACCAGCGCGCCAAGAGCCGGCGCACTTTTGCCGGCGAATGGACTTTCACCGGCGACAAATATGTGCGCGAGACAAGCGGCTATTTCCATTACTGCGGCCGCACCGACGACATGTTCAAGGTTTCCGGCATGTGGGTGTCGCCGTTCGAGGTCGAGGCGGCGCTGGCGTCGCACGAGGCCGTGCTCGAAGCCGCTGTCATCGGCAAGGCGGATGCCGACGGCCTGATCAAGCCGAAGGCCTTCATCGTGCTGCGCTCCGGCTTTGCCGCCGACGAGCGCCTGATCGAGACGCTGCGCGTGCACGTCAAGGAATGCGCGGGACCATGGAAATATCCGCGCTGGATCGACATACGGCCCGACCTGCCGCGCACCGCGACGGGGAAGATCCAGCGGTTTAAATTGCGGGAATTGGAATCGTAGCGCCGTTACGCAAGCTTCAAGAGCGCCGCGAGCGCCCCGAGCCCCGCGACCAGCATGACGCCAAACCGCACAGTCATTCGCAGCGTGACCCGATCAAGTGCGGCTTCGAGGTCCAACTTGGTGACCAACTCGGTCATGATGAAATCCCTCGCGGCCTCAGCGTGAGCTTCCGCCTGATCACTCGGCACTCCGTGATCACGGAGATGCTTTGCGTAACCTAACGTATCAAGAGCGAAGACCATCTGCACCCCCCAAGACATAGGATGTGTCCTGAGAACAAATAGAGAACATACCTGAGTGAGAGTCAAGACCTTATAGCTTTTGGACCTGACGACAGCCGGTTCGATTGGACCTCGAACGACATCGCACCAGCGCCGTCCAAATCAGATCAAGCCGATTGTCGCCAATCCAAGGAGCAACGCGAGGGTGAAGGCGATCATCGCAAGCAAAAACACGATGGAGACGGCGATGACGTTCCAGGCGGATTGAAACTCGTAGTCCAGCGATTCACCGATCGCCTGCTTCGACATTTGAAAACTTTCCGCCAGCGACCGCGCGCCGAGCGAATACAAGATGGGAAGCGCGTAATCCGGCCAATTGGTCGGCAGCAAGGGCGCGAACCCTACCATCGTGATGATGAAGATCGAACCCCAGATCAGGATTTGCCGCATGCCGTGGGGGTTTTCGAGAACCTGGAAGTTCTTCCACAGCAGGTAAACCATCGCCATCGGGCCGCCGAGCAACGCACCGGCCATGACTTGGTTCGGCGAATAGATTTTTTGCTTTGCCAAATTTCAGTCCGCGAACAGCCGCTGCACCAGCCGGCGCGCCAGCACGCCGGCGACGCGGCGGCGGTAATGGCCGGGCGTAAACGTCGTTTTCATCGCCATGATCTGATCGCGCACCAGGGCGTCGAGCCCGGCGAGCACGCCATCGTCGAGCGCGCCGCCGCACAAGGCCGCGGTGCCGGCAAGTCGCACCGGCCGCGGATTGGTGCCGGTAAAAGCGACGCGCAAATCCGTAAGCTTGTCGGCCTCGCGCCGCAATGCCACGGCGACGCCGGTGACCGGATATTCGATCGAGCGGCGGATGCGGATCTTGTCGTAGGCGGAACGCAGGCCGGACATATTTTTCGCTCGCACCGCGGCGATGAATTCGCCGGCGCGCAGCGAGAGAAAATATTTGCCGTCGCCGCGGGTTTCGGTGACCGGCTCGTCCTGGCGCGCATAACCGATATAGAGATCGGCGAGCGGCATCGTGCGGCGGCTTGATGGCCCCACGACGTCGATCTCGGCATCGAGCGTCAACAAGGCCGGCGCCAGATCGCCGCTGAAGGTGGCGAAGCAGACGCCGCGGCTTTTCGGCGCGACGTGGCAGATGTCGCCGGTGGTTTTCAGGCAATGATGATTGGCGTCGCGCCACCATTCGCTCTGATTGTAGAAAATGCAGCGCGTATCGAGCGCGAGATTGCCGCCGACCGTGCCCATATTGCGGTGGGTCGGACCGGCGATATGCGCCGCGGCCTGCGCCACGACCGGATAATGCTTTGCCACATCGACATGCGCGGCGACCTCAGTGAGAGTGGCCGCGGCACCGATCTCGAGCGCGTGTGCGTCGGCATTGATGCCGCGCAGCTCGGCGATGCCGTTGATGTCGATCAACACCGGCGGCGCGACGATGCCGCGCCGGATGTTGACCATGAGATCGGTGCCGCCGCCGATCAACTGGCTGTCGCTGTGTGCGGAACGCGCCGCGACCAACTCAGGAAGCGTCCGTGGCCGGAGCAGATCGAATTGCGGCAGCGCGTCCACTACGCACCGCCGTTCTGCTTTGCGCCGTTGCCTTTCGTTCGCGCGCGCCTTTCCAGCGCCGCAAACACGCGATCCGGCGTCACCGGCAAGTCGTTGAAGCGCAAGCCCACGGCATCGGCGATGGCGTTGGTCAGCGCCGGCAGAAACGCCGCCAGCGAGCCCTCGCCGGCTTCCTTGGCGCCGAACGGCCCGTGCGGATCGATGCTCTCGACGATGCCGACTTCGATCGGTGGCGAATCCTGGATGGTCGGCACGCGGTAGTCGAGCATGTTGGCGGTGAGCATTAGCCCTTCGTGATAGGCCGCCTCTTCGCTCATCGCTTGGCCCATGCCCATCCATACCGAGCCCTGCACCTGGCCTTCGACGGTGAGGCGGTTGAGCGCCTTGCCGCAGTCGTGCGCGACCCAGACCTTGTCGACAGTGACGACGCCGGTCTCCTCATCGACGCTGACCTCGACCACTTGCGCGGAGTAGCTGTAGCCCATGGTACCGCCGATGGCAGAGCCGCGATATTTCTTGCCGCCGTGAGATTCCGGAATGGTCGAGTAATTGCCGGTGACGGTGATGGTGCCGGTGTCTTTGAGCGCTTCAGTGACGACCTCGTTGAAGGTGAGGCCCTTGTCCTGCGCGCCGGCGCGATAGAGCTCGCCCAGGCACTCGATCTCGCCCGGCTTGGCTTCGAGCTTTCGCGCGGCGGCGGCGATCAGCACGGCTTTCAGATTTTGCGCCGCATCGATGGCGGCATTGCCGACCATGAAAGTGACGCGCGACGAATAGGAACCGTTGTCCTTCGGCACCACTTCGCTGTCGCCGGTGACGACGCGAACGCGCGCAAGGTCGAGCCCGAGCACTTCGGCCACCGATTGCGCGAGGATCGTGGTCGAGCCCTGGCCGATATCGGCGGCGCCGGACAAAACGACGATCGAGCCGTCGAAATCGAGCTTGATCTTGACCGTGGCGTGCGGCTCCCCGGTCCAGTTCACCGGCTTTGACGCGCCGCTGATGTAATGCGAGCACGCCATGCCGAGACCTTTGCTGACATGGCCTTTGCGCTTCGGCAGCGTCCCTTTGCGCGCGTGCCAGCCGCTCTCGCGCTCGACCCAGTCGAGGCATTCCGGCAGGCCGTAGCTGTTCACCATCAGATCGTTCTGCGTGAACGTCGGCGCACTCAGCAGATTGGCGCGCCGCACGGCGAACGGATCGAGGTCGAGCCCGCGCGCCATGTCGTCGAGCAGGCTTTCGAAGGCGAAGCGGATATCGACGGTGCCGTGGCCACGGAACGCGCCGCATGGCGGCGTGTTGGTCAGCACGCGCTTGCCCAAATATTTGACGTTGTTGAGATCGTAGATCGCGTACAGCATCGATCCGGCATAGAGGATGGTGACGACGCCATAGCCGGAATGCGCGCCGCCGCGCTGGATGCATTCGCATTCGACGCCGGTGATGACGCCGTCCTTGCGCATGCCGATCTTGAGCTTGATATCGGTCTCCGGCCGGCCGCGATGGGTGATGAAGGTCTCTTCGCGGTTGACCATGATGCGCACACAGCCGCCGACCTTGCGGGCGAGCAGCGCCGCGATCAGCTCGACACTGAGCGTCTCGGTGCGGCAACCGAAACCGCCGCCGACATGGGGCTTGACCACGCGGATGCGCGACATGTCCATGTCGAGGATTTGCGACAGCATCAGGTGCACGTAATACGGCACTTGCGTCGAAGCATGCACCGTGATGCGCGCGCGCTCGACATCATAATCGGCGACCGCGGCGTGCATCTCCATCTGGTTCTGGCACACCTCGGCGCAGTTGTAGGTGCCTTCGCGGATCAGGTCGGACGACGCAAAGGCTGCCGCGACATCGCCGAGCTCGAACAAAACGTCGCGCTCGAGATTTTGCGGTTTTCGGTCGTGAATGGCGATGGCGTCCGGCGCCATCGCTTCGGCAGACGTGTGATAAGCTGGCAGCTCGCGTACTTTCAGCTTGATGCGCCGCAGCGCTTCCTTCGCCGTCGCATCGTCGATCGCCGCAACAGCCGCGACCGGCTCGCCGCGATAGCGCACGCGATCGCGCGCCAGCGGATGCTCGCTGCGGGCGATCGGCAGTACGCCAAAGGTCTTGTCGCAGTCGGCGCCGGTGACGATAGCTTTCACGCCCGGCAGCTTTGCCGCTTCCGACACATCCACTTCGAGAATCTCGGCATGCGAATAAGGGCTGCGAAAGATTCGCCCGGCGAGCATTCCCGGAGCGATGAGATCGGCGGTGTATTTAGCCCGGCCGGACACTTTCTCCGGACCATCGATCATCGGCACGTAGTCGCCGATGTTATGCGCCGGTACGATCTCGTTCACGGTGAGACTCCCGCCGCGTGCAACGCTGCGGCGTGCTGCACCGCTTCGATGATTTTGACGTAACCGGTGCAACGGCAGATGTTGCTGCCGAGCGCGTCGCGGATTTCGTCGTCGGTCGGCCGCGGATTGCGCCGCAGCAGTCCCGCCGACGCCATGATGAAACCCGGCGTGCAATAGCCGCATTGCGAGCCGAGCTTTTCATGGAAGCCGCGCTGCACCGCGGAGAGGTGGCCGTCGGTCGCCAGCGATTCGATGGTGTCGACGCGGCAGCCTTCGACCATGGCGGCGAGTATCAGGCAGGATAGGCGCGGGGAATCGTCGACCAGCACGGTGCAGGCGCCGCACTCGCCGCCGTCGCATCCCGTTTTCGTTCCGGTGAGGCCGACCTGTTCCCGCAAATAATCCAGCAGCAAAACGTTGTCGGGAACCGCGTCGGTGCGGGCGCGGCCGTTGAGCGTGAGCTGCAGAATGCGCGCCATGGGCGATTTCGATGGCTTCTTTTATTGTGCCGACTCAATAGCAATAACCGCGAGCGCGTTCAAACCCGCGAGTCCGGGATCGATACCTCACGGATCAGGGTGCGGCCTTGATCGCTTTCGCCGCGCTCTCAGAAAACCTTTTCGCTCACCAACACAGCAAACCGCGCCATCACATCAGCCGGTATCGGCTGCGATTTGATCTTCGAGGGATCAGCCGCGTCGCGCGCTGCCCAGACGCGGGTCTCCTTGCCCTCGACCGCGAGCGCGCCGTGCACCAGCAACTGATGCTCGACGTCGAAACTCGAACGGCGGAACTCGCTCACTCGTGACGTCAGCTCGACGACGTCGCCGAACCGCGCCGGAGCGAGAAAGCGCGCGCCGGCATCGACCAAGGGGATACCCATGATGCCGAAGGTCGGCCCGAGCTCGTGCGGCTTCACGCCGAGCGCCGCCTCGAACAGGGTCCAGGTGCCCCAATCGAAGAACTCGAAGAACCGGCTGTTGAAAACGATGCCGGCCGGGTCGCAATGGCCCCATTCGATCATGAACTGCCGTCGGTTGACGAAATTGGTCATTGTTTTGGTCGTGGGCGCCGCACTGTTTATGGCGCCCGGATCGAAGCCCGGCTCAAACGCCAATGTCAAACGGCCCGCTGCGGGCCGGGTTACTGGCATAAACGGGCATAACCCATCGCAGAAGATTTGCCTACGGAAATGGCAGCGCCATTCCTATTCTTTCATGCCGTCGCCTAGGAAATAGGCAATTTTCCTCCATCGCCGGATTCAAAATAAGCGCCAGCAGCGCAGCGGTCCCGCGCTCCGCCGATTCGGACTGTCCGTCCAGCGCCTTATGGCCGCTCGCTGCTTGGCACGCTCCTTGCGATTTAGGCTCTAGCGGGACGGTGCCGGGCCGGTCGCGCGCGTCAAACACGAGGACATCGCGATGCTCAATCCCATAGGCGCGGTCGCCGGGCGACCGCCTCGCCGCTGGCTTGCCGCCGCGGCGGGTCTTGCCTTTGGTCTCCTGGCGGCGCTGCCCGCCAAGGCCGAGGACACGATCAAAGTCGGCATTCTCCATTCGCTCTCCGGCACCATGGCCATCAGCGAGACGACGCTGAAGGACGTGGTGCTGATGCTCATCGACGAGCAGAACAAGAAGGGCGGCTTGCTCGGCAAGAAGCTCGAAGCCGTCGTGGTCGATCCGGCCTCGAACTGGCCGTTGTTCGCGGAGAAGGCCCGCGAGCTGATCAGCAAGGACAAAGTCGCGGTGGTGTTCGGCTGCTGGACGTCGGTGTCGCGCAAGTCGGTGCTGCCGGTGTTCAAGGAGCTCAACAGCATCCTGTTCTATCCGGTGCAGTATGAAGGCGAGGAGAGCGAGCGCAACGTGTTCTACACCGGCGCCGCGCCGAACCAACAGGCCATTCCCGCCGTCGATTATCTGATGGGCAAGGACGGCGGCTCAGTGAAGCGCTGGGTGCTGGAAGGCACCGACTACGTCTATCCGCGCACCACCAACAAGATCCTTGAAGCCTACCTTAAGCAGAAAGGCGTGGCGGACGAGGACATCATGATCAACTACACGCCGTTCGGCTTCGCCGACTGGCAGACCGAAGTCTCCAAGATCAAGGCGTTCGGCTCGGCCGGCAAGAAGACGGCGGTGGTCTCCACCATCAACGGCGATGCCAACGTGCCGTTCTACAAGGAGCTCGGCAACCAAGGCATCAAGGCGACCGACATTCCCGTGGTGGCGTTCTCGGTCGGCGAAGAAGAGCTCGCCGGTCTCGACACCAAGCCGCTGCTCGGCCATCTCGCCGCGTGGAACTATTTCGAGTCGATCAAGACGCCGGCGAACGCCGCCTTCATCAAGGAGTGGCACGACTTCATCAAGAATCCGAAACGCACCACCAACGATCCGATGGAGGCGCACTACATCGGCTTCAACATGTGGGTGAAGGCGGTCGAGAAAGTCAAAACCACCGATCCCGACAAGGTGATCGAAGCGCTGCCGGGCACGCAGGCGCCGAACCTCACCGGCGGCATCTCGACCTTGCTGCCGAACCATCACATCACCAAGCCGGTCTATATCGGCGAGATCAGGCCCGACGGTCAGTTCAACGTGGTGTTCAAGACCAAGGAGCTCATTCCCGGCGCGGCTTGGTCGCCTTACCTGCCCGGCTCGAAGGATCTCGAAGCCGACTGGGTGAAGCTCAAGTGCGGCAACTACAACAAGGTGACGTCGAAGTGCGGCGGCGCGTCGTAACGACGGTACGTTGACGTTCAAGTTTGCGGGAAGGCGGCGATCCGCCTTCCCGCGTCATCTTCCCGGGATTTTTTCGCAATGCGTTTTTGCCGAGCTTGTCTCGCCGCGCTGCTGCTGACCGTCGGCTTGGTCTTAGTCCCAGGCTTGGCTTGCACAAATGCGCACGCCGCGAGTCTCGATGACGCGCTGGCGAAATTCACCACCGACGATTTCAGCGACACCAACGACGGCATCGGCGACGTCGCTGCGAGCGGCAGCCCGCGGGCGGAAGCCGTCATCCGCGCCTTGCAGGACGGCCATCTCATGTTCAGCGCCGAACGCAAGGCGGTCTACATCCAGGACGACGACGGCAAGCTGACCGACCCCGCAACCGGGCAGCCGGTCGCCGGCGATCCGCCGGCCGACGTCGACACTGTCCGCATCAACAACCGGCTGCGCGGCACCATCGACGCCGCGCTCGGCGCGCTGACGCTGATGTCGCCCGATCCGGCCAAGCGGCTGGACGCGGCGGAGGCGGTGTTCAAATCCCGCGACCAAAGCGCGCTGCCGACGCTCGAGAGCGCTATCGAGAAAGAACAGGATGCGCGGATCAAGCGGGTACTGATGCAGGCGCGCGCCGCGATCATCCTCACCAGCGACGACGCCAAGGACGAGGACAAGCTCGCAGCCGTCACGGTGATCCAACAGCGCGGCGATCAGGACGCGCTAGGGCTTCTGCAAAGTCTTCCCGCCGGCACCGCGGCGCCGATCGTAAAAACCGCCGCCAGCGCCGCGGCGGCCATCCGCAACCGCCTCGGCATTTGGAACACGGTGCAGAACGCCTGGTACGGCATTTCGCTCGGCTCGGTGCTGCTGCTCGCGGCCATCGGCCTTGCCATCACCTTCGGCGTGATGGGCGTCATCAATATGGCGCACGGCGAAATGGTGATGATCGGCGCCTATGTCACCTTCGTGGTGCAGGATGCGATCCGCACCAGTCATCCGGCGCTGTTCGATTACTCGCTCGCCATCGCCATTCCGCTGGCGTTCCTGGTTGCGGGCCTCATCGGCATCCTGATCGAGCGCTGCATCATCCGCTTTCTCTACGGACGACCGCTGGAGACGTTGCTGGCGACCTGGGGACTTTCGCTGATTTTGCAGCAGGCGGTGCGCACGACGTTCGGCCCCAACAATCGCGAGGTCGGCAACCCATCGTTCATGAGCGGCGCCTTCGACCTCGGCGGCATCACCATCACCTATAACCGGCTGTGGATCATCTGCTTTGCGCTCGCAGTCTTCGTCGCGCTGCTCGGGCTGTTGCGCTTCACCCGCTTCGGCCTGGAAATGCGCGCGGTGACGCAAAACCGCGCCATGGCGGCGTCGATGGGCATCCGCACCAGCCGGGTCGACGCGCTGACTTTCGGCTTGGGCTCGGGCATTGCCGGCATGGCCGGCGTGGCGCTCTCGCAGATCGACAATGTCAGCCCCAATCTCGGCCAGGGCTACATCATCGACAGCTTCATGGTCGTGGTGTTCGGCGGCGTCGGTAATTTGTGGGGAACGCTGGTCGGCTCGTTCGTGCTCGGCATCGCCAACAAATTCCTCGAACCCGTCGCCGGCGCGGTGCTTGGCAAGATCGCCATCCTGGTTCTGATAATCTTGTTCATCCAGAAACGGCCGCGCGGCATGTTCGCCCTCAAGGGCCGGGCGGTCGAGGCATGACCTCGCATATTCTCATTCGTTCCCTCGACCGCAGCGCGATGGTTTTCCTCATCGTCGTCGCGGCGATTGCGGTCGTGGTGCCGGTCCTCAATCTGGCGGTGCCGCAATCGTCCGCGATGCATATGCCGACTTATCTGGTGGCGTTGTTCGGCAAATATATCTGTTACGCGCTGTTGGCGCTGTCGATCGACCTGATCTGGGGCTATTGCGGCATTCTCTCGCTCGGCCATGGCGCATTCTTCGCGCTCGGCGGCTATGCCATGGGCATGTATCTGATGCGCCAGATCGGCACCCGCGGCGTCTATGCCGATCCGATCCTGCCCGACTTCATGGTGTTCCTGAACTGGAAGGAATTGCCGCTTTATTGGTACGGCTTCCAGCATTTCCCTTATGCCTTGGTGATGATCGTCGCGGTGCCGGGCGCGCTCGCTTTCGTATTCGGCTGGTTCGCGTTTCGCAGCCGCGTCACCGGCGTTTATCTGTCGATCATCACGCAGGCGCTCACCTACGCGCTGATGCTCGGCTTCTTCCGTAACAATTTCGGCTTCGGCGGCAATAACGGGCTGACCGACTTCAAGGATCTCCTCGGCTTCAACGTCCAAGCCGAGTCCACGCGCAACGTGCTGTTCTCGATCTCCTGCGTGGCGCTGATGGCGGGTTTTTTGGTCTGCCGCGCCGTCGTCACCTCGAAATTCGGCAAGGTGCTGATCGCCATCCGCGATGCCGAAGCGCGCACCCGCTTCCTCGGTTATCGGGTGGAATCCTACAAGCTGTTCGTGTTCACCTTGTCGGCCTGCATGGCCGGCATCGCCGGCGCGCTCTACGTGCCGCAGGTCGGCATCATCAATCCGGGTGAATTCGCGCCCGGCAATTCCATCGAGGCGGTGATCTGGGTCGCGGTCGGCGGCCGCGGCACGCTGACCGGCGCCGCGCTTGGCGCCGTGCTGGTCAACTACGGCAAGACCTATTTCACCTCGGGCGTGCTGGCGCCGTACTGGCTGTTCATGCTCGGCAGCCTGTTCGTCGGCGTGACGCTGCTATTGCCGCGCGGCGTCATCGGCACCTTGCATCACTGGACCGCGCTGCGCCGCGCCCGTATCTCGGCCGCCGCCGAAGATGGCGTCAGGGAGCCGCTGCCGGCGGAATGAGGATGGAAGCACTCACCACCGCGCTCTTGTATCTCGACGGCGTCAACGTGTCGTTCGATGGATTCAAGGCGCTCAATAATCTGTCCTTCACCATCGCGCCCGGCGAGATGCGCGCCATCATCGGCCCGAACGGCGCCGGCAAGACCACCATGATGGACGTGGTCACCGGCAAGACCCGGCCGGACAGCGGCGACGTCATGTTCAGCGGCGTCCACAATCTCACCAAGCTCGACGAGACCGAGATCGCCAATCTGGGCATCGGCCGCAAATTCCAGAAGCCGACCGTGTTCGACAGTCATACCGTTTTCGATAATCTCGAGCTGGCGCTCAAGGGCGATCACCGCGCGCGGACGACCTTGTGGTGGCGGCAGACGCCGGCCGAGCATCGCCGCATCGACGAAATTTTGGCGACCACTCGCCTCACTGCGGTGCGCAACCGCCTCGCCGGCAGCCTAGCGCACGGCCAGAAACAATGGCTCGAGATCGGCATGCTGCTGGCGCAGGATCCAAAACTTCTGCTGGTCGACGAACCTGTCGCCGGCATGACGGATGTGGAGACGCGGCAGACCGCCGAGCTGCTCAAGGAAATCAACAAGGAACACACCGTCGTCGTGGTCGAGCACGACATGACGTTCGTGCGCGATCTCGGCGTCAAGGTGACGTGTCTGCACGAAGGCTCGGTGCTCGCCGAAGGCTCGATCGACCAAGTGTCGCAAAACGAGCGCGTGGTGGAAGTGTATTTGGGGCGATAAACCATGCTCGATGCGCAAGCCATCGACCTGCATTACGGCGCCGCACAGGCGCTGCGCGCCGTATCGCTGAAAGCCGAGCCCGGCAAAGTCACCTGCGTGCTCGGCAGGAACGGCGTCGGCAAAACCAGCCTCCTCGACGCGCTGGCCGGCCAGCAGCCGGTGAGCCGCGGCACCATCACCTGGGAAGGCAGCGACATCACCGCGCTGAAACCGCCGGAGCGGGCGCGGCGCGGCATCGCCTATGTGCCGCAGGGCCGCGAGATCTTTCCGCTGCTCACGGTCGAGGAAAATCTGCGCACAGGTTTCGCGCCGCTGCCGCGCGACGAGCGCAGCGTGCCAGACGACGTGTTCTCGCTGTTCCCGGTGCTGGAAACCATGTTGCGCCGGCGCGGCGGCGACCTGTCGGGCGGCCAGCAGCAGCAGCTCGCCATCGGGCGCGCGCTGGTGATGCGGCCGCGGCTTCTGCTGCTCGACGAGCCGACCGAAGGCATCCAGCCGTCGATCATCAAGGATATCGGCCGCGCCATCACCTATCTGCGCTCGCTCGGCAAGATCGCCATCGTGCTGGTCGAGCAGTATCTCGACTTTGCCCGCGAACTCGGCGACCATTTCGCCGTCATGGACCGCGGCGCCGTCGTCTATTCCTGCAACCGCGACGATCTCGACGAGGGCGCGCTTAAACGCGCCATGGCGATTTGATGCTCGATTTTTGATAGGCGATCCGATGCTGGGCGCGCCGCTACGCAACGAAATCTTCGCCGGCAATCGCGCCGTCGGCAGGATCGCGTTCACGGTCGCGGCGGGGCTTGGCGGCAGCCGGCGCGGCCGCGTCCACGAATCAGGCTCGCTGCGGGTGCGCTTTCCCAACGGCAATAGCAAAACCGCGCTGGAAGCCGTCATCGTCAATACCGGCGGCGGCATGACCGGCGGTGATCGCTTCGACGTCGACATCAAAGTCGGCGCCAGTGCGCGGCTGACCGTCACCACCGCGGCGGCGGAGAAAATCTACCGCTCGCTCGGGCCGGACACGGACATCGGCGTAAAGCTCGACGTCGGTCCTGGCGGCGCATTGGCGTGGCTGCCGCAGGAGACGATCGTGTTCGATCAGGCGCGGCTGCGGCGCAAAATCGACGTTGAAATGGCGAGCGACGCCAATCTGCTTTTGGCGGAAGCCGCCGTGTTCGGCCGTTCCGCCATGGGCGAAGCCGTGGTCCAGGGTCGCTTCTTCGACCGCTGGCGGCTGCGCGTCGGCGGCGCGCTGGTTTTTGCCGAGACTCT
This sequence comes from Xanthobacteraceae bacterium, assembly GCA_035317145.1. Classification (GTDB taxonomy): domain Bacteria; phylum Pseudomonadota; class Alphaproteobacteria; order Rhizobiales; family Xanthobacteraceae; genus BOG-931. The sequence continues at coordinate 15,255 of DATHHM010000120.1, read as the reverse complement.
GCGTCTCGACGGCGACATTGCGCAACGCCTGGCGCAACGTGCGATCACCGGCGGCGGCGTGGCCGTCGCAAGCGTCATAAAATATCCTGGCGACGACAGCGATGCCGACGCCGTCCGCACCATGCAGGACCGCTTTGCCGGCGAAGTCGGCATATCGGCCTGGAACGGGCTCGTCGTGGTGCGGCTGGTCGCGACGGACAGCGCCGCGTTACGCCGCAATCTCGTTGCCGTGCTCACCGCGCTCGATGCCGCGCCGTTGCCGCGGCTGTGGCTGAACTGAAGGGAACCATGCAGCTCACACCGCGCGAGAAAGACAAGCTGTTGATCGCCATGGCGGCGATGGTGGCGCGGCGGCGGCTCGAGCGCGGCGTCAAGCTCAACCATCCCGAAGCGGTGGCGCTGATCTCCGATTTCATCGTCGAAGGCGCGCGCGACGGGTGCACCGTCGCCGAATTGATGGAGGCCGGCGCCCACGTCATCGGCCGCGCCCAGGTGATGGAGGGAATTGCCGAGATGATTCCCGAAATCCAGGTCGAGGCGACGTTCCCCGACGGCACCAAGCTCGTCACCGTGCACGAGCCGATCCGATGAGGTGGCGATGATCCCCGGTGAATATTTCATCAAGCCAGGCGAAATCGAGCTCAACAAGGGCCGCAAAACGCTGACGCTCACCGTCGCCAATAGCGGTGACCGGCCGATCCAGGTCGGGTCGCACTATCATTTCTTCGAGACCAATCCGGCACTGCAATTCGATCGCGCCAAAGCGCGCGGCATGCGTCTCGACATTGCGGCTGGCACTGCGGTGCGTTTCGAGCCTGGCCAGAGCCGCGAGGTGACGCTGGTCGCGGTTGCGGGCGCGCGCACCGTTTACGGTTTTCGCCAAGCCATCATGGGCAAGCTGAAGAAATGACGCGGCGGCAAAATCCGGTCGTCAGAATCATGACGGGCGAGCTTGCGCCCGCCCGTCACGTTCACAGCGCTGCTATCCGCTGCTGGGAACCAGGATCAAATCTACCACGTGGTGCCTTGCCGATAGCGGCTCCGCACCCAGGCCGACCCGACCTTGGCGATCGTCACATCCGGCAGAACCAAACGCGAGCGATCTGACAACGATGATAGCGCACCGAGGACAGGTCGCAAGTTAAAGCGTGCCGGCAAAAACCCGGGAGCCGATTGGGGATAACTTTGGGGATTGATCACATGCGGGTCCATCACATGCGGAGAGTGTCATGCCTTCGAAGATGAGCCGCGCCGTTTACGCCGACATGTTCGGCCCGACCACCGGCGACCGCGTGCGCCTCGCCGACACCGATCTTATCATCGAGGTCGAGAAGGACTTTTGTACTTACGGCGAAGAGGTGAAGTTCGGCGGCGGCAAGGTGATCCGCGACGGCATGGGGCAATCGCAGATCACCAACCGGGCGGGCGCGGTCGACACCGTCATCACCAATGCGCTCATCCTCGACCATTGGGGCATCGTCAAAGCCGACGTCGGGCTGAAGGACGGCAAGATCTTCGCCATCGGCAAGGCCGGCAATCCGGACATCCAGCCCGGCGTCACCATCATCATCGGGCCCGGTACCGAGGTGATCGCCGGCGAAGGCAAGATCCTCACCGCCGGCGGTTTTGACACCCACATTCATTTCATCTGTCCGCAGCAGGTCGACGAAGCGCTGATGTCGGGCGTCACCTCGCTGCTCGGCGGCGGCACCGGCCCGGCGCATGGCACGTTCGCGACCACCTGCACGCCCGGCCCGTTCCACCTCGCGCGCATGATCCAGGCAGCGGACGATTTTCCCGTCAATCTCGGCTTCGCCGGCAAGGGCAATGCGTCGCGCCCGGCGGCGCTCGAGGAAATGATCAAGGCCGGCGCCTGCGCGCTGAAGCTGCACGAGGACTGGGGCACGACGCCGGCGGCGATCGACTGCTGTCTCTCGGTCGCCGACGACTACGATATCCAGGTGATGATCCACACCGACACGCTCAACGAATCCGGCTTCGTCGAGGACACGATAAAGGCCTTCAAGGGCCGCACCATTCATGCCTTCCACACCGAAGGCGCCGGCGGCGGCCATGCGCCCGACATCATCAAAGTCGCGGGTTTGAAAAACGTGCTGCCGTCGTCGACCAATCCGACGCGGCCTTATACCAAGAACACCATCGACGAGCATCTCGACATGCTGATGGTGTGCCACCATCTCGATCCGTCGATCGCGGAAGATTTGGCGTTCGCCGAAAGCCGCATCCGCAAGGAAACCATCGCGGCGGAAGACATTCTTCACGACCTCGGCGCGCTGTCGATGATGTCGTCGGATTCGCAGGCCATGGGCCGGCTCGGCGAAGTCATCATCCGCACCTGGCAGACCGCCGACAAGATGAAAAAGCAGCGCGGGCGCCTGAAACAGGAGAAAGGCGACAACGACAATATGCGGGTGAAACGCTACGTCGCCAAATACACCATCAACCCGGCGATCGCGCACGGCGTGTCGAAACTCATCGGCTCGGTGGAGAAGGGCAAGCTCGCCGACCTGGTGCTGTGGTCGCCGGCGTTTTTCGGCGTCAAGCCCGATTGCATCATCAAGGGCGGCTCCATCGTCGCCGCGCCGATGGGCGATCCCAATGCCTCGATCCCGACACCGCAGCCGGTGCATTACCGGCCGATGTTCGGCGCCTTCGGCCGCGCGCGCACGGCGTCGTCGGTGGTGTTCACGTCGAAAGCCGCGGTGCAGTCCGGCTTGCGCAAAAAACTCGGCATCCAGAAGGAGCTTTACGCGGTGCAAAATACCCGCGGCAAGATTTCCAAGAAAAGCATGATCCACAACGACGCCACGCCCGACATTGAGGTCGATCCGGAAACCTACGAGGTGCGCGCCGACGGCGAACTGCTCACCTGCGCGCCGGCGGAAGTTTTGCCGATGGCGCAGCGTTATTTTTTGTTCTAGCCCGTCATTCCGGATCGACGCGAAGCGTCGAGTCCGGAATCCATAATCACCGCCCGTGGTTATGGATTCCGGGTTCCGCGCTGCGCGCGGCCCCGGAATGACGGAGACCTCCTTGACGCCTTCGCTGCCAAACCGCAAGCTTCCCCCATGGTGGATTTTTTGACGTCGGTGCTTGCGGTTCGCGGCTGCCGCATCCGGCTGATGCGTGGCGGGGCCGGCAGCCCGCTCGTCGTTTTGCATGGCGCGTCTGGCGCTAATGTCCTGCCGTTCATGCAGCAGCTCGCGCAAAAATTCGACGTCATCGCGCCGGAGCATCCGGGCTTTGGCGAGTCCGACACGCCGGACTGGCTCGATAACATCCACGATCTCGCCTATTTCTATCTCGACGTGCTCGATGAGCTGAAGCTCAAGGACGTCAACCTGGTCGGGCTGTCGTTCGGCGGCTGGATCGCCACGGAACTCGCCGTGCGCAACACGCAGCGCTTGGCTTCGCTGACGCTCTGCGGCGCCGCCGGGCTTTACCTCGCCGGCGTCGAGCAGCTCGATCCGTTCCTGCGCAGCGACGAGCAGCGGCTGCGCGACTTCTTCTACGATCAGAAAAAAGCCGACGACATTATCGCCCGCGCGCTGCGGCCGGAACTGGAAGACGTCACGCTGAAAAACCGCACCACGGTCGCCAAGATCGCCTGGCAGCCGCGCGGTCACGACCCGAATCTGCCCAAATGGCTGCACCGCATCGACGTGCCGACCTTGCTGATCTGGGGCGACCACGACCGCATGTTCCCGAAAGAGCACGCGCTCGCCTATCAGAAGGCGATCCCCGGCGCCAAAGTGGTGATCGTGCCGGAATGCGGCCACGTCCCGCAGATCGAGAAGCCGGACGTCTTCGTCGCCGCGCTGGAAACGTTTTTGGGCGCGCGCAAGAAGGCGGCGTGAGGAACGACCATGAAATTTTTCAACTTTCATCTGATGCCGTATGCGCACGTCGATCTCGACGCCATCGCCAAGAATGGCTCGGCCTGGGTGACGTTCTCGAACAGCCATTACGACCCGGAGAAAGGCGCCGAGCTCTATCACGACTATCTCGACCAGATGGAGTTCGCCGACCAGCTCGGCTTCGACGGCGTCTGCCTCAACGAGCATCATCAGACCGCGTATGGCATGATGCCGATCCCCGGCGTGCTGGCCGGCGCGCTGGCGCGCAGCGTCAAGCACGCCAAGATCGCCATTCTGGGCCGCGCGCTGCCGCTGCAGAACAATCCGCTCAATATCGCCGAAGAATACGCGATGCTCGACAATCTCACCCGCGGCCGCATCATCGCCGGCTTCGTGCGCGGCATTGGCGCCGAATATCACGCCACCGGCATCAACCCGGCCAATTCCCAGGAGCGTTTCGCCGAGGCGCACGATTTGATCGTGCGGGCGTGGACCGAGCCGGGGCCATTTTCCTATTCCGGGAAACATTATCAGTTCCGCTACGTCAATCCGTGGCCGCGGCCCTACCAGACGCCGCATCCGCCGATCTGGATTCCGTCGCAAGGCTCCAGCTCGACCATCCGCTGGGCGGCGAAGATGCGTTACACCTATTGCCAGACGCTCAGCCCGATCGCGGCGGTGGCGAAATTCTTCCAGCTCTATCGCGACGAGGCCGACAAGGCCGGCTACCAAGCGTCGCCCAACCAGCTCGCCTGGTCGAATACCATCTATGTCGGCGAGACCGACAAGAAGGCGGTGAAAGAGGCAAAGCCGCATCTCGAAGCGCTGGTCAATTATCTTTTGAAAATGCCGACCGAGATGCTGCTGCCGCCGGGCTACACCGACACCGCGTCGATGAAGCGCGTGCGCGCCGTCAAGGTCACCGGCAAGACGGCGTCGATCGAAGACCTCATCGCGTCCGGCGTGGTGATCATCGGCAGTCCGGAGACGGTGCGCGAAAAGCTCGCCGAATATCAGGATCTTGCCGGCTTCAACACCTCGCTGACCAAGACCCAGTTCGGCACCATGCCAAACGAAATGGCGCGCGCCAACATGACGGCGATCGCCGAGGAAATCTTGCCGCACTTCCGCGAGCGGCTGCCGCAACGCGCGGCAAAAGCCGCGGCGGAATAATTCTTTCGCCCGGTGAGCGCACTCACCTTCAAAGACGCGATGGGGGCGCTCGCCGTCGTCATCACGCTCGTCGCTTACGGCATCTACGTCTGGCAGACGCTGCGCGGCGAGGCGCGGCCGCATCCGCTGTCGTGGCTGATTTTCGGCATTCTCACCGGCACCGCCTATCTGGTGCAGCGCGACGAAGCAGCCGGACCCGGCAGCTGGGTCATGGGCATCACCGCGATTGTTTGTTTGCTGCTGTGCCTGATGAGCTTTTGGCGCGGCGAGCGAGCCTTTCCCTGGTACGAGTGGGCGTTCCTGTTCGCCGCTGCGGTCATCTTCATATTTTATCTGTGGTCGCGTGAGCCGACGATCTCGGCAGTCCTCGCCGCGGCCGTTAGCGTGCTGGGCTTCGGTCCCACAGTGACAAAGGCCTGGCAGCGCCCGCATTCGGACAGCATCACCACGTTCGCGCTCAACAGCATCAAATTCATCCCGGCGTTCTTCGCCATGGACAATCTCTCGCTTGCCACCTGCGTCATGCCGGCGGCGTTGGTCGTCGCCAATGCGGCCGTCGCGCTGATCATTTATGCGCGGCGTGCTCATCAACAAATTCCGTAGACGCACCTCGTCGTTCTCGCGGCGCGTTTTGTTTGCGCCCGAGTTTTGCCAAAGCCACGGTCACGAAAAGCCACTCGCACGAAAGCCACTCGCGTTCCGAGTGGAGCGCCGGGAGGCGCCGGGGTCGTGGGCCACGCCACGCGGACGGATGTTGCCACCCGCCCACGCTTCGGGCGTGGCGCGCGCCACAGAACAATCCGCTTGCGCGGACCGCCTGCTTCGGGCGCGCTGCGCCTCCCGGCGCTCCACCATCGCGGTTCCCCGCTGCGACTGTCGACCGCCGCTGCGCGAGCTCCGCTCCCGCCCCGCGGGCGGCCGGCATCGTCAGCCGGTGTCCTCGCGGTAAGCGGGAAAGATTCGCATCGTTACTAGGAAAATAGGCCTGTTGTCAAGTATAAATTCCTAGATCGCAAAAGCACCAATGCGTTTGAACCTCCGCCTGCGCCGGCTGTCAGACCGATAGGTCCACCGTTCGGACACCAGCGAATGCCGCGGGAGAGTGTCATGAAATGCGCCAACCCCACCTGCAATCACAGCTTTGGCCTCGTCTCTCACCGCCGCGGCCTTTTCGGCAAGCGGCACTTTTGCTCGAAGCAATGCCGCGACCACATCGCAGTCGCGCCGGCACTTAAGCGCGAACGCGCCACCACTTATTTCGAATGGCTGTTCATGCAGCCGGTAACTCTGCAGCCGAGAATGGCGCTCGCCGCGGTTCGCGTCAGGGCGCGCTGAGGTCGCGAGCGTAGTCTAAGCCGCTCAAGAGCATGGCTCGGAAGGGTGTCCTGGCACGGCCGAAGAAACGGCGGAACCGCGTCGGCGGTGCCGCATAAAATCACCGTCGTGTTCGCTGCCTGATAAGAAAACGCGCCGCAGCGAAAACGCCAACGATGACAATCATGATCACGCAAAAAGCGATGGCGAACCGTACCGGCACAGGCACGTCCACACCGAACAATTGCGGCAACATCGCATGCCCCTCCAGCCTACGGGCTCAAGAACTTGATCATCGTGCTGCGCGTCAGCGTGACGTTGCTGGTGATGCCGACGGGGCCGCCTTTGGCGAGCTGAAATGCCGCGTATTGCTCATGATAGACGGTCTCGCCAGCCGAGCAGTCGACCGGGACGATGACCTTGTAGCCGCGCTGCACCGCTTCCTGTGATGTGCCGACGGTGGCGCCCTGGAACGAGTTGCCGCAAATGATCACGGTCTGGATGCCGGCCTGCTTCAGCGTCGGCTCCAGCGTCGAACCCAGGAACTTGTCGGGCCCGCCCTGGCGGTACCATTCGCCGGCGCGCGGTTTTATCGCGGCATCCATGACGTCATCGGGCGTCGCCTTGCCGTTCGAGCCGACCAGGCTGTACCAGACCACCATGTCATGGGCGCGCGCTTCGTCGTGCATGCGCTTGATGGTCGGCATCGCGGCGATGCAGCGCGGCCGCGCAGTGCAGCCGGTTTTCATGATGTCCAGTAGCAGCAGCGCCGTGGTCGAAGGATCGACCGTAACCTCTTTGAGCTCCGGCGGCGGCGGCGCAACCGCCGTGCTCCAATCTGAAATGACATCGGCGACCGATGGCGATCCGAGCAATGCGACAATGACCGCACCGCCGATGGCGGCGAAGCGTAACGTTGACATGGCGTGCTCCCGGTTTGGCGGCCGCGGCAACAGCAGCCTGACGCCAAGATAGAGCAGTCACGCCATGCCGGCTACGGCCCGTCACCAACCATCCGGGTGCGTGCGGCACGGCGGGCCGACCGGCTGACACGCATCGCTGATGATGGCGGGGGCGGAGTTGTAGATCACGGCGTGACCGCCGGTGACGCGACGATGGTCGGTCGCGGCCGACGCCGTCAGCGTGGCGCTGAGAACGATTGCGGCGGCAAGCGCAATTTTTATGCTCGGCATCCTGGTTTCTCCTGGTTGGGCCATGTGGGCCGCCCGGCTGTCCCTTACCGACAGATAGGGACGGCGATCGATGACGCCAATAGCGCGCAGGCTCCCCCCGCATGGGGGCAACGATGCGCGGAACGTCAAGGTTTTTGGTGCTACGCTTGCTATGAACAATAGGGGCCATATTTAGGGTTTTGCGGATTGGCACAGCCGATCGGCTGTCTCAGGAGGGGCCGGACATGGCCTATGGCTTTCTCGATATCGCAGCGACCGCGAGCGTGAAGGAAGCGCAGCGGGAAAACGGCAGCGCCGACTATTGGGCCGGCTTCCACGGCGAGCGCGCCTTCGACCGGTTCACCGAAAACGAGGCGGCGTTCATCGCCGCGCGCGACAGCTTCTACATGGCGACGGTTTCGGAAAGCGGCTGGCCTTATGTGCAGCATCGCGGCGGCCCGCCGGGCTTCATCCGCATGCTCGACGACAAGACACTGGCCATCGCGGATTATCGCGGCAACCGGCAATACATCACCGTCGGCAATGTTGCGGCCGGCGGCCGCGCCTCGCTGATCCTGATGGATTATGCGAACCGCCGGCGGCTGAAAATCTTTGCTCACGTCGAAGTCAAGAACCTGGCCGACAATCCGGAGCTAGCCGCGGCGGTGGCGATGCCCGGCTACAAGGCGAAGCCGGAGCGCGTGCTCAAGTTCCACCTCGACGCCTTCGACTGGAATTGCCCGCAACACATTACCCAGCGTTTTACCGAGGCGGAGGTCGATGCGGCGCTGGCACCGGTGCGCGAGCGCCTCGCGCAGCTCGAGGCGGAGAACAAGGCGCTGCGGGAAAAACTCGGAACGCGCGAATCCGCCCCGCTATAGCGGGGGCAGATTACTTATTTCCGCGACGAGGGTGTCCTCGCGCAGCGCCTCTCCCGCTCGCAGCACCATTCCGCGCGCATCGACGATAGCGGACGAGCCGAACGAGACGCGGTCCGCGGTGCGACCGGCGACGTCGGCGCGAACGATCGTCACGGCGTTGTCGCGTGCACACGCGATGTCGACGGCCCTGCTCAAAGCCACCACATCGGCCCGTTCCGGAGGCAGGCTGTTGTTGCTTGGTACGAAAATGGCCCTGGCGCCGCGCGCGACCATGTCGGTCGCAAGCGCGGGAAAATTGGAATCGTTGCAAATCATGATCCCGAACGACAGCGCGCCGACGGTGAAGACCGGGCTTTGGTCGCCGGCGCTGTACGCCGACCGCCTGATCGCAGGATGGCGCTTGCGGTAGATGCCGAAAACCTTGCCGTCGCGAAACACGGCGGCCGCATTGTACAGCGTTCCGGCGCCGGCCGTTTCGGTGAAGCCCACGATCGTCGTCACCGATTTGCTGGCGAGAGGTGCGAGCAGGGCATTCAGCTGACCGGCGTCGATTGCGAAATCGGCAGGGCATTGCGCATCGTCCGCAAGCCCGCCGAGCACGGCCTCGGGACAACACAAAATATCGACGCCTTCGCTCTCGCACCATTTGACGCGATCGGAAATGAGCGCGAGCGCCGCCATGGAGCCGCCGGGCAGAAGAGGGGCCTGATAGGCGGCAACCTTCATGGGAAACCTCTTCTTCATCCGCCCCCGCGATAGCGGGGGAGGGGGCATAGGCGGCCTTCGGCCGCCGTTCTTGACGAAAAGAACGCCGACGCGAAGCGTCGGCTGTGGCGAAGCGTGGTGGAGGGGGCGCCTGACTCGTAGCGTCGTTGCCGTTGAAGAACGGGCTCGCGTGCCCGAGAAAATTTAGAACGCTTCGCCGCCTTGAGGCCTGCGCCCCCTCCACCACGGTTCGCTCGCTTCGCGAGCTCCAGTGGTCCCCCTCCCCCGCTGTCGCGGGGGCGGAAAATTATTTTCGCGGCGGCTTGGCTGCGAATTCCGAACCGCGCACGCAGAGCCGACCGCGCGGATCCTGCCAGAGCTTTTCCGTGGCGTGCAGATGGCCGATGGCACGGGCGATGGTGTTGAAGTCGTAGCGCGCGAATTTTTCGGCAACGTCTGTGAAGTAGAGCGGCTCCTTGCCGATGACCTGCAATATCTCGGCGCCGAGCGCCGCCACCGCGGCCTCGTCGCCGGCCTCGCCCGGCGCGTCCTTCTTGCCGCCCACATAGTCGTCGATCTTGGCGCGGTCGGCATAGGCGTAGGTGATGCGCTCGTAATATTCGCGCGGAATGTTTTCCGGAATGGTGGCGTCGATGCCGACCTTTGCGCCGGTCGGCACCACGCCGTAGCCTTGCGGCAGGCTGGGATCGAGCGGCTTGGCACGCGCGTTTGAAACAATCATAACGTCGCGGTCGCCCTGCACGCGGGTGGCGATGGCCCATTCCACCTCGGCCGGATCGTTGACGTCGATGTCGTCGTCGACCACGACGACATGTTTGAGATCCATCACCGACAATGCGGCGAGCAGCGCGTTCTTGCCCTCGCCCGGCTGCTTCTTGATCGAGATCACCGCGTGCCAGAACGCGCAGCCGCCGAGCGTGACATTGATGTCCTTGACCTGCACGCCGGCGGTGCGCAGCGCCGCGCGGATGGTGGCGTAGCGCGTCGGCGCGGCGAGCCAGGTGTTCTCCCACGGCATGTGCAGATTGTAGTAGATCGCGTCCTTGCGCATCGAAATCGCCTTGATGCGCACCTGCGGATTCCAGTGCAGCCCGCCCATCAGGCGGGTGAACTCGCCGAAGCGGCCTTCCGGAAACGTCCAGCCGGTCGGCAACACTTCGGCCTCGAGCACGATCTCGGCGTCGGCGATGTAGGGCACGTCGACGGTCTGGCACGGCGCCAGCGCCACCGGCTCGCCGCGAATGCCACCGGCGATCGCCATCTCGTCGACGCCGAGCAGCGCGCGATAGCCGGAGCCGGTGATCTCGACCGGATGGGTGCCGATGGAGATCGAGATCGGCAGCGGCTCGCCGCGTTCCAGCGCGCGCTGGACGAACAGCCGCATATTGTTGGGCGTCACCAAGTCGATGCCGGTGAGCGCCTTTTCCTTGACCATGAAGCGGTAGATGCCGGAATTGAAGCCGAGCTCCGGATCGCGCGCGATCACCACGCCGGCGGTGATCATCGGCCCGCCGTCGTAGATCGACGACATCGGGATCGGCAGCTTGTAGAGATCGACGTCGTCGCCGACGAGCGTCACTTCGCGGGCCGGCGAGGTTTTCACGTATTTCGGCGGGATCGGCTTGGCGATCGCTTGCGAGAGCTTGTCCTCGATCTCGCGATAAGTCTCGGCGCCGAGCGCCATCATGGCGCGCTCGCGCGAGCGGATGATGCCGGACACCACCGGCATGTCGTAGCCAATGACATTGTGGAAATAGAGCGCGGTCTTGGCCTGGTCGACGAGCGTCGCGATATGGCGGATGTCGACCGGCTGGTGCAGGTCGACGAGCTCGCCGGTCTGCCGCAGGCGGTCGAGGAACTGGCGGAAGTTTTCCTGCATCCAAATCTCCGGTCGTGACAGGCGGGTGGGCAAAGCCGGGAAGCTCTTATATCGTCTTTCGATGAGCAAAACGATGCGAGCCCTGGTGCTGCGCCGCCACGGCGGCCTCGACGAACTCGAGGTGGTCGACGACTACCCGATGCCGCAGGCCGGCGACGGCCACGTGGTCATCCGCGTGCGCGCGGCCTCGTTCAACTACCACGACGTGTTCACGGTGCGCGGCATGCCGGGCATCAAGGTGCCGCTGCCGGTGATCATCGGCCTCGATATGGCGGGCGAGATCGCCGAGGTCGGCGCGGGGGTGCGCGGCTGGAAGGCCGGCGACCGGGTGCTGGTCAATCCGGTGAACAAGAAAAAAGGCCTGATGGGCGAAATGCTCGACGGCGGCATGGCGGAATATTGTGCCGTCGCAGCCGACCAGCTCGTCGCCATGCCGGCGGGCGTGAGCTTCGAGGAGGCGGCATCGCTGCCGGTCGCCTACGGCACCGCGCACCGCATGCTGATCACCCACGGCACCGTCAAAGCCGGCGAAAAGGTGCTGGTGCTCGGCGCCTCGGGCGGCGTCGGCACCGGCTGCGTGCTGTTGGCCAAAATGCTTGGCGCCGAGGTCATCGCCTGCGCGTCGAGCGCGGAAAAACTGGCGCGGCTCAAAGCCATGGGCGCCGACGAGGTGATCGACTACACCGGCACCGACTGGTCGAAATGGGCGGTCGAAAAATACGGCAAGCCGCAGCGGCGCACTTACGACGGCGGCGTCGACGTGGTGATCAATTTCACCGGCGGCGACACCTGGGTGCCGTCGCTGCGCTGCCTCAAGCGCGGCGGCAAGCTGTTGGTCTGCGGCGCCACCGCGGGCTACGACCCGAAGGAAGACCTGCGCTATGTCTGGAGTTTTGAGCTGCAAATCATCGGCTCCAACAGTTTTTACGACGACGATCTCGCCGCGCTGATGGATCTGATCGGCGCCGGCAAGATAAAACCGGTGATCGACAAGGTGCTGCCGCTCGAGCAGGCCCGCGAAGGCTTGCGCCTGATCCAGGACCGCGAGGTCATCGGCAAAGTGGTGGTGAAGCCGTGACGGAGGACAGACGACGGATGACGGACGACGGATTTAATGCGGTTCGCCTGCTCTTCATCCGTCCTCTGTCGTCTGTCGTCCGTCGTCAGGTGCAATCATGAGCGAACAAGTGACATTGGAGCAAGTCCAAGCCATCATCACCCGCGCGCCGTTTCATCAGTGGCTCGGGCTTACGGTTATCGCGGTCGGCGACGACAGCATCGAGATCAGGGCGAAGTGGCGTGAGGAATGGGTGGTCAATGTCGAACGCCGTTATACCCACGGCGGCATTCTCGCCGCTTTGATCGATCTCGCCGCCGATTTCGCGCTGATAAAGCAGACCGGTCGCGGCGTGCCGACCATCGACATGCGCGTCGATTATCATCGCGTGGCCATGCCCGGCGATCTGATCATGCGCGGCAAGGTCGTCCGCTCCGGCTCGCAGTTCGCCACCGCCGAAGCGCAAATCTTCGATCTCGACGGCAAGCTGATCGCCAGCGGCCGCGGCACCTATCTGACCGCATCGCCAAAAACACCATGACACTCAAGGGGAAACGACCATGAAAATCTTGATCGGGCTCGCGCTGACCGCGGCTTTGGGCGCAGCGGCGCTCGCCGCCGAAAATCCCGATTGGGCTTATCCGGTGACGCCGCCGCCGGGACAGCTCGATACCGTCACGATGAAATCGGTGCCGGGCAGCTCCCAGCAATACACCCAGGCGCAGATCGACGATCCGTTCAATCCGCCCGACTGGTTTCCCACCGAGCACCCGGCCATGCCGCAGATCGTCGCCCATGGCGGACCGAAACCCGCCGGCCGGGCCTGCGCGCAGTGTCATCTGCCATCGGGCGACGGGCATCCGGAATCCGCCAGCCTGGCCGGGCTGCCGGCGAATTACATCATCCGCCAGATGGCGACGTTCAAGCGCGGCGAGCGCAACAATCCGCGCGCCGGTGTCATGATCGCCATGGCGCAGGTGCTGTCCGACGACGAAATCAAAGCAGCGGCCGCGTACTTCGCGGGCCTCAAGCCCACGGCCGGCTACAACACCGTGAAGGAAACCGACACCGTCACCAAGAGCCACGTCGGCGCCGGCGGCATGCGGTTTGCGACGGAAGGCGGCGAGACCGAGCCGATCGGCGATCGCATCATCGTGCTGCCCAAGGACGAAACCGAGGCAAAACTGCGCGATCCGCATTCCGGTTTCATCGACAACGTGCCGAGCGGCAGCATCGCCAGGGGCCAAGCGCTGGCCATGACGGGCGACAACGGCAAGACCATTCCGTGCACGCTCTGCCATGGTCCGGATCTCAAAGGCTCGGGCGAAGTCCCGTCCATCGTCGGTCGGCCCGCGACCTACGTGTACCGCCAGCTCAACGACATCAAGAACGATGCCCGCAGGGGCGTCGCCGTCCAATTCATGAAGCCGGTCGTCGCCAATCTGACGGACAGCGACATGATCGCGCTGGCGGCATTCCTGGAGTCGCGCAATCCTTAAATGGCGGGTTTCAAAAACCTCGGTGACCTGATCCGGCGCGATCGCGATCTGACAAAAATCGCGATCGTCGATCTCGGCGGCGAACAGGGTCCGCGGGATTTTACGTTCGCGCAGCTCGACGCCATGGCGAACAGCGTCGCGCGCGCGCTTATCAAACGCGGCTTGCAACGCGGCGACACGATCGCTCTGCTCTCCGCCAACCGTGCCGAATATATCGCCGCTTATTTCGGCATCATGCGCGCCGGCTTCATCGCGGTGCCGGTGAATTTCAAATTCCCGCGCGAGACTATTCATTTCATCATCCGCGATGCCGGCGCGAAACTCATATTCTGCGATGCGCCGCGCGCGGCGGATTGTCCGCTCGATATCGCCAGCGTGACATTCGGCGCAGCGTTCGATGCCTTTCTCGATCCAGGCCCGTTCGATGCTGTGATCCCGGCGGCGAACGAGCCGGCGATGTTCCTCTACACCTCCGGATCGACCGGCACGCCGAAGGGCGTGGTGCTTTCGCACCAAAGCCACATCTGGGTGGTGGAGACGCGGCTCGCGCCGGAGCTCGACCGCCATCGCTATCTCATCGCCGCGCCGCTCTACCACATGAACGCGCTGGCGCTGGCAAAACTCGCCTGCGCGGCGCACGCCACCATCGTGCTCTTGCCGCAATTTTCCGCGCCCGCCTATATCGAGGCGGTCGGAAAGTACCGCTGCACCTGGCTCACCGCGGTGCCGCCGATGATCGCCATGATGCTGCGCGAAACCGCGGCTCTGGCAGCGACCGACCTGTCCAGCGTCGCGTTCGTGCGCATGGGCTCAGCGCCGGTCAGCTCAAGCCTGATGGCGGCATTGCACGACGCGCTGCCGCGCGCCGCGGTGACCAATGCCTACGGCACCACCGAGGCCGGACCGGTGGTGTTCGGGCCGCATCCCAAAGGGTTGCCGCAGCCCGAACTGTCGGTCGGCTATCCGCATCCTTTAGTTTCGCTACGCCTCGTCGACGGCGATAACCGCGACACCGTACAAGGCGTGCTGGAAATGAAATGCCCGGCCTTGATGCTCGGCTATCACAATCGCCCCGACGTCGCGCCGCCGCTGACGCCGGACGGTTTTTACATCACCGGTGACGTTTTTCGCCGCGACGCCGACGGCTTCCACTATTTCGTCGGCCGTACCGACGACATGTTCGTCTCCGGCGGCGAAAATATTTATCCGGCCGACGTCGAGCGCATGCTGGAGCGCCATCCCGACATTGCCCAGGCCGCGGTGGTGCCGATCGACGACGACATCAAGGGCCAAAAGCCGGTCGCCTTCGTCATCAAGAAACCCGGCCACGCGCTGGACGACGAGGGCGTAAAACGTTTCGCCTTGGCCAATGCGCCGGCCTACCAGCACCCGCGCTTCGTCTGGTTCGTTGACGAATTGCCGCTCGCCTCGACCAACAAGCTCGATCGTGCGGCGCTGCACGCTATGGCGGAGGAGCGGCTGGTTCCACTTTCACCTCTCCCCGGAGGGGAGAGCGTAGGCGTCCTTCGGACGCCGTTCTTAAAGTAAAGAACGCCGATCCGAAGGATCGGCTATGCGAGCGATAGCGAAGCGAGGGTGAGGGGGTTCGGACGCTGAAGTTTTTCTCATACGTCCGAACCCCCTCACCCCAACCCTCTCCCCTCTGGGGAGAGGGA
>DATHHM010000119.1:0-8945 GCA_035317145.1 Xanthobacteraceae bacterium | reverse complement strand
CAGTTTGTGGGCGTCGGCGGTGTGCAGCACCAGCGAGCCAAGCCGGCGCATTTCGGCATGGAGGAGGCCGATGGCGCTGCCGTCCGCGTCATCGGAGCGGAACGAGTTCGAACAGACGAGCTCGGCGAATTGTGCTGTCTTGTGCACGGCAGTCGAGCGCACCGGGCGCATCTCATGCAGCACCACGGGCACGCCGCGGCGCGCGACCTGCCAGGCGGCCTCGGAACCGGCAAGGCCGCCGCCGATCACGTGAATGGGGGGTAAGCTACGCATCAAGCTCCCAAAATAGGCCTCACGCGGGCAGCGAACAATCCGCGCGGAATTTTGTGACAGCCGGACGATCTAACACGCGGGCGGTGTTAATACACCGGGCGGGCAGGCAAGGAAGCTCCAAATGCTGGAAGCGGTCAGGCCCAAAACGAGCGCAGCCGCAGCCACAGGTGGCTTCGACGTCGAGATTTTGTCGGTTGCGACCGCCAATCCGCCCTTCCAACTCAGCCAGGCCGAAGCCACCCGGCGCGCCAAAGAGATTTTCCCGCATCTCAAGGCCTTGTGGCCGCTCTATGACAATACGGGCATCGAGCTTCGCTACAATTGCCAGCCGGTCGAGTGGTATCTCAAGCCGCACTCTTGGGAAGAGCGCACCGCCATTTTTCAGAAACATGCGGTCGATCTCTTGGCCGATGTGACGCTCAAGGCGACGGCATTGGCTGGCGTTGAGCTCGACGCAATCGATATTCTCGTCACCAATACGATCACCGGACTTGCGATACCGAGCCTCGACGCAAAACTGTTCAATCGCCTCAAGCTTAAGCCGACGGTGGAACGGCTGCCGATCTTCGGTCTCGGCTGCGGCGGCGGCGTCGCCGGCCTGGCGCGGGCGACGCGGCTGGCGCAGGCGACCGGGGGTGCGCATGTGCTGTTCCTCACCGTCGACCTGTGCAGCTTGTGCCTGCGCGTCAACGATCCGAGCCCGGCGATGTTCGTGTCCACCGCGCTGTTCGGCGATGGCGCAGCCGGCGTGCTGTTGCGCAACACCGCGGGCGGCTCGAGCGGAGGCCCGCGCATTCTCGCCATCGGCGAATGGTGCTGGCCGCAGACCGAGCACATCATGGGCTGGGACATCAAGGACGACGGCTTCGGTGTCGTGCTCAGCCCCGAACTGCCCTCGCTGATGCGCAAGGCGCTGGCGCCGGCGTTGCACGATTTTCTCGATCGCAATGGCTTTCGCCTTTCGGATTTCAACGGCTTCCTGTTTCATCCGGGCGGCCGCAAGCTGATCGAGACAATGCAGGACGTGCTCGGGCTCGAGCGCGAGCAACTCGAACATTCGTGGGAGGTGTTGCGCGCTTACGGCAACATGTCGTCGGCGACCGCTTTGTTCGTGCTCGAACGGGCGCTCAAAGCCGGCGCCCGCGGCCCGCATCTCTTGGCGGCGTTCGGGCCGGGCTTTTCCGCCTATTTCGTCGCGGCCGATTTGTGATGGGTTTCGGAACCGGCGCAATCCTTCTCGCTTACCTCACCGTGCAGCGATTGATCGAGCTGTGGTGGGCGAAAGCGAACGAGGCGCGGCTCATGGCGTCCGGCGGCATCGAATACGGCCATTCGCACCTGCCGCTGATGATCCTGTTCCATGCCGCGTGGATGGCGGGACTATGGCTCTTGGCCTATGACCGCCCGGTCGAGCCGTTCTTTCTCGCCCTGTTCGTCGTCCTGCAGATGGCCCGTTTTTGGGTGCTGGCCACGCTGGGCCGCCGCTGGACTATCCGTATTATCGTGGTCCCTGGCGAACGCCTTGTCGCGCAGGGCCCGTACCGGCTTTTGCGCCATCCCAATTATGCGGTGGTGACCGGCGAGATTGCCGTGGTGCCGCTGGCGCTGGGCTTGCCGCTGTACGCACTTGTATTTTCGGTTCTCAACGCGGGGATGTTGGCAATTCGTATCACCGCGGAGAATGCCGCGTTGAACCGGACAAACCAGATGGCGCCGCGATGAATGGCTCCTTGCGGTGGCGCAAGTGCATGCCGAAATAAGGTTTTGCGGCGCGGTTGGCGGGTCTTTCCGGCTCTGGTATAGCCGACGCCAGCCGGTGCATAATTTGAATCGGCGACGAGGTTTTCATGGCTGTCGACGCAGACACGGTCCGCCGCGTTGCGCATCTGGCGCGGATCGCCGTTGCCGAGGACGAGGTGGCCGGTCTTCAGGGCGAGCTCAACGCGATCCTGGCTTTCGTCGAGCAGCTCGGCGAGGTCAATGTGGACGGTGTCGAGCCGATGACGTCGGTGACGCCGATGGCGATGAAAATGCGCGAGGACAAGGTGACCGACGGCGGCATCCCGGACGCCATCATCCAGAACGCGCCGGCTCATGAGGATCACTTCTTCGTCGTCCCCAAGGTGGTGGAATAGCCATGTGCATGGCCTGCGAACAAGACGCCATCTGGCTCGCTTATCTCGAGAGCAAGGGCTTGCTGAACCCTGATGATCCTGCGGCGGTGGAAAAGCTGTTTGCCGATTTTCCGGTGCAGCCATTGCCGACGCAGGCCGATTGGGACGCGCCGACGCCGGAAGCGCCCGATACGGCGGCAAAGCCTGCGGCCAAAAACCCATTTTCGTGTGACGATCCGACCAACGGATGACCGAGCTCACCGCGCTGACGCTGGCGCAGGCGCGCGACGGCCTGCGCAACAAAGAATTTTCCGCAACTGAACTTGCCGAGGCGCATCTCGCGGCCGTTGAAAGCGCGCGCGCGCTGAACGCTTTTGTGCTGGAGACGCCGGAGCGCGCTCGCGACATGGCGCGCGCATCGGACGCGCGGCTGGCGAAGAGGGAGGGCAGGCCGCTCGAAGGTTTGCCGCTCGGCATTAAGGATTTGTTCTGCACCGACGGCGTGCGTGCGACGGCGTGCTCGCACATCCTGGAAAATTTCGTTCCGCCTTACGAATCGACGGTCACCGCCAATCTATGGCGCGACGGCGCGGTCATGCTCGGCAAGCTCAACTGCGATGAATTCGCCATGGGCTCGTCGAACGAGACCTCGCATTTCGGCCCGGTGGTGTCGCCGTGGCGCCGGCGCGGCGCGGATACAAAGCTCGTGCCCGGCGGTTCGTCAGGCGGATCGGCGGCGGCGGTGGCGGCGCATCTGTGCGTCGGCGCCACCGGCACCGACACCGGCGGCTCGATCCGCCAGCCGGCGGCGTTCTGCGGCATCGTCGGATTGAAGCCCACCTACGGCCGCTGCTCGCGCTGGGGCATCGTCGCGTTCGCGTCTTCGCTCGATCAGGCCGGGCCGTTCGCGCGCACCGTGAGCGATTGCGCGATTTTGCTTCGCTCGATGGCGGGGCCGGATTCGAAAGACACGACTTGCGTTGATCGGCCGGTGCCGGATTACGAGAAAGCTGTTGGCGGCTCGGTGAAGGGCATGCGCATCGGCATTCCGAAGGAATACCGCGTGCCCGGCATGGCGGCGGAAATCGAGGCGCTGTGGCAGCAGGGCGTGCAATGGCTCAAGGATGCCGGCGCGCAAACCGTCGACATCTCGCTGCCGATGACCAAATACGCGCTGCCGGCCTATTACATCGTGGCGCCGGCCGAAGCCTCGTCCAACCTCGCGCGCTACGACGGCGTGCGTTACGGCCTGCGCGTGCCCGGCCGCGACGTCATCGACATGTACGGGCACACGCGCCGCGACGGCTTCGGCAAGGAAGTGCGCCGTCGCATCATGATCGGCACCTATGTGCTCTCCGCCGGCTACTACGATGCCTATTACCTGCGCGCGCAAAAGGTGCGCACGCTGATCAAGCGCGATTTCGAGAACTGCTTTGCCGACGGCATCGACGCCATCCTGACGCCGACGACGCCGTCCGCAGCCTTCGGCATAGGCGAAAAAGGCCGCGCCGATCCGATCGAGATGTATCTCAACGACGTGTTCACGGTGACGGTGAACATGGCCGGCCTGCCGGGCATTTCCGTGCCGAGCGGCCTCGACGCGCAGGGCCTGCCGCTCGGTTTGCAATTGATCG
Organism: Xanthobacteraceae bacterium; assembly: GCA_035317145.1. Taxonomy (GTDB): domain Bacteria; phylum Pseudomonadota; class Alphaproteobacteria; order Rhizobiales; family Xanthobacteraceae; genus BOG-931. The sequence continues at coordinate 4,924 of DATHHM010000119.1, read as the reverse complement.
GCCGGCCATTCGAGGAGGAGACGTTGTTCGCGCTCGGCTCGGTGATCGAGCAGGCGGCAGGGCGTTTTCAAACTCAACCGTGGTGGCGCTAATATCGCTAACGCGATCCGGAGCCGGATCATGACGCCCTCGGAATTCAAGCGCAGCCTGTCGAGCAAGAAACCGCCGAGCGGGCTGTCGCCTGCGCTCGTCGCATTGTGGTGGGCGGGCAATGACGCCTGGGACAAGGCCCATGACATCGCCATGAGCGAGGACGGCAAGGATTGCGCCTGGGTTCACGCTTATCTGCATCGGGTAGAGGGTGACCGCGACAACGCGCGATATTGGTATCGGCAGGCGCGCCGCGAGCCCGTAACGGGCGAGCTTGCGTCGGAATGGGCGGCGATTGTCGCCGCGCTTTTGAAATCCGAGCAGCGCTGAACTTATGGCTGGAACGCTTGAGACAACGGCTGGTTTCATCCATGTCCAAGCTGGACAGGGTAGCCGCGAGGTGGCATCAAGCGGCCGTCAAGCATGCAAGATTGAGACGCGCGAGCGGCGATGAAAAACTTCCTGCTGCGATTTTTTACCTGGTGGAACGGCCAGACCTTCGGCACCCAGTTGTGGACGAAGCGCTATGGCGAATTCGTCGGCGAAGACGAATTCGGCAATCGCTATTACCGCACCAAGAACGGCAAGATCGATCCGACGCTCGGCTTCGAGCGGCGTTGGGTGATCTATAACGGCGTCGCCGAGGCGTCCCGCGTGCCGCCAAGTTGGCATGGCTGGTTGCATCACACCGTCGATCTGCTCCCGACCCAGGACAAAACGGCACCACACCCTTGGGAGAAGCCGCATCGGCCAAACCTGACCGGCACGCCGAATGCCCATCGCCCGACCGGATCGACCTTGGCGCAAGGCCGCCGCCCGAAGGCGACCGGGGACTACAAGGCATGGTCTCCAGGTAGTCAGTAATCAGGCATCAGGCATCAGGCATCAGGCATCAGGCATCAGGCATCAGGTTCCTGATCCCTGATCCCTGACTACTGATCCCCGATCCCCACTGATCCCTGGTTTTGCCTCATTCAAAATGTTAACCGGGCGGACCGGCCGCCGCGCCTGACCCAGGCGCGCCCAAGATCGCAAGGTTTCATGCTCCGCATCGCCGCTCTTGTGCTCGTGATCGGTGCAAGCCTAGCCGCAGGGCCGGCGGCAGCACAGTTCGGCAATCAGCCGCCGCCCCGGCCGCCCGGGGACATTCCCAATGGTGGGTTTCCGGCGCAGCCGCGGCCACCGGACCAATATCCCGGCCAACAGCAATACCCGCCGCCTTCCGCCGGGCCTCCGCCATCCGGTATCCAGGCACAGCCGCTACCGCCGCCCCCAGGCGCCGCGGCCGCGCCGCCACCGCCCCCACCGGCCCAGCGCGCACGCGTCAACCCGCCGCCGGCTAATCCGCCGGCTGCCGGCGCTCAGCCAGCCAATCCGCCACCCCCGCAGCCCGCCGATACCTCTGTGCAGCCGGACGATACGGTGGTCACCGAGACGCCGACGCAGAAGATCCCCAACGGCCGGGCGGTATTTTCCGGCCTCGACAAGATCACCGGCCGCATCATTTCGTTCGACGCGGCGATCGGCGAAACGGTGCAATTCGGCGCGCTGCAGGTCACCGCGCGGGCGTGCTACACGCGCCCGCCGACCGAGGCGACGAATACGGACGCCTTCGTCGACGTCGACGAGGTGACGCTCAAGGGCGAGATCAAGCGCATCTTCACCGGCTGGATGTTCGCCTCGAGCCCGGGCCTGCATGCCGTCGAGCATCCGATCTACGACGTCTGGCTGACCGATTGTTCGGCACCCGTACCAGCGCCGGTCGCGCAATCGACCGCGCCGTCGCCCGCTCCGGTGACGCCGACACCTGCGCCGCAACGCCCGCGTCAACCTCCAGCTCCGCGTCCGGTCTCGCCTGCACCCGCGCCGCCGCGCTGACGCCCATCACCCTGCCGCGAGCCGCGCCAGAATGGCCCCGCCGGGCACCGGCCGGTCGAGCGCAAGTGCGCCGAAATCTCCCTCGCCGACGAGCGCGGCGTCGAGCAGTTTATGATAAACCGGCCGCGTGACTTCGATGGCGCCGAACGTGCGCAAATGCTCGGTGACGAATTGCGTGTCGAGCAGGCGGTAATGGCCGGCCTTCAGCCGCGCCACCAAATGCACCAGCGCAACCTTGGAAGCGTCGCGGGCGCGGTGGAACATGCTTTCGCCGAAAAAGGCGCGTCCGAGGCTGACGCCGTAAAGACCGCCGACCAATTCCTCGCCGTCATACACCTCGACCGTGTGGCAGTCGCCGCGCTCGTAGAGTTTTCGATACAGGTTATGAATGCGGGCATTGATCCAGGTCCGGCTGCGTCCCGGCACCGGCTGCGCGCAGCCGTCGATGACGGCATCGAAATCCCGGTCGACCGCGACGGTGAAACGGTCGGAGCGCACGGTGCGCGCCAGACGGTCCGGTACGTGGAAGCGATCCAAGGGAATGACCCCACGCCGTTCCGGTTCGATCCAATAGAGCGCCGGATCCTCGGCACTTTCCGCCATGGGAAAGATGCCGCAGGAATAGGCCTTGAGCAGCACCTCCGGCGTGATGTCGATGAGTGCGGATTCGCGGCTGGCCATGGGATTCGTTTAAACGGCTCCCGGTTCCCGGTTCAAGAGGCGCCTTCGTTTCCCCCGGCTCCCGGCCGATATTAACAGTCTAAGAACCACGGCACTGCTAAGATTTTAATCAGCTTGAACGCTTTTGCGTACCGGGCGTTGCCGATACGACAATTGCAAGAACATTGAGTTGCCGCCGTGGAACCGAACGTCAAAGCGACCGAACCGATCCATGTCCTGCTTGTTGAAGACGAGATTCTCGTCAACGAGTGGGTGACGCAGTCGCTGTCGGATCAGGGTTTCGCCGTGCAGTCGGTCACCAATGCGGCTGACGCGCTGGGGCATCTCACGTCGGATACTGTGGATGTGCTGTTCACCGACATCAACCTGCCGGGCAAGATGGACGGCGCCGCGCTGGCGCGTCGCGCCCGCGAGCTGTTGCCCAATCTTCCCGTGATCTATGCCTCGGCGCGCGCGACCATGCTGGCGCCGGATGCGCGCGTGCCGGGCGCCATCATCGTGCCGAAGCCGTATGAGCCTGAGCTGATCGGGCGATTGCTGACGGCCGTGCTGCGTCAGGCCGCGACCGGCGTGCCGGTTTGATTATTGCGCCGGCTCGCCGCGGGCGAGATACTCTTCCAGCCAGTGGATGTGATAATCGCCGTCGATGATGTCCTTTTCCTGCGCCAAGGCGCGGAACAGGGGGATGGTGGTCTCGATGCCGTCGATGACGAATTCGTCGAGCGCGCGTTTGAGCCGCATCAGACATTCGCTGCGCGTCTTGCCGTGGACGATGAGCTTGCCGACCAGCGAATCGTAGAACGGCGGGATCGTGTAGCCGTGGTAGACGGCAGAATCGACCCGCACGCCCAAGCCGCCGGGCGGATGGTAGTGGACGATCTTGCCCGGCGACGGCCGGAACGACACCGGATTTTCGGCATTGATCCGGCATTCGATGGCATGGCCGTGAAATTTCACTTCGTCTTGCGTCAACGTGAGATCGTTGCCGGCGGCGACGCGGATCTGCTCGACGACGAGGTCGATGTCGGTGATCATCTCGGTTACCGGATGCTCGACCTGGATGCGGGTGTTCATTTCGATGAAGTTGAACTTGCCGTCCTCGTAGAGGAATTCGACAGTGCCGACGCCGAGATATTTGATCTCGCGCATCGCCTTGGCGACGGTTTCGCCGATCGTGTCGCGCACGGTGGTGTTGAGCGCCGGCGAGGGGCCTTCTTCCCAGACCTTCTGGTGGCGCCGTTGCAGCGAGCAGTCGCGCTCGCCGAGATGGATGACACGGCCTTTGCCGTCGCCGAGCACCTGGATTTCGATGTGACGCGGCCGCTCCAGATATTTTTCCAGATAAATCGTGTCGTCGCCGAACGCGGCCTGCGCCTCGGCGCGCGCCACGGCGAGGCCGGCCGCCAACTCGTCCTCGGCGCGGATCACCTTCATGCCGCGGCCGCCGCCGCCCGCAGCTGCTTTGAGCATCAGCGGAAAGCCGACATCGCGTGCCAGGCGGAATGCCTCGGCGTCCGAGCTAACGCCGCCGTCGGAGCCGGGCACGATCGGAATGCCAAGCTGCTGCGCGGCGCGCTTGGCCGCGATCTTGTCGCCCATCAGGCGGATATGCTCGGGCCGCGGGCCGATAAAGTGCACGTTGTGCTCGCCGAGAATTTCGGCGAAGCGGGCGTTCTCCGACAGAAAGCCGTAGCCCGGATGCACGGCGTCGGCGCCGGTGATCTCGCAGGCTGAAAGCAGCGCCGGAACATTGAGGTAGCTGTCCTTGGCTGGTGGCGGGCCGATGCAGACGCTTTCGTCGGCAAGGCGCACATGCATGGCGTCTTCGTCTGCCGTCGAATGGACCGCGACTGTCGGAATGCCAAGCTCCTTGCAGGCGCGCAGCACCCGCAGCGCGATTTCCCCACGATTGGCGATCAGGATTTTGTCGAACATCGAGCAACCATCACTCGATGATCATCAGCGGCTGGCCATATTCGACCGGTTGACCGTCGCCGACCAGAACCTGAATCACCGTGCCGGAGCGCGGCGCCGGGATTTGATTCATCGTCTTCATCGCTTCGATGATGAGCAGCGGCTCGCCGGTCTTCACCTGGCTGCCGACTTCGACGAAAGGCCGCGCGCCCGGTGCCGGGCCGAGATAGACGGTGCCGACCATCGGCGAGATAACGGCGCCGGGATGCTGGGTCGGGTCGATCTCCGCCGGGGCCGCAGCGGCCGGGACGCTCCCTGGCGCTTCTGCCGATCGCAACCGCGGACTCGGTGCGCTGAGATG
>DATHHM010000118.1:0-3894 GCA_035317145.1 Xanthobacteraceae bacterium | reverse complement strand
CGGCGACGGGTTTCACCGGCAGATCGTTGTTCACCGCCAGCACATAAAAACCCGTGACCGCGGTGATGATGCCGTCGAAATCCTTGACCGGATCGAACGGCAGCGTGCGGTAGAGCCCGGGCATGTAAGTCATGCCGCTGTGATCGAGCAGCAGCGTGTAGCCGTCGGCCTGCGATTTCGCGACTTCGTCCATGCCGATGCTGCCGCCGGCGCCGCCGCGGTCATAGATCACGATCGGCTTGCCGAGGCGCTCGCCGAGCGGATTGGCAATCAGCCGCGCGATGGGATCGACCGCCCCGCCCGGCGCGAACGGCACGATCAGGCGGATCGGATGCGTCGGATAGTCGTCGGCCATGGCGCCGCCAGCGCCGAGAATGAGCAGCGTATAAAGGAAAATGAGCCGTCGCATATCGCCTCTTTGGCCTGCAGGGCGCGGGCGTGCTTTCGCGCCCCGCCTCGCCCATAATAGCGCATGTCGTTCGAGAGACATGCTCTCGAAGACCGATGAGCGCGGTGAGGCCATGGGCGAATTTGCCATCGGACAATCGGTGCTGCGGCGCGAGGACCCTCGCCTGTTGCGTGGGCTTGGCCGCTATTTCGACGATTTAAAACTCGCCGATCAGCTCCATGCCGCCATCGTGCGTTCGCCTCATGCCCACGCCGACATCCGTGGCATCGACACGAGCGTGGCGCTTAAGATGGCCGGCGTCCATGCCGTGCTCACCGGCGCGGATTATGCCGCGGACGCGCTCGGCCCGCTGCCTTCGATGGCGCCGTATAAGAAACGCGACGGCAGCCCGATGTATCTGCCGCCGCGGCCGGCGATCGCCATCGGCCGCGTCATGCATGTCGGCTATCCGGTCGCGGTGGTGGTCGCCGATACGCTTGATCGCGCGCGCGATGCCGCCGAGGCCGTTGCCGTCGATTACGCGCCGCGGCCGGCCGTGGTGTCCGCGCGCGCGGCCTTCGAGCCAGGCGCGCCGCAGCTCTACGGCGACTGCCCGAACAACGAGGCCTATTTCTACCAGGCCGGCGACAAGGCCAAGACCGATGCGGCGTTTGCGGCCGCCGCCCACGTAGTCGAGCAGCGCCTCGTCATCAACAGGGTTACTGCCAATCCGATCGAGCCACGCGGCGTCACCGGCATCTACGACGCGGGCACGCAGCGCTACACGCTGCATTGCGGCTTCCAGCGGCCCTGGCTGTTCCGCAACGACATCGCCCGCACCACGCTGAAGATTCCCGAAGCCGATTTGCGGCTGGTCACCGGCGACATCGGCGGCTCCTACGGGCTGCGCGGCTCGGTCTATCCGGAAATCATCTTGATGCTATGGGCGGCGCGCAAGGTCGGCCGGCCGGTGAAATGGACCCAGACCCGCAACGAGGCGCATGTCAGCGACGACGATGCGCGCGATAATATCGTCGACGCCGCGCTCGCGCTCGACGCGGGCGGAAAATTCCTCGGCGTGCGCATCCGCAGTTTCGGCAATCTCGGCGCCTTCGTGTCGTTCCGCGGCGCCATGCCGCCAGTGGTCAATATCGGCACCGTGGTCGGCACCTACACCACGCCGGCGCTGCATGTGGCGGTGTCCGGCATGCTGACCAACACCCACTGCACCTCGCCCTATCGCGGCGCCGGCCGCCCCGAGGCATCGTACATGATCGAGCGGCTGATCGATATCGCCGCCGACGCGATGAACATCGATCCGGCGGAGCTGCGCCGCCTTAACACCATCCCGCCGCAAGCCATGCCCTACAAGACGCCGCTGGTCTTCACGTACGACAGCGGGCATTTCGAGGAGAACCTCGACCGCACCATGAAGCTCGCGAACTGGCAGGGCTTCGAGGCGCGGAAGAAAGAGGCGGCGCGGCGCGGCATGCTGCGCGGCATCGGCATCTCCAACACCATCGAGCAGGCCGCCGATCCCACCATCGAGACCGCAGAGATCCGCTTCGACCCGCTCGGCGGGCTCACGCTGGTGACCGGCTCGATCTCCCACGGCCAGGGCCATGCCACGATCCAGACCCAGATCCTGGTCGACCGGCTCGGCATCGATCCGGAGCGCGTGAAATTCATCCAGGGCGACACCGACGCGGTCGCCTTCGGCATGGGCACCGGCGGCTCGCGCTCGACGACCATGAGCGGCGGCGCGATCAGCATGGTGAGCGAAAAGATCGTCGCCAAGGGCACAAAGCTTGCCGCGCACTTGATGGAAGCCGCCGAAGGCGACGTCGAATTCAAGGACGGCCGCTTCACCATTGCCGGCACCGATCGCTCCACCGGCATTCACGACGTGGCCAAGGCGGCGTTCCAGCTGGAGAAGCTGCCTTCCGGCATGGAGCCCGGCCTGTACGAGACGGCGACCTATCGCGCCCGCACCGGAAATTTTCCCAACGGCTGCCACGTCTGCGAGGTCGAGATTGATCCCGAGACCGGCATCACGCAAATGGTCGGCTATTGGGTAGTCGACGACGTCGGCACCGTCATCAATCCGATGCTGGTCAAGGGCCAGATCATGGGCGGCATCGCGCAGGGCATGGGCCAGGTCTTGATGGAAGACAAAGCCTATGACGACGCCGGCCAGGTGCTCTCCGGCTCATTCATGGACTACGCCATGCCGCGGGCGGAAGACTTCTGCAGCGTGGTGATCGAGGACAATCCGGTGCCGACGCCGACCAATCCGCTCGGCGTGAAGGGCGCCGGCGAAGCCGGCACCGTCGGTTCGCTGTCGGCCGGCACCAACGCCATCGTCGATGCATTGTCGGTGCTGGGCATCCGCCACATCGACACCCCGTGCACGCCGTATCGGGTGTGGCAGGCGATCAAGGATGCGAGGCTCCCCTCGCCTCCCTCATAATAGCGCATGAGCTTCGATCCCCGCCTGCTCGGCATCGCCACCGCCGGGTTCTGCGCCTTCGTCAATCTGTATTCGCCGCAGGCGCTGCTCCCCGAGCTCGCCAACGAATTCCAAGTCAGTGCCGGTGAGATCTCCGCGCTGATGACCGCCGGCACCGGCGCGATCGCGCTCACCGCGCCGTTCACCGGCGTGCTCGCCGATATCGTCGGCAGGAAGCGCCTGATCACTGCCGCCATGTTCTTGATCGTGGTGCCGACCGTGATCATGACCTTTGCCACCACCGTGCCCGAGATGGTGTTCTGGCGCTTCGTGCAAGGCATGATGGTGCCGCCGATCTTCACCGTCGCGGTCGCCTATATCGGCGACGAGTGGCCGGCGTCCGACGTCGCCAGAGTCGCCGGGCTCTATATGGTGGGGTCGAGCGTCGGCGGTTTTTCCGGCCGCTTCATCCCGGGCTTTTTGACCGATCTGATAGGCTGGCGTGCCGCCTTTGACGTGGTGGCGTTGCTCACGCTGATCGCAGCGGTCATTGTCGCGCTCACGCTCACGCGTGAGCGAAATTTTGTGCCCTCGGGCGGCCCCCTCGCCTCGGCACGCTACATGGCGCGGCATATTCGAGACCCGCGGCTGATCGCGACCTTTGCCATCGGCTTCGGCGTGCTATTCAACTTTGTCGCCACCTTCACCTATATCGGCTTCCATCTGGCGGCGCCGCCCTACTCGTTTTCGGCGACGCTGATCGGCGGCCTGTTCGTCACCTATCTGGCCTCGAGCGTGGTGGTGCCGTGGGTCGGCCGCGGCATCGCGCTGTTCGGCCGCCGCCGCCTGGTGCTCGGCATCATCGCCGCCTGGATTTTTGGCGCGTTGCTGATGCTTCTGCCGCCTGTCACACTGATCCTGATCGGGCTGACGCTGTGCGCCGTCTGCGGCATGCTGTGCCAGACCGTGGCGACCGGTTACGTTACGATGACCGCCAAGGAGGGCCGCTCGTCGGCGGTCGGCCTCTATGCGTCGATCTATTATGTCGGCGGCAGCG
>DATHHM010000117.1:0-11625 GCA_035317145.1 Xanthobacteraceae bacterium | reverse complement strand
AACCCGGGAATGAACTAATGGCCGATGCCGGCATGTTGCGCGCGCCCGCGCGCGCGGTCACTTCGCTGCTCAAGGATTCGTTTGTCGCGGCCGGCTTGCCGGCGGCCGATGCGGCACGCTGCGCCGAACTGATGACCGAAGCCGATCTCACCGGCGCCGAAGGCCACGGCATATTGCGCCTGCCGCAATATGTTCGCCGCCTCAAGGCGCGCGGCTTCAACGCCCATCCCAACATCACCGTGAGCAAATCGGCGGCGGCGACGGCGCTGGTCGATGGCGACAACGGCATGGGCCATCTGGTGATGACGCGCGCCGCCAATGAGGCGATCGCCATGGCGCGCGATACCGGTGTCGCCTGGGTCGGCGTGCGCCGCTCCAATCACGCCGGCCCGGCCGGACTTTATGCGGAAATGCCGACGGCGCACGGCATGATCGGGCTTTACGCCGCCGTTGCCAACGCCAATCACATGGCGACCTGGGGCGGCACCGATTTGTTGCTCGGCACCAATCCGCTGGCCATCGGCGTGCCGTCCGGCGCAGGCCCGCTCATTCTCGACATGGCGACGTCGATCGTCGCCTACGGCACGGTGAAAAAATACGCGTTGCGCGGGCTCACCATGCCGGAAGGCTGGTTCGTCAAGCCTGAGACTGGCGAAGCTATCACCGATCCGAACCGCTCCGGCGAAGGCGTTCTGCTGCCGATGGGTGAATACAAAGGCGCCGGCCTGGCGCTGATGCTCGGATTGCTCGGCGGCGTGCTGAATGGTGCTGCGTTTGGCCGCGACGTGGTCGACTTCAATGCCGACGATGCGAGTGAGACCAATACCGGGCATTTCATGGTGGCGATCGACATCGCGCGTTTCGTGCCGCTTGCAACGTTCACCGCCGAAGTAGATCGCCACGTGCACGATTTCCGCCAATCGAAACGCTTACCCGGCGTCGAAGACATCCGCCTGCCCGGCGACCGCCGCGCGCAATGCCGCGCCGAGCGGCTGCGTGACGGGGTGCCGATCGCGCCGGCGCTGTTGGCGCAGCTCGACAAGCTCGCGGCGGAGCTGAAGATCAAATCGCTTCAAGCGCGCTAGTATTCGTCATTGCGAGGAGCGAAGCGACGAAGCAATCCAGACGGCGCCTCAGAACTGGATTGCTTCGCTTCGCTCGCAATGACGACGGGCCGCAAAGAATAATGGAATAGTGTTGCAATGCTCCGTCCCGGCACCTTCGGCCTCACATTATTGCTGTCGCTCCTCACCGGGCTCGGCCCGTTGACCATGGACATGTACCTGCCGTCACTGCCAGCGATCGGGCAGGCGCTCGGTGCATCGACGGTCCAGGTGCAATTGACCATTTCGAGTTATCTGATCGGTTTTGCTGCCGGCCAGATCGTCTATGGGCCGGTGTCCGATCGCATCGGGCGGCGGCCAGTGATCTTGGCGGCGCTGGTGCTTTATGGCGTGGCGACCATCGTCTGCGCGGTGGCGCAATCGATCGAAGTCTTGATCGCGGTGCGCTTCGTCCAGGCGCTCGGCGGCGCCGGCTGCATCGTGCTGGCGCGCGCCGCGGTGCGCGATCTTTATTCCGGCGTGCGCGCCGGGCGCGAATTGTCGCTGATGGGATCGATCACGGCGTTCGCGCCGATTGTTGCTCCCGCCATCGGCGGCGTGCTGCAAACCGCGTTCGGCTGGCGCGCCACCTTCTATGTCCTGGTCGTCTTCGCGATGTTTGCGGGTTCGGCTGCGGCGCTGCTATTGCCGGAGACGTTGCGCCAACGCGCATCGGGGCCTTTCTCATTGGCGTCCATGGGCGGGCTTTATCGCTCGGTGCTGGTGCATCGCGGCTTTCTTGCCAATGTCGGCATATTGGTCACCACCTTCGTAGGCTTGTTCGCCTGGATCGCCGGCGCGCCGTTCGTGATGCAGGACTTATACGGACTGACGCCGATCGTGTTCGGCATGACTTACGCGGTCGGTGCCGCCGGCTACATGATCGGCGCCTACACCGCGTCGCGTTTCGTCATGCGGCTCGGCCTCGACCGCACCATCGGCATTGGGGCGGTGGTGATGGCGGCCGGCGGTCTCGCCATGGCGGCGGCCGTCGCGCTTAATCTCGCTCATGTCGGCTGGCTGGTCGGAACCATGACGATCTATCTCGCCGGCATGGGCCTCGTGCTGCCGCAGACCCAGGCCGGCGCGCTGACGCCGTTTCCCGATCGCGCCGGCACCGCGTCCTCGCTGTTGGGCTTCGCCCAGCAAACCGCCGCCGCCATCGCCGCCGCCGCGATCGGCCAATATCTCGGGCGCTCGGCGTGGCCGGTGGCCGGCACCATCGCGGTGATGGGCTGTCTGGCGCTCGTGATCTGGGCGCTCACGCGCCGGGTGCGCCGAGCCTAGAGCATGATCCGGAAAAGTGGATGCCGGTTTTCCGAAAAGATCATGCTCCAACGAAAAATCTAGACCATGATCCGATTCAATTTGATCGGATCATGGTCTAGGACTCACTTCGGCCCCGGGTGCGCGCTCTTGAGCGCAAAACTGTAGCCCGCGGCATAATTCGGTTTTTGCTCGGCCGTTGGCGCGACCTTCGCGGCTTTGTGGCAGCCGATGCAGCTCATTCCGTCCTTCTGGAGGAAAGTTTCGAGCACCGCATTGACCAGGGTCGGCGTATTGGGCTGGCCGTCCGGCAGCGGCGCCGATTTCGGCGCCGGCAGGGCGGCGACCTGAACAGGGATCGTCGCCCATTGCACGTCGACCAGATTGTAATATTGCCAAGGCGAATAGCCCTGCAGAATGTAATGCATGTAGGCGTTGAGCATGGTGGCTTGATCGGCGTTGGGATTGATCTGCACGACCTGTCCGGGATCGGCATCCTTGACGTTGAACGGACAAGGCGCAGGAGTGCATTTCGGATTAAAGAAATTGAACGTGCCGCTGGTCGCCGGGTGTTGCACCGGCGCATTGTCGACTTGGGCGAACGTCGCCCAGGCGCCCTGGGAGCCATTGGAAATGAAGGCGTGAAAGCCGACCAGCCCGACGGTGACCGGCTGCTGCGAGCCGCCGAGCAAAGCCTGGACCATATGGAAGTGGCCGGAGATTTTCTCGGCCAGCGATAGAACTTTCCAGGCGGCTTTGACCTCGACCGAGCCTTCCGTCTTGTTGTCGCCGCCGCCCGGCAACGCGATCACGTGACTCGCCGCGTAGGCCTGCTGCTTGTTGGCGTCGTAAAGCTTGTTCGCGGTGATGTATTCGTACTGAACCCGGCTCATCGCGACTTCGTAATAGACCGGGTAGCCATTGAGGTCGTAGAGCGTGCCGCCGCCGGCCTGCGCGATCTCGTCGAGAATATCCGGCGGGGTCCCCGCGCTGTCGCGCAGGATATTGGCGAGCACCGGGCGCGACACCTTGGATGTTTCGGTCAGGTGACGCACCGCGCCTTGGTCGACCCGCTGTGCCAGCGACCCTCTCAGCGTCGCCAGCAATTGCAGCTGATTCCACGGCCCGGGATCCCGGCCGTTCGGCAGGAACACGGCATCGACGGTCTTGTAGGTCTCCCACACCGTCGGTCCGCTCGAGCCAAACTTCGCGTTGGGATTAGGTTCGCCGCGATGTCCTGGCGTCGTCATCGCCGGCCACATGAAATAAATGAAATCCTGCCAAGCCAGACAGTCGAAATTGTTTTCGGAGAGATCGGTGTTGGAACGGAAGTTCGGCTGGATCTGCGGCAGATTGTTGTCGCCCAGCTCGCCGCAGTGATATTTGGGCGGCGACTGTTGCGCCTGCGCCGTGCCGGCGCCGATGATTGCAAATCCCGCCAGCATGGCAAAAAACTTCGTCCGCATCGCGATGCCTCCTTGATGAGTCGCGGCAAACGCTAGCAGTTCCGCCGGACGCGAGGAAGCGTGACGTTGTATTATAAAATATTTCTCGCCGACATTGATCGGCGGCGCGAGCGAACCGCCGATGACTCAACGCTTGAACGCCGGCATCACGTCCTTGGCGAACCAGCGCAGCTGATCCTTGAATTCCTTGGGCGTGAGTCCCTCGGCCCAATGGATCATGAAATTCTCCAGCCCCGGATATTTCGCCTCGATCGACTTGATGCCGTCGATCACTTCGGCCGGCGGTCCGCAAAACCAAGCCTTCTGCGCGACGCCGTCGCTCAACAGCGGCGTGCGCGACGGCGCGCCCGGCGTGCCCCAGGTGCGGCCCGCTTCGTCGGCATAGCGCACGAAGCCGAACGGCGCGAACCATTTGAAGCGCTCGTCGTGGGCCGGCTCGAGTTTTTTGATCGCCTCCTCGCGACTGTTGGCGAGATAGACACCGGCCCCCCAGATCACGTCTTCGCCGAGCTTCTTGTTCTGGCCGTGTTTGGCGCAAGCCGTGTGATAGGCGCGGATGACGTCGTCGAGGATTTTTTCGCCGTTGAGCGTCACCATCGCTTTCAGGCCATATTGCGCCATCATCTCGATGGTCTTGCCGCTGGCGATCGGCATCCAGATTTCCACCGGCAGATGTTTCGGCCGGGGCACCATGGTGATGTCCTTGAGCTTGTAGCCGCGGTAGTCCACCGGCGGCGGCGCCTCGTAGTATTTGCCCTTGAAGTGGAAGGACTGGTCGTTGAAGCAGGTGAGAAGCAGCCGCAACTGCTCCTCGAACAATTCGCGGTTCTTGTCGGCGTCGAGCAGCGGCGCGCCGAACGACTCCACCTCGCGGGTGTGATAGCCGCGGCCCACCCCCATGATGACCCGACCGTCGGTGACGATGTCGGCCATGGCATAGTCTTCCGCCATGCGGATCGGATGCCACATCGGCAGCACGTTGAAGGCGCAACCGAACTTCAGCCGCTTGGTCTGGGTGGCGAGCCACAGGCCGAGCTGGATCAGATTGGGGAAGACCTCGTAGCCCTCGCGCTGGAAATGATGCTCGGCGGTCCACAACACGTCGAAGCCGAGCTCGTCCATCAGCTGGGCGACGTCGCGCGCGGTGAAGAAGGCTTCCGCCAGCCGTTGGTCGGAATAAAGCCGCTCGTTGGCCGGCGTGCCGTTCAAGCCCACATTGTCGAGCTCGATCTGGCCGACATAGAGGACATGGAATTTCTTGATCATGTGTTCTTCCCTAAGCTCTTTATGGCGCCGACAATATCCGAGGCGTTTGGCGACCGCCACGCCGTGATCGATACACCCTGCAACTGATCAAGGCCGCTTTCTCGGCGCATTATCGGCGTGGTAGGGCGGTTTTGTCGGCGAGATCATAGTCGTGCCACCCGGTACCGGTACACCATGCGCCGCGCGCGACTGCCTTGCATGGGCGCCGGGAAAGCGCCGATACTCCGGCCCATTGGGGAATCGCTCGGGGGAAGTCGGAGGCGTGGCAGTCAGGTGGTGCCGTGGTGCTTAGGCGTCGCAACAAGCGGGTGAAGTGGCGCGCGGCTGTTCTTGCCGGTGCGCTTTGCGCCTTCGCAACTCTGTCGGCGCCGGGCTCCGCGCAGGCGCAAGGCTTTTTCGATTTCCTGTTCGGCGGTCCGCAGCGTCAGGGGCCGCCGCCGCCCAGCTATCCGCCGCCACCGCCGGAGATCGGGCGCATCGCGCCGGCGCCGCTCGGCCAAGAGCGCGTCAACGAGAACGCCGGCACCACCGGGCACGGCGTCGCGTTCTGCGTGCGGCTGTGCGACGGCCAGCATTTTCCGCTGGAGCGGATGGCCAATGCGACGCCGGCCGAGACCTGCAAGGCGATCTGCCCGACCAGTGTCACCAAGGTCTATTTCGGCTCCGAAATCGACGGCGCGGTGGCTGGCGACGGCGCGCGCTATGCCGATCTCAACACGGCGTTCCTCTATCGCAAGCACCTGGTCGCCAATTGCAGTTGCAACGGCAAGGATCCGTTCGGGCTGGCCACCTTGGATGTGAAGACCGACCCCACCTTACGGCCCGGTGACATCATCTCGACCAAGGAAGGGCTGATGACGTATAGCGGCCGCAGCGGCCAATCGGCGTTCACCCCGGTCGCGCCGTCCACGCTCGGCCCGCCATTGCGGCAGAAGCCGCAGCAGCAACAGCCGCAACCGGTCGAGCAGCCGCAGCAGGAAGTCGAAGACGAGCCCGGTACCATCGTGCACCCGCAGGCGGCCCAGCCGGCGAGCCCGCCCAATCCAAGCCCGCGCCCGCCGGCTGGACGGTAATTGGCCGCGTTGCCGAATCGCTGCGTTGCCTTTCGGCCAAGCGTCACTAGCCGCTGGTTGCGTCACGACGCAATCACAGCAACAGATGGTATATTTATCTAAGCTACTGTTTCAGCACATTAATTTCTGCGTCATGAGCGGCAAGCAATTGTGCATTGCGAGAAAAGCGGCTCTTGGCGATTTACCAGCCGTTCAACTGCCGGTAGTAGTATTGCGGGCTGTTTGGGGATCAAATCGTCTGCTTCGACGTGCTCGAGCCGGCACCTGCCGGCTTTACGCATCCCGTATTGGTTGGAACCGGCGCCATGGCTCTGAACCCATCGATGTCCGTGCTCGTGGTCGACGACTCCAAGCTGATGATCGGCATCGTCCGCGGCCTGTTGCAGCATCTCGGCATCAACGACGTCGACGATGCCAATGACGGCGCCTCGGCGCTCGCCAAGATGCGGAGCAAACGCTACGGCTTGGTGATTTCCGATTGGAACATGGTGCCGATGAGCGGCTATGAGCTATTGCGCGAGCTGCGCAACGATCCCGCGCTCAAGCGCACGCCGTTCATCATGGTGACATCGGAATCGAAGACCGAAAACGTCATCGCGGCGAAGAAGGCGGGCGTCGACAATTACATCGTCAAGCCGTTCAACGCCCAGACGTTGAAAGCCAAGATCGAAACGGTCTTTGCTGCGCGGGCGGCGCCGCCGCCGGAGCGGTAGCAATCTTCAGGACGCTAAATCCACCGCCATCGTGTCGGCGATAAAGCCGCGCAGCGCGACGGTGTCGAACGGCTTGCGCAGGATCTTCAAGTCCGCGGGCACGGCTTGCGCGGCGTCGCTATAGCCGGTCGTCAGCACTACCGGCAGATCGGGATAGCGCGAGCGGATTTCACGGGCGAGGCCGACGCCGTCGATCGTCCCCGGCATGACGATGTCGCTGAACACCAGATCGATCTTGGTGCCTTCCGCCAGATATTTCAGCGCCGCGTCGGCGGAATCCCGATAGTCGCTATCATAGCCGAGACGCTCGAACAGCGACGACGTCACCTCCGCTACCTCGGCGCTGTCGTCGACGATGAGCACCATCGGGCGTTGCGAACGCGGCGCGTCCATGGCGGGACTATCCTTGGCGATGTCCTTCTCGAAGCAGCACGGCAGATAGACGGCGATCGTCGTGCCTTGTCCGACTTTGCTTTCCGCATTGATCGTTCCGCCGGCCTGGTGGACGAAACCATAGACCTGCGACAGGCCGAGCCCGGTTCCCTTGCCGACTTCTTTGGTGGTGAAGAACGGATCGAAGATTTTTGATAGCAGATTCGGCGGAATGCCGACGCCGGTGTCGCTGAACTGGATGGCGACGTGATCGCCGCTCTCGTCATCGCCGCCCGATGTGTCGTCCGCCGGCACGTTGCCGACGGTCAAGGTGAAGGTGCCGCCGCTCGGCATGGCGTCGCGGGCATTGACGGCGATATTGACGATCGCAAGCTCCAATTCAGCGAGGTCGACCTTGACCGACCGCACCTCAGGATCGATCGCCTCGTTGTAAACGATGTTGCCGCGCAGCGAGCTTTCGATCATCGGCCGTAGATTCTTGATGCTGGCGCTGAGGTCGACGATGGTGGGGTTGAGATGCTGGCGGCGGGAGAACGTCAGCAACTGGCGGGTGAGGCTTTCGCCGCGCTTGGCCGCCGTCTGGATCGCCTCGATGGCCCGCGGCAGTTTCGGGTCGAGCAGCCGCTCGAAGGTCTGGGCGTTGCCGCCGATGATCATCAACAAATTGTTGAAATCGTGGGCGATGCCGCCGGTCAATTTGCCGATCGCCTCCATTTTTTGCGACATGGCGAGCTGCTCGCGCGCCTCGACCAGCTTCTCCTGGGCGTTGCGCCGCTCGGTGGCGTCGCGCAGCACATTGGCAAGGCCGATCAGATTGCCGTCGTCGTCATGGATCGCGCGGATGGTTCCGGTGACGAAGAACAGCGTGCCGTTCTTTTTGATGCGCCAACCCTCCACCGCGTGTTTGCCGTTCTTGACCGCCAGTTCGAGCACGCGGTTCGGCTCGCCCGAGCGCCGCTCGTCGGGCCGGTAAAACACGCCGAAATGCTTGCCGATGATTTCGTCCGAGGTGTAGCCGATGATCTGCTGCGCGGTAGAGTTCCAGCTCGCCACCCGCCCCGAGCGGTCGAGCAGGAAAACGGCGTGATCGACGACGCCTTCGATCAGGATTTGGAAATGGCGCTTGGATCGCTCGAACGCCAATTTGGTCTCGGCGACCTGCCGGTTCGATTGGTCTTGCGCGGCCTGTAAGCGGGCCGTGGTTTGCTGGTGGGTGGCGATTGCGGCGGCCAAAATCAACGGCGGCACCGATGTGGCCAGGACCAGCGCAAACAGCAGGACCGGCGATCCATTCAAGTCGAAGCTGGTCGCAAAACCCCACGCCGCGATCGCGCAAAAAACCGGCGCCGCCGCCGCGGCGTCCCGCAGATTGCCGCGCAGGCTCGACCACAACAGCGGCAGTACGACCAGGAATGCCAGCAGGCTCCGGTACGGCAGCAGCGCATAGAAGTCGCTGTCCATGAGCGCGCTGCCGGCTTGCGGGCCAAAGGCGGCGATGCCGATGGCGGCGGTGACGATGACGACGCCGGCGGTTTCCAACAAGCTCCATTGCGAGGAGGCCCGTGACGGCTTGGTCGCCCAGAGCACGATGACGGGAACGATGAGCAGCGTTCCGCCGGCGTCGGCCAGCCACCGTGCCGTCCACTTGGCGATGGGGCTCGCAAGGCCGGCGTCGTTGGCGAGAACGAGGCCCACGGTGGCCATGGCGGCGCTGATCATCGCGGTCGGCGCAAAGGCAATGAGGGCGAATTTTGCGACGCCGAGCGGCGTAGTGAACGTCTCGCGGCGGTGCGCCCAGCGATTGATCAGCCAGGCTCCGGCCAGCGCGGCGATCGGGGTGCCGAGCGCGATGCAGGCTGCCTCCGACAGCGCGCCGCCGTCCACGGCGGTGGAGAAAAACCCGCCCACCACAATCGCCGGCCAGATCCGATAGCCGCGTATCAGTATGAGCGCCAGCGCCAAGCCGGTCGGCGGCCACAGCGGCGTTGCGGTCGGATTGATCCAGGGGATCAGCAGCCCGGACACGGCAAGACCGAAATAGGCCGTGGCGATGACGACCAGTTCGAGCGTGTAGGACGCGGCCTTGAAGACTCCGCGCAGACCGATCGATCGAGCTTCGCCGGTTGCCGTCGCTGCGCTTGTCATGCGGAGAGCCTCGCGGTGGTCGCCACAAAAAGGACTCGATCTCGCTCGCGGCAGTATAGCATCGTTCCGTTTCAGCTGAATATTTGCCGATGCGCCCGCAGGAACGAAATCCTCAGCTGTAGCGATATTCCGCGCAAACGATGGCGACATTCGGTCAAACGCAAGCCGTTCGCGGCGGCGTGCCCGGGATCTGCACAGTATTTGCAATGTGATTCGCCGGTGGCGAACGGCGCTTAAGTCCCCTTCCAGAGGGGTGGCGCGGGCAATACGATGCTGACCGGTGTCCCGGAGCGCGCGACGATGCATATGTCAGCGATGATCGCGGCATTGACCGGCGCGTTGACGCTGTTCGCGGCGCCGTGTTGCGCGCAAACGCCCCAGGCGGCCGATGCTGCGGCCACGTCGCAACGGGAATTGGTGGTCGGCACCAAGGAAGCGGCGCCCTTTGCCATGAAGGCCGCCGACGGCAGCTGGTCCGGCATCAGCATCGATCTGTGGCGCCGCATCGCCGACGATTTGCATCTGCATTACCGCCTCGCCGAGGAAGCCGACGTGCAAGCGCTGATCGACGGCGTGGCCGCCGGACGGTTCGACATGGCGGTCGCCGCCCTGACCGTGACCGCCGAACGAGAAAAGGTTCTGGATTTCACGCAAGTCTTCTACGTGACCGGCCTAGGCATCGCGGTGCCGGTAGGCGGCGAAGCCAGCTGGCAGCCGATCATTCACACCCTGACGTCGTTCGGCTTCGCCCAGGCGATCTTGGCCTTGATCGGATTGGCGCTGGGCGTCGGGCTTCTCATCTGGTTCTTCGAGCGGCGCCACAATGCCGACTTCGGCGGCGGCACGGCAAAGGGCATCAGCTCGGGCGTCTGGTGGACCGCCATGACCATGACGCAGCGCGGCGCCGGAAGTTTCGGGCCGCGCACGCTGCCCGGGCGCGTCGTCGCGGTGCTGTGGATGATCGGCTCGATCGTCACCATCGCCGTGTTCACCGCCGGCATCACCTCGGCGCTGACGATCAAGCACCTGCAGGGCGCGGTGCGCGGCATCAGCGATCTGTCGGCTGTCCGTGTCGGCGCGGTGGCCGGAACCGCAACCGAGAACACATTGTCGCGCATGCAGATCAGGTACCGGACATTCGCCAATCCGCAGGACGGTCTCAACGCTTTGCGGGCGCGCCGGCTCGACGCGCTCGTCTACGACAAGCCATTGCTCGCTTGGCTTGTCCGGCAAAACTTCGCGTCCTCGATCGAGCTGATCGATGCGACCTTCGAGCCGCAGGAATACGCCTTCGCGGTGCCGATCAACAGTCCGTTGCGAAAATCCGTCGGGGTGGCGATTCTCGAAGCCATCCATAGCGAGTGGTGGGAAGCGACCACCTTCCGCTATCTTGGCGCACGATGAATGCCCGCAACGCCCCGCCACGTACCGAATGAAAGCAATAGTGATGCAAAACATTCCGATCTATGAGGCTTTGGCCCAGGCCTTCGCGGCCGAAGGGGTCGATACCCATTTCACCCTGATGGGCTAAGGTAAGATGTGAGGCCGACATGACCGTTCGCGCGGGTCGTGAATTCCTGGCGGTCCCGGGGCCGACGAATATTCCCGACGAAGTGCTGCAAGCGATGCATCGCCCGGCGGTCGAGATTTATTCCGAGCCGCTGATTGCGCTGACCGACGGCCTGTTGCGCGATCTCGGCACAGTGTTCGCTACTGCGACGCGTCCTTACATCTATATCGCCAACGGCCATGGCGCATGGGAAGCGGCGCTGACCAATGTGTTGTCGCGTGGCGACAAGATTTTGGTCCTGGAAAGCGGCCAATTCGCCATGGCTTGGGGCGATGCCGCGGCGCGACTCGGCGTCGCGGTCGAAGTCCTCGAAGGCGATTGGCGGCACGCGGTGCGGCCGTCCGATGTCGAAGCTCGCCTGCGCGCCGACAAGGGCGGTGCGATCAAGGCAATCCTCGCCGTGCAGATCGAGACCTCCACCGGCGTCGCCAACGATATCGCGGCGATCGGCCATGCCATCAAAGCCGCTCGGCACGACGCGCTCTATATGGTCGACGTCGTCGCCTCGCTGGGCTGCGTGCCGTTTGCGATGGACGCCTGGGGCGTCGACGTCGCGGTGGCGGGATCGCAGAAAGGCCTGATGTCGCCGCCGGGGCTGAGCTTCGTCGCCGCCGGTGAGCGCGCCCGAGC
>DATHHM010000116.1:0-8070 GCA_035317145.1 Xanthobacteraceae bacterium | reverse complement strand
CAGATTTCGACTTCGACCTTCACGATCTCGCCGGCTTTCAGATAAAGCCGCCGCTGGTGGCGATGATATGGCCGATACGGCAGCGACTTTTCCGGATCGAGCTCGCGGTGTGACACCCGCAGCCAGCCTTTCGCAACCGGCACCGGCAAGCCCTGCTGGCCGGTCTCCATGACGTCTTTGCCATCAGGGTCGATGTTGCGCAGCGTGAGGAACAGATCCATGTCCTCGCTCGAGCTCGACACCCACAACACCGCGGCGATCGGCCCGGTGATCTCGGTGTCGACCGAGAGTTTTGCCGTCTCCAGCGAAATCCCCATGCCCGGCCTGATGCCGCCGCCCATGACTTGCGACGCCGCGGCCGAGGTCGAGCCCATGGAGCCTAGGCTCGATGCGGCGTAGCTGCGCGAGCCGACCGCCGGCGGGTTCTTTACTTCAAGCGCACCAGAAATTTCAGATTTATCAGCAAGCGGCTGCGACAGGTCGAGATAGAGCTTGGTCCAGCGCGTGCGGGCGAGCGGCCACTCGTTCTCGAACCGCCAGTCGAAGGCGTCGGCGCCTTTGCGGATGGCGAGTTTTACCGGCGGCTCGGCCATCACGCCGTTGTCGATGTCTTTGAGCCAGTAATCGAAGAAGCGGATCTGATCGCGCCGGCCATCCTCGGTGTAGAACGGATGCACGTGCGAGCCGAGATGCATGCGCAATTTCTTGTGCGGAGTCGCTGCGTGCATGAACGCCTCGGTATTGCCGCGCAGGTGCAGGCCCATGCCCGACCAGTTGCCGACGCTGAACATCGGGATGTTGATCTTGTCCCACTGCGCCTGCGCGCCGCGGAACGCGCCGCTGTCGAGATTATTGTGCAGCCAGAACGACAGCGTGTTGATCTGCCAGCCGTCGGGCAAGGTTTGCGAGGCGCGGCCGAGCGTGTGATGCAACAGATGCGCCGTGTACCAGTTGGTCATGAACAGGCTCAAAAGCCCGCCGTGGTACAGCGCGTCGCGATAGATGTCGGCAAAGCCCTCCCAGGGGATGATCGCCTTGAGCGACGGCGGCTGCAGGTTGGCGGCGAACCACTGATTGATCGCGAAGTAGGAAATGCCCAAAAGCCCGACCTTGCCGTTGCACCACGGCTGCGCCGCCGCCCATTCGACGGCGTCGTAGAGATCGACCGCTTCGGCGAGCGACCACGGATCGTACTGCCCCGGCGATGTCCCGGTGCCGCGGCCGTCGACCCGTACGGCGGCATAGCCGCGCGGCACCCACCATTGCGGATTGACGGTTTCCCAGTTCATCCATTCGTTCGGCGCCTCGGCCAAATTGTCCGGTACGATCCAGAGCTTGTCCTTCTGGTACGGCCCGAGATTGAGGATGGCGGGAAACTTGCCGTCGTCGTAGGGCCGGAACACGTCGGCTTTGAGCCGCGCGCCGTCGCGCATGGTCACGTCGACGTCTTTATCGACGACGACGGGATAAACCGGATCGTTGAGCGTTCGATCGCTGCTCATGGAAACGCTCTCACTCGGTTTCGATCTTCACTTCGCTGGTGATCTTGCGCCAAATATCCATCTGGCCCGCGAGCCAGGCTTTGGCGTCGGCGAGCGATGTGTTGGGCACGGTATTGAAGGTCTGTTTCTTGAACGCTTCGACCACCGCAGGCTCCTTCATGGCCGCCACCGTGGCGTCGAAAATCGCCTGCAACACCGGCTGCGGCGTGCCGGCCGGCGCGAACAGACCCTGCCAGGCGATGGTGCCAACGCCCGGAAAGCCGAGTTCCTGCATCGTCGCCACGTCGGGGAAATCCGGCAGCCGCGCATGATTGACCAAGGCAAGCGCGCGCAAGGTGCCGGCCTTCACCTGCGGCCCGCTGCTCGCCGCGTTGAGGAAAGTGACCTGCGTCGAGCCGTTGAGCATATCGTTGATGACGCCGGTGGCGCCGGCCTTGTTCGGTATCGCGATCATGTCGAGATCGCCGGCGCGCTTGGCGAAATAAGCCATGTCGTAGTGCGGATAGCTGCCCGGGCCGACCGTGCCGTAGCGCACCTTTCCGGGATTTTTCTTGGCGTAGTAGATCAGCTCGGGCACGCTTTTGGCGTCGAAATCCTTCGTCGTCGCCACCAGGAAGGCCGGGATGTCGACCACATTGGTGATCGGCACCACGTCTTTCAAATAATCGATCTTGAATTTCTGCGGATAGATGATCGGCGAAATCGCGTTGGTGGAGACATTGCCGATCATCACGGTGTAACCGTCGGCGCCCGCCTTCACCATGTCCTCGATGGCGATGATGCCGAAGGCGCCGGGCTTGTTCTCGACGATGACCGACTGGCCAAGGCTCTTGCCCATCTGATCGGCGAGGATGCGGGCGACGATGTCGGTGGCGCCGCCCGGCACGTAGGGCACGATGATCTTGATGGGCTTGGAAGGATACTTGTCCTGCGCCTGCGCAAAACCCGCACCCGCGGCCAGGCACACCAGCGACAGCGCAAAGATTCCCAGCCGCCTCATTGGCTCCTCCCGATTTTATGAGCGCAATGGTAGTAGAGCGCCTGCGGCGATGCTAGAGCATGATCCCGAAAAGTGGGAACCGGTTTTCGGATAAGATCATGCTCAAACAAGGATTCTAGACTGCGATCCGATTCAATTGAATTGGATCGCAGTCTAGCGCCGGGGTGGCGCAAGGTCTTTCATGCTTCCGACACTTTTTTGACGGCAAGGTCGCGGCGGATGCGGGGGAATTCTCGGATGCTACGGCGAGCTACGGCGGTGCTGCTCGGCGGTGCCTTCATCGGCATTGCGGCGCTCGGCGGCTGCGCCGATACCGGCCCGCCGCCGGGGCAGCCGAGCTTTTATATCGACCTGGCGACGACCGACGCTACGCTTGACGCCAACGCGGCGCAGTCGATGATCTCGGGTTATCGCAGCAATAACGGGCTTGGCGCCGTCACCATCGATCCCGAGCTGATGCGGCTTGCCGGCGAGCAGGCGCGCGTCATGGCGGCCCACGACAAGCTCGATCACGACGTCGGCCGGCCGTTCCAGGATCGCATCCGCAAATCCGGCTTCGATGCCGCCGTGGCGGTGGAGAACATTTCCGCCGGCTACCACACCATGGCCGAAGCGTTTTCCGGCTGGCGCGATTCGCCGCCGCACCGCGCCAACATGCTCAACAGCAATGTGACCAAGATGGGCATTGCCGCGGTCTATGCGCCGAAGTCGAAATACAAGGTGTTCTGGTCGCTGATCCTGGCCAAGCCGGACGAGAAACGCGGCTAAATCATATCGAACAGCTTTTGCCCGTAAGTGCCACGCGCCTCGGCGGTTAGCGGCGCGACGGCGTCGCGGAATTTGCTGTGTTCTTCCGCCGTCAGCTCGGTGATCTCGCAGCCCTCGGCGAGGATCGCGGCGCGCGCCGTGCGGTCTTCCTCGATGGCCAACTCGCGCTGGAATGCGACGGCACGCTCGATGGCCGCGCGCATGGCGCGCTGCAAGTCTTGCGGCCAGCCGTCGAAGGCCGGGCGATGCAAGAAAATCGGCCGTGAAATGTAGAAGTGGTTGGTCACGGTGTGGAAACGGTGAAACTTGTGCACGCCGTAGGTCACCGTGTTGGCGAACGGGTTCTCCTGGGCGTCGATGGTGCCGGCCTTGATCCGATCAATCGCCTCGGTCAGATCCATGCGCAGCGGGACGCAGCCCAGGAGCTCGAAGGTGCGCGCCTGGACCTCGCTCGGCAGCACGCGGATGCGCATGTCCTTGAGGTCCGGCGGCGTACGCACGGTGCGCAGGCGGTTGGAGATCTGGCGAAAGCCGTTCTCGAACCAGCCGAGGATGCGATAGTTCACCCGCTGTTCGATTGCCTGGCCGAGAAAGCGGCCGAGCGCGCCGTCCATCGCGGCGCGCGCCTGGTCGCGCTGTTCGAACAGGAACGGCAGATCGACGAAGCCAAGCTCGGGCACGCGGTCGGTCAGATAGCTCGACGATTGGTAGCCGAGCGTGAGGACGCCGTCCTCGACCAGCCAGAGGATGTCTTCGGCGCGGTAGCCGAAATCCATGATGTTCCAGACATATTTCACGTCGATCCGGTTGCCGAACTCGGCCGCCAACGTGTCGCCAATCAGCTTGAGCGCGCGGGAAAAGCCCGTCGTGGGCGGTCCGTAGCCGCCCATGCGGATCGTGATCGGATCGGTCATGGATTGGAATCCCGTCGGCGGCCGCCAGTTCGCGGCGGCGCCGGTCTCATGACGGAAAAACCCCACAAAGGGAAGAGCCTGCGCAAACGCGTCAGCGGTGCATCTGGCTGCGGACGGCTTTGGCGGCGGCGAGCGCGGTGTTGCGCAACATTTCCAGGCGGCGGACGGAGGCGAACGAAATCTGCGGCCGCACCGCGATCAGGCGGTCGCACAACGTCAAGCGCTCGCGCCAAATATGGTCGATCATCGGGTGATTGGCGGTGGCGCAAGAATCGGTGCGGACCAATGTGGTGTCCTCGACGAGGTCTTCGGTCACCGCAAAGGTGAGCACGACGCCCGGCGATTGCTGGGCGAATTTTTCGTCATAGACGATCTTCCAGAACCATGCGGTATCGGCGCTGCGCAGCGTGATCGTGACCGCAATGGCGCTGCCGTCGATAAAAATACGATTGATTGCGACTTTGCCTTCCGCCGCCAAGCCGGCGACGGCCGTAGTGATGAAGTCGCGGATGTCGTCGTGCAACAGCGCGGCGGTGCCTGCCTTCCCCTTCCAGCCGCGCATCTCGAGCTTGAAGAAATCCTCGATTGCCCCGGCGACGGTTTCCGGCTCGGTCGCTGTGGTGAACAACAGCGCGCCGATGTCGCCGAGGCGACGCACGTAGCGGCGCAGCTCCTTATGCTTGTGCTGGCCGAGCGTGCGCTCGACATAGAACAGCCGATCGCCGTCCGGCACCAGCTGCGCCCGCTGGTGGGTGTTGAAATCGGCAACCGGCATCTGCGCGCGCCTGACGATGGCATCGAGCGCGGTGGCGAACGGACCGTCCGCCGGCAAAAACGGCAACAGCACCAATCCCGGCAGCTCCGGATCGTCGGCGAGATGCGCCAGCCAGGCGGCGATGACCGGCTCCGCCGCTTCGCGCTCGACCAGCGGCGTGCCGAGCGGCGCGAAGGGATGGGTCCAGCCGACCAGCACCGGCAGCTTGAGCCCATAACGCCGCGGTTCGATGCGTCCTGGGAAGAAGCCGAGCAGCTTGCGCGGACTGGTGCCCGACCATACCAGCAGCGCGCCGGCGTCACGGCCGAAGATTTTGGCCGCCTCTAGCGCGAAGGCCGGCTCGTAGAAGACGTTGGGCTCGAGCGCACGCGCGGCAAGCTCACGCCATTCGTCGGCGATCGGCTCGAGCTCGGACAGGTTGCGCCATTCGACCGCGAGCGCATTGGCCGCATAGCGGTCGGCGACAGCGGCGCGGCGCGCGCTGGCGATTGCCGAGACTGTTGATGTCTTTGTTGAATTCTTGGCCGGCATCACCGCGTCTCAGCAACCTTTAGGGCGGCCGAAAACCAGGCAATGAAAGCCCAAGTGAAATTTGGCGATCAGGAACAGCCAGACCGACTCGAAGACCAGTGCGATGGCGCTGGCGATCGCCGCGCCCATGGCGCCGAAATGCGGAATCAGCACGAAGCACAGCGCGACATTGAGCAGGAACGCGCCGGCATAGGCATGGGCGCAACTGCGCCGTTCGCTGAGCATGTTGAGAAGCCGCTCGGCCGGCCCGACCGCGGCGCGCGCCAACAACCCGATGGCGATGACGAACATCAGCGGATAGCCGGCAACGAAATCCTTGCCGAACATGCGCAACAGCGGCTCACCGAGCAGCAGCAGGATTGCGATCAAGGCGAGCGACGGCCAGAACGTCATGCGGATGGTCTGCGCCAGGAAATCGGCGAGCCGCTTGTGGTTGCCGGTGACGTGGTATTCGGAAAACTTGTGCGCGACCGTCTGCGCCACGGCGAAATAGATGAACGCGACCAGCGCCATGATCTTGGCCGCGGCGTAATAGACCGCGACCTCCTGCGGCGGGCGGAACTGGGTGAGGATGATCACGTCGGAATAGGTGAGCAGGACGTAAAAACCCTCGACCAGCGAGATCGGTGCCGATGTGGTGAGCCAGGCGCGCGGCGCATAGGCTTTTGGCCCCGGCTCGACCACCGTCGTCAGCCGCCGGTTGAGGAACACCGACTGACCCAGCGTGCATCCCCACACCGTGATCAGGCAGACCAGCATCGTGGTCACGGCGTCCATCGGCAGGCCGGCCACGTAAGCCAGGCCCATCAGCGCGATCAGCGCGATCTGGCGCAGCACATAGGTCGGCGCCAACGCCAGCCGGATCCAGTTGTACGAGCGCGCAATTCCGCTCTGCACTTGCGCGATGGCGAAGGCCGGCAACGCGGCGCAGGCGATACACAGCGGCAGGAAAGTCATTGTGTCGACAATGGGCGACAGCATGACCATGCCGGCTGCCACGGCGGCGATCGCCACAGCGATGAGGAGCGCGAGCCCGCGGCCGCCGACGAGAAAACCGCGCAGCAAAGCAAGCTGTTTATGCTCGGTGTATTCGGGGATGAAGCGCTGCGCCGCTGAACCCAGCCCGACGTCGCTGACGCCGCCGATCAAGAGCAGCCAGGTCCAGGCGTAAACATAAATGCCGAATTCGTGGCCGCCGAGCCAGCGCGCCAGCATGATCTGCGACACGAAGGCCAGGAATGCGGCGACGATGCGGATGATGAAGGCGGTACCGGCGAGACGCCGCATCAGCGAAGAATCGCCGCCGCCGGAAAACAGCGCGCGCCCGCGTGCGATCGCGCCGTTGAGCTCCGCTTGCCGAGAGGTCAGCCAATGCGAACGCGGCGCTTGCTCGGAACCGATCGATGCCACAACGACCTCTGCGCCACCGGTGGCGCAACTCTAAGGAAACGGCATCTTTAGCAACGATCCGTTAAGAATAGGTTGGAGGAAATTAACAATTGCTTCCTACCTCGAACCCCCGAGTCAGGCCGGCGTCATTTCCGCGATTTTTTCCAGCGCCTCAGCGACGATGCGGCGTTCTTCGGCGCCGAGCGCGGGCTGCGGCGGAACCGGATCGCCGACGTCGTAGCCTTGCAATTGCAGCGCCGCCTTGATGCAGGCGGCGAGGTTAAAGCGCGCAAAGACTTCGTTGATGCGCCACAGCTGGCGCTGCAAATTCATCGCCTCCGCCCAGTGGCCGGCACGGCATAAATCGTAGAGCCGCACGCTTTGCCGCGGCACGATGCAGGCCGGGCCGGCCATCCAACCGACGCCGCCGATCAGCATGACGCAAGCCGGAATATGCGCTGACGCCGAGAACACCTTGAGCCCTTCGCAGCGATTGCCGATCGACAGCAGGCGCCCGGTGTTGGTCGAGGCGTCCTTGATGTAGCGGATGCGCGGATGCGTCGCGAGCCGCGCGATCACGTCGAGCGACAGATCGGTGCGCTGGAATTGCGGATTGGTATAGAGCACGACCGGCACATCGACGGCGTCGGCGATGGCGCGGAAATAATCCTCGACCTGCGCGTTTTTGAGCGGGAAATAGGATTCCAGGATGGCGAGGATGCCATTGGCGCCGAGCTCACCGTAAAGCCGCGCCTGCGCGACGGCGTCGGCCGTCGCCGTCGCCGCAACGCCGGCGACCACCGGCACGCGGCCGGCCGCAGCCTCGATCGAGGTGCGCACGATGGCGGCGCGTTGCTCGTTATTGAGATAGGCGAATTCGCCGGTCGAGCCGAGCGGCGTCACGCCATGCACGCCGGCTGCGATGAGATCGTCGATCAGGCGGCTGAGGACGGCGGTGCGGACCTTGCCGTCGGCGTCGATCGGCGAAACCAGATAAGGGAACACGCCGTGG
This sequence comes from Xanthobacteraceae bacterium, assembly GCA_035317145.1. Classification (GTDB taxonomy): domain Bacteria; phylum Pseudomonadota; class Alphaproteobacteria; order Rhizobiales; family Xanthobacteraceae; genus BOG-931. The sequence goes on along the minus strand of DATHHM010000116.1, from coordinate 179 downwards.
AAGTCGGGCATCAGTGCTCCTTGCGGCGCGCCATGGCGTCCGCCCACACGTTCGCGCGATCGTCGTCGAACACCAGCGCCGGATCCTCGGGCACATTGTACCAATCGCCGCGCGCGATTTCGTCGTCGAGCTGCGACGGCCCCCAGCCGGCATAACCGAACGCCACCAGGTATTTGGTC
>DATHHM010000115.1:0-2843 GCA_035317145.1 Xanthobacteraceae bacterium | reverse complement strand
GGACCAACTCGCCGCTGTCCGCCGATCCATTCCTGCACAAGGACGTGGACTACGATGTGGTGAAGGATTTTGTGCCGGTCACGCGGGTCGGCAGCTTCACGCTGATGCTGGTGATCAATCCGAATTTGCCGATCCATTCGGTGAAGGAACTGGTCGCCTATGCCAAGGCCAATCCCGGCAAGCTGTCGTTCGCCAGCGGCAATACCGCCGGCATCGTCGGCGGCGCCACGCTCGCCCACTGGGCCGGGATCGATGTCTTGCAAGTGCCTTACAAGAGCACGCCGCCGGCGCTCGAAGACATCATCGCCGGACGGGTCGCCATGATGTTCGCCGATTTCACCACCGCCATGCCACACGTCCAATCCGGCGCGCTGCGCGCGCTGGCGATCTCGCGCATCAAGCGCAGCGCGCTGTTCTCGGAACTGCCGACGCTCGATGAGGCCGGCGTGAAAGGCTTCAACCTTGACGCCTGGGCGGGCCTGGTCGCGCCCTCCGGCACGCCGCCCGAGGTGGTGACCAAGCTCAACGGTGCTTTGCGCAAGATCATCGACAGCCCCGATGTCCAGGTGAAATTCAAGAACGTAGGCTTCGAGGGATTTTCCTCGACGCCCGAAGAGTTGGGCGACTACATCAAGGCGCAGCTCGTCGCCTGGCAAAAGATGGTCAAGGACGCCAATATCCGGGCAGAGTGATGCCGGCCGCGAACCGGCGCGTTACAGCACGCCTAGCGCGATAAGCGACAAAATCAATGCCGGCGGCATGACGAAAATGCCGAGCCGGAGGAAGCTTAACGTGCCGACTTCAAGCCCTTCGCGCCGGAGCACGACCAGCCAAAGGATCGTGGCGAGCGAGCCGGTCACGGATAAATTCGGGCCAAGGTCGACGCCGATCAGCATCGCGCCGGTGATTTTGGACGGCAACTGATCGGCGGCGACCACGGAGCCGGCAATCAAGCCGACCGGAAGGTTGTTCATCAGGTTAGACGCGATCGCGACGACAGGGCCGGCGCTCCATGCGGCGGCGGTGCCTGAGCGTGCGACTTCGGCATGGAGCAACCCGCTCAGTGCGGCAATGACGCCGGTGTGATCGAGCGCTTCCACCAGAACGAACAAGCCGGCGACCAGCGGCAACACGCTCCACGATACGCCTTTGAGCACCGGCCACGGCGGCTGGCGGTTCAATGCCAGCACGATCGCGGTCGTCACCACGCCGCTGACCAAGGTCGGCAATCCGAGCTGCACGTCGAAAGCCGAGCAGCACAATAGGACAATCGCGACCGCGCCGATGCCGGCCATGGTGAGGCGCCCGCCATGGCCGAGCGGCGGTCGGGCCGACGTCGCCGCGATCTTCTCCGCCGCCAGCGCCCGGCGCAGCATCAGCCGTAACGCCAGATAGGTCGCGGCAATCGCGATGACCGACGGCAGGCCGAATTGCCCGATCCATGCCGCGAGATGCGGCATGCGGCCGGCGAACACCACCAGGTTGGCAGGATTGGAAATGGGCAGCACAAAACTCGCCGCGTTGGCGATGAAGGCGCAGATGAACAGATAAGGCAGCGGCGTCGCGCCGGCGGCCCTGGTCGCGGCATAAACGGCGGGCGTGAGAACGACGGCGGTCGCGTCATTCGACAATAGCACCGTGACCACGGTGCCGACCGCGTAAACCAGCGCGAACAGCCGTTGCGGCGAGCCGCGCGCGTGCGCAACGGCAAGCGCCGCAAGCCAATCGAAGACGCCTTCCTGGCGCGCCACTTCGGCGATCAACATCATGCCGGCGAGGAAGCAGTAAACGTCGAGGCCCTTGCGGATGCCGGACCAGGCGTCCGCCCACGGCAACAGACCAAACGCGACCAAAAGGACCGCACCGGCCACCGCCCAGATCGCTTCCGGCCAGCGCAACGGCCGCGCGATGACGCCGGCCGTCGCCAAGGCGGCGATGCCCCATGCCGCGACAGCACTTCCGTCTACGGCAATGGACACCGCGTGCTCCCCATAGGCCGGTGCAACTATTCGGTGGCGAGCGCGGCGTGCGTTCGGCCGCCTTCGCCTTTAGCCGATTCCCGCGCTTGGGTTTCGGGCATGACGAAAAGATAAAGCGCAAGACCGGCAGCGGCTACACCGGCGAGCGTCAGGAACGCCGCGCTGTATCCGGCGTAAACGACAATGAACCCGGCAACGCTGGTCGAGAGCGCAGCTCCGATGCCTTGCGCGGTCATCACTGCGCCTTGCGCCACATTGAAGCGGCCGGTGCCGCGCATCAGGTCGGCAACGATGACCGGGAAAATCGCGCCGTAGATGCCGGCGCCGACGCCATCGAGCAATTGCACGCCGACCAGCCAATAGGGGTTTTCGGAAAGCGGATAGAGACAGCCGCGAGCGGTCAGGACCGCAAGCGCAACCAGAAAGAACGGCTTACGTCCCCAGGCGTCCGCCTTGGCGCCGACCAGCATGGCCATCGGCACCATCACCAATTGCGCGGCGAGAATACAAGCGGCCATCAGGCTTGTGCCCACGTTCTTGTCTTGCAGCGCGAGCTTTTGGCCGACCAGCGGCAACATGGCGGCGTTGGCGAAGTGGAACATGACGGCGCAACCGGCGAATATCAGCAGCGGCCGGCGGGTGAGAAGCACGCTCAGGCCGGACGGCGCATCGCCGGTTTTGCCTTGGCCCGACGGGGCATCGCGCAGACCGCGCGCCAGCTCATGGTCGATGGCGCGTTCCGGAATGGCGCTGACGCTCACGATGCTCGCAACCGACATCGCCGCGAGCAGATAGAACACCACCGTCGGCCCCCACAGATAAGCGAGAACGATCGAGGCCGCGGCGGCAAACGCGTTGCCGGCG
>DATHHM010000114.1:0-2241 GCA_035317145.1 Xanthobacteraceae bacterium | reverse complement strand
CCGGATTCAGGCGATGCCACGCCATCGATACGATCCGGCGGTCACGGCCACCAGAAGTGATGGACTTCGGCGGTGCCGGGATCCATCGACGCATCGGCGGGCAGGCCAAGCCAGACCACGCCGGCCGGCGGGATGCCGCGGCCGGAATCCGAGGCGCCTTCGGTGAGAAGGGCGACCAGGCTTTCGAGGCCCGGGTTGTGACCGACCAGCATCAGCGGATTGGCGTCTGCGTGCTCGTCGAGCACGCGGACCAATGCGGCCGGCGTCGCCTCGTAGATGCGCGCGTCGCTGCGAAGATCCGTATAGCCGATCGCGGCCAGCACGCGCTCGCAGGTCTCGCGTGCGCGCGCGGCCGGCGAGCAGAGCACGCGCGCCGGTGCGGCAGCGTGGCGTTTGAGCCATGCGCCGGCGGAGTCGGCTTCGGCCTCACCGCGAAGGCTCAGCACGCGCGCGAGGTCGTCCTGGCCGGAGGTTGCGGGTTCGGCGTGCGCATGACGCACCAGGATGATTTCGCGCTCGGCCATGGACGATTCCTCGAGATAGCGACAATAGGCGGATCATGCCGCATTCGTCGCGATCCGGGGAAACAGGGGCTGTGCGCAGCCGGTTACTCCAGCCGAGATGAGACAAATGAAGGCGGAGCGTGAGGTCACCGCGCTTCCCTCACCCAGCCCTCTCCCGCAAGCGGGAGAGGGGGAATGACGATACCGGCAGGGTGGCCGACCATGGCCAGCCCGCCGAATCGATGGGGCAATAGCGCAGCGATCTCAGCCGCCGTTGTCGGTCTGCGGTGCGCGGTGGTGCTTGAACGGCCGCGCTGTCGTGAATTGATCTTCGGTGATCGCATCGGCGCCGTTGCTCAGGCGATCGAAGCGCTGCATTTCCTTGGCCTCGAAGTCGGCCTTGCTGACCTCGCCGTTGCCGCTCGTGTCGTAACGGTTGACGAAACCTTCGGCGCGTTTCTGCACGCGCTCGACGGCCATCGGCGAGGTGGCGACCTCATCGGCATTGACGACGCCGTCGCCGTTCGCATCGAGCTTGGCGAAGCGGCCGTCGATCCAGGCCTGGTATTCGGCGCGGCTGATCGTGCCGTCGTGGTTGGTGTCGATCTTGTCGAAGAACTGCTGGCGCCATTCGGCGTGTTTGGCTCCGGGCGCCGGCGCGGTTGCCGGCGTCGTGTCCGTGGCCGGTGCCGCGGCGGACGCCGCGGCCGCGACGGCGAATGCGGAAAGGGTCAATGCGGTCAAAACGATCTTGCGCATGGCTGGGTGCTCTGTAACGGCCACGTCGGCCGCATAGCCATGGAACGCGCAAGGCGCCGGTTTGCTGACCGGCGCGTCGCAAAGATTGCGCAAAGGTGGGTTAAGAAGGCGGAAGCACGGTAAGAGCCGGATTCAGAATTTGGGATTTGGGATGACGAAACTTGTGGTCTCCCCTGAAACCCGAATCCCGAACCTCAACCCACCTTCTTCAGCCACCGCAGCAGCTTGCCCCAGTCATCCTGGTGCGAGCGCACAACTTCGGAGTTGTAGTCGAAGATGCTCTTGCCGAGCTCGGACGCGAGCACGTAACCCTGCGTATCGCGCAGCTCCGCCACGATCGGGAACGGGAAGCGCTTGATCGCATCGAGCGCCTGCTGCGAGGCGTTGGTCCACGGTTTCAGCCGGTTGGCGACGAGCGCGACCGGCACCTTGCCGCGCTTGATGCGTGGCAGGTCGGCGAGTTCGGCGAGGAACGGCTCGGCGGCTTCGAGATCGATCGCCGAAGGCAGGATCGGCACGATCACGGCGTCGACGCTGTCGAGGAATTCGCCGACTTCGGCCGAACGGATGCCGGCGGGGGAATCGACGACGACGCGCTCGGCATCGTCAGGGATGTGGCGCGGCCAGTCGCGGCGCAATCCCGAAAGACCGAGCACGGGGCTGGTCATTCCGGCACGCTTCTCGGCCCAGCGCTGGCTCGAGCCTTGGCGGTCCGCGTCGACCAGGACCGTGTTCTTGCCCTCGACCGCATAGTGCGCGGCGAGGTTGGTCGCGATCGTGGTCTTGCCCGCGCCGCCTTTGGAACTTGCCACCAGGACCTTCAGCATGTCGCCTCCCGTCGGTACGCAAAGTGGCGGGAAGGTTACACTGCCTTGCGGCGGCGACGAAAGCGCAGATGCCGCAATTTTCTAGCGGCTTTGCGTCGGGTTCGTTGCGGCCGGCGCCTCGATGGTGCGCAGCAGCGCGGGCCTCGACGGTT
>DATHHM010000113.1:0-3273 GCA_035317145.1 Xanthobacteraceae bacterium | reverse complement strand
GATGAAATTGCCGCGCCGATAGAGCAATTGGTCGCAGCTCGCGAGTTTTTCGGAAAATTGCGCCGCGTAGGGCGCGTGCGACCGCTCGATCAACGCCAGCATGGCGCCGTCCGGCTTGATCAGGTCGGCGAACACCGGGAGCAGCGTATAGCGCACATCTTTAATCGCGCCGTTGCCGACATCGAGATCGAGCACGCCGAGGAATTTGCCGTTCGAGCCGGCATTGGTGACCACCGTCTTGCCGCACGGATTGGCGACGACGACGGGTCGCGGCACGGCGTCATGGGTGTGGCCGCCGAGAATAATGTCGATCCCGGTGCAACGGCTGGCGAGTTTCAGATCGACATCCATGCCGTTATGCGACAGTAGCACCACGACATCGGCATGCTGCGCATTGCGCAAATCGTCGACCAGTTTTTGCAACTCCTGTTCACGGATGCCGAACGTCCAATCGGGCGTGAAGCGCTTCGGGTGCGCGATCGGCACATAGGGAAAGACTTGGCCGATGACGGCGACGCGCATGCCGCCGACCTCTTGCACCGTCGCCGGCTTGAAGACGCGGCCCGATTTTGGGTCGAACGCCGGTTTGTCGTTGAAAGCGGCATCCTCGGTCAAAAAAACATTCTGCGCCAGAAATTCGCCTTTGAAGCTGGCGAGGTTTTTGCGCAGCGTAGCTTCGCCATAGGTGAATTCCCAATGTCCGGTCATTGCGTCGACGCCAAGCAGGTTCGCGGCCTCGACCATATCGGCGCCTTGCGACGCATTGGCGAGCCCGGTGCCCTGCCAGATATCGCCGCCGTCGAGGAGGAGCGCGTTGCCCGTGCCGGCTTCCGTGCGCAGGCGGTCGATCAAAGTTTTCAGATGCGCAAAGCCGCCCATGCGGCCGTAGCGGTGCGCGGCGTCCTGATAATCGAGGAAGGTGAAGGCGTGGGCGATCCGGCCGCCCGGTACGATGTTAAAATGTTCGAGGAAAGCGCCGCCGACGATGTGTGGCGGTTTTCCACGCATATCGCCGACGCCGATATTGACGCTCGGCTCGCGGAAATAGACCGGCTGCAGCTGGGCGTGGGTGTCGGTCAGGTGCAGGATGCGGACATTGCCGAAGCGGCCGACGTCGTAGAGATCGTCGTCCGCCGCCAGCGCCACGTGCGGCGTGACGCCCGAAGCTGCGGCGACGCCAAGCCAGCGCAGGAAATTCCGGCGGTCCAAGCGCGTGTGCTCCTCGTCAGCGAATAACGCCCGCCTTCCAGGCGGTTTGCTGTTCCTTGGCCTGGGCGATCGACGCCTTGGCCAAGGCTTCGGCCTCTTTGGCCTGGGCGACGGCGGCATCGAAGTCGCCGGCGGCTGCGGCTTTCTTGGCTGCAGCTAAAGCCTGCTCCGTGGGAATCCATTGGTTCTTCAGCGCGCCGGCGTCCTGCTCGGCGGCAACGGCTGCGGCGAGCGCGGTTTTGAAATCGGCCTCGGTGCTCGCCGCTTGCGCCGCACCGGCGCAAAACAACCAACACGTCGCTGCAAGACATATCTGCATGCGCATGATGCCTCCTTCGCCGTTACGGCCGCGTGCCCGGCCCGGAGATCGGCAGGCCGTTGCTCATGTAGGACAGATAATATTCGACGTCGCGATAAAGCTCGTCCTGCGGCTTGAGCGGCACGCCGCGGACCTGGCTGTTGCAGGTGACCAGGCGCCGGCTCATCGTGCCCATGCCGCTCCATTCCGAGCGATAGATCGGCATCGCCGCGACGATGCCGAGCGCTGGCGCCAGCACTTCGGTGCGGATGTGGTTGCCGGGATTTTGCACGTGGCAAGAGGCGCAGGAAAAATTGAGCTGGCCGCGCCGCGCATAAAAATATTCCTCGCCCTTCTGGTAGGCCGCAAGCGCGCGCGGGTCGTTCGGGATTTTTATGTCGAACGGTTTTCCGCGCGAGGTGAAGGCCATGTAAGCCGTCAGCGACGCCATCTCGTCCTTGACGTAGGAATAAGGCTCCTCGCCGTTGGCTTCGCGGCAGCGGTTGAGCGCCAGCTCGAGCGTGATCACCTCGCCGCTCTTGTCGTCGAAATACGGATAATTCTGGCGGATGCCGGTGCCCTTGTCGGGGAAGCAATCGCCGTAAGTCTTGCCGTTCTTGAACGGCGTGGCGAACATCTGCTTGCCGCGGTCGATGGCGAAATCGTAAGGCGGGAAATCGTCGATCGCCTCCCATTGTTTGCGCAACTCGGCGTCCATCGAATAGGGGCCGTTGACGAAGTCGTTCAGCGGCACGTTGGGAAAACGCTCGGTGTAATAGTCGCGGAACGCCTTGAAATCGGCGTCGGGATCGATGGTGTCGGCCGCGGCGGCCGGCCGCGCGCCGGCGACGAGCGCTGCGATCATGATCGTCACGACAACACTGGCTATGGCGCGAGAAATTCTCACATCCTTCTCCGGCTCACTCAGCGCGTATAGAGAAAATCGACGATGGCTTCGATTTCCCCATCGGTCAGAATCAGATTACGCCCGAACGGCGGCATCACGGTCTGCGGATTGCGCCTGGTCTCGTCGAACACGATTCCCCGCAATTCCTTGCGGTCGGGAAACCGGGCTTTCATATCTGCAAGCGGCGGCCCGAGATTGCCCGGCGAATCGCCACCCTTGATGTCGTGGCATGTCAGGCAATTGCCCTTGCCGCGGTCGAAGGCGAGCGTCTGGCCCGGCAGCGCCTGCGCCGAGGCACGCGCGCCGGCGAACAGCACAAGCACCGCTGCGACAAAAAGCGCCGGGCCGTGAGCGGTTCTGCCTCGCATGCCGTTTCCTCCGCTATGGCCGCGCAACGAGCAATGTCCGCCGCGTATTGTCAAGCATGGGGATTTTACCCTTTGCGGCGCGATTGTCGCAGCGCGAATTCCCCGCTCGCCCGGCGTCCGCCGGCAGCCGATTCATGTCACGGAATGAATCTGTCGAAGAATTAATACGCCCGTCAGGTCGCCGTAACGCCGCCGCCCCCATGTGTACCGCGAAGGGCGGCTGGGCCGCTCTCCTTGATGGAGAACCATGATGCTTCCGAACAATCGTAAATCCTTCTCGGCCCGGCGCCTCGTGCTGATGGCCTCGGTCGCCGCTGTCGGCGCCGCGCTGTTGGTGGGCGGCCCGGGCGGCTATCACGCCAATCTGCCGGCGTGGACGGCGGCCGCGAGCGCCGCCGATTCGACCATGCAGCATCCGTCCGGCTTCGCCGACATCGTCACCAAAGTGAAACCCGCCGTCATCTCGGTGCGGGTGAAGATTCCCGCTTCCG
>DATHHM010000112.1:0-16330 GCA_035317145.1 Xanthobacteraceae bacterium | reverse complement strand
CTGTCATCGGGTGGCCCTTCGCGCCCGACCCGTTGGCTCCATCCGGTCTACAGGATCCTCTTCTAGGTCTTTTCCTTGACGAACCGGTTGCGCAGCGTGCCGATGCCGGTGATCTCGACCTCGAGCGTGTCGCCCGCCTTCATCCACAGCGGCGGCTTGCGGCTGTGGCCGACGCCTTCGGGGGTGCCGGTGGCGATGACGTCGCCCGCCGAGAGCGCGGTGAAGTCGGAGCAGAAGGCTATGATCTGCGGGATCGCGTAGATCAACAGATCGGTCGGCGAGTGCTGCACTTCCTTGCCGTTGAGCCGCGTCATCAGCATCAACTTGCTGGGATCGGGAATCTCGTCGGTGGTGACGAGCCACGGGCCGAGCGGGCCGGTGCCGGGAAAGTTCTTGCCCGAGGTGACGGAGAATTTCTGAAAATCGCGCACGCTGCCGTCGACAAAGCAGGTGTAGCCGGCGACGTGGCCGAGTGCGTCCTCAGCCTTGATGTGGCGGCCGGCCTTGCCGATGACGACGGCAAGCTCGCCCTCGAAATCGAAATTGTCCGATACCGTCGGCCGGATCATTTCGCCGCCATGGCCGACCAGCGTGTCGGTGAAGCGGATGAACATGCTCGGTTGCTTCGGCAATTCGCGGCCGGTCTCGGCGGCGTGCGAACGGTAATTGATTCCGGCGCAGAGGATCTTTTCCGGATGGGGGATCACTGGCAGGAATTTCACGTCGGCGAGCTTACGGTCGGGCTTGGCCTCCTGCGCGGCCTTGCGCATGGCTTCCATGGCGCCGGCGGCGAGCGCGGCGCGCAAGCTCGCTTGCCCGACGCGGTCGTTCATGGTGACGATTCCGTCGCCGCTTACTGCGCCGAACAATTCCTTGCCGTCGGCGACGAAACTCAAAAGCTTCATTGACCGCTCCCTATGCGCCGCGCGCACCGGTTGTCCGGCCGCGCCTGTTGTGCGTTGGGTCCGCAGTGTAATGTCCGGCCGCTCTACGGCAAGGTGAGGAGAACGTTCAATGACCGACCGACTGCGCGAGACGCTCGCCGACGCCGGCCGCGTGCTCGCCATGGAGGGCCACGGCGATTATGTCGCCGGACACATTTCGGTGCGGTTGCCAGAAAATTCCGGGCGCTTCCTGATGAAGCCCGCCGGCATCGGCATCGAGGAAATGCGGCCCGACAACATCATCACCGTCGATATCGAGGGCAAGAAGGTCGACGGCACCATGCCGCGGCACAACGAGGTATTCATCCATTCCGAGGTCTTACGGGCACGGAGCGATGTGCAGTGTGTCATCCACAGCCATCCGATCCATGCGGTGGCGTTTTCCTCGCTCGGCAAGCCGCTGGTTGCGGTCAGCAACGCCGCGGGATATTTCGCCGAAGGCCGACTGCCGATTTTTTCCGAAACCACCGACCTCATTATCAATCAGGAGCGCGGCAAGGCGGTGGCGCGCTGTCTTGGCGGGCACGCGGCGCTGATCCTGCGCAACCACGGTATCGTCGCCACCGGCGGTAGCATCGCGGAAGCGGTGTGGTGCGCCATCAAGCTGGAAAAGGCCTGCCAGGCGCAGCTTCTGGCGGAAGCCGCCGGCGGGCCAAAACTCGTCGCCGACGGCAAGGACCTCGACAAGAAACGCTCCCGCGCCAATCGCCCCGATCTGCATAACAACACCTTCAGCTATCTGGTGCGGAAATGGCACTGCACGTGCTGCGGCGAGATCGTGCCGGCGCCGCACGTCACTACGTTTGAGAATAAGGACGGGACGTAGAGCGCACGATCCGTCATCCTGAGGCGCGAGCGAAGCGAGCCTCGAAGGATGCGGCCGAGGCGCCAACCGAAATCGGGATTACCCGATTTCGGAACGTTTAGTGTCCAAGTCGGCTACAGCCGACTTGGATGCCGTCGCCCTTCGAGGCTCGCGCGGCGCGCGAGCACCTCAGGGTGACGGGAACAAACCTTTCAAATTTTTATCGATTTGGATCGGCATCATACCCGCTGTCATCAAGGATGCGGGCAAAGATTTTTTTGTTTCACGCAACCGCGCCACGGCGCGATTGTTGCCGTCATGTGGCGATGCCCAACCTGTGGCGAAAACCCATGATCGATGTTGCAGTGTTCGATGTTACAGCGGAGGAACGGACGGACTTCCTGTCGAACTTGCCGGCCGGCCGTCGCCAGCGCCGGCTCGCTTGGGCGGTCATGGCCGCCTCCACCGTGGCTTTTCTCATCCTGGTGCCGTTCGCCAAGATGGCGCTTCGGCCGGTGCCGGCATTCATTCCGATCTATCAATCGGCGCTGCTGGTCAACGACCTGATCACGGCGGTGTTCCTGCTCGGGCAGCGCCAGCTGTCGCGCTCGCACGGACTGAGCCTGCTCGCCGGCGGTTATCTGTTCACTGCGCTGATGTCGACCGTACATGCGCTGTCATTTCCCGGCGTGTTCGCGCCAACCGGGCTGCTCAACGCCGGGCCGCAGACCACGGCCTGGCTCTACGTGTTTTGGCACGGCGGGTTCCCGCTTTTCGTCATCGCCTATACGCGATACGGGCTGAAGGAACAGCCGGCCGGCGAAGGTAGCATCACGATTGCGAGCACAGTCGGCTCGGTCATCTCTCTGGTTTGCGGTCTTGGCCTGCTGGCGACCGTGGGCCAGGCTCTGCTGCCTGCGATCATGCAGGACAATCACTACGCGCCGGCGTTGATTATCGTGGTGTCGGCGGTGTGGCTATTGAATCTGCTGGCGCTCTATGGCTTGTCGCGCCGCCGGCCCTATTCCATGCTCGATCTCTGGCTGATCGTGACGATGTGTGCGTGGCTGTTCGATATCGCGTTGAGCGCGGTGCTCAACGCCGGCCGTTACGATCTCGGGTTTTATGCCGGCCGGATCTACGGGCTATTGGCGGCAAGTTTTGTGCTGGTCGTGTTGCTGCACGAGCACGGCAAGCTATACGTCCAACTGCTCAAGCTGCGTGACAGCGATCGCGAGAAGACCGACGAACTGCGGCGGCTGAGCACCATCGATCCGTTGACCGGGATCGCGAACCGCCGCGCCTTCGAGAACGCGCTCGACCAGGAATGGCGGCGGATGATGCGGCACGGCACGACGTTGTCCTTGCTCATGGTCGACGTCGATTGTTTCAAGCGTTTCAACGACGCCTACGGTCACGTCGCCGGCGATCGATGTCTGCGCACGGTGGCGCAAGTGCTGGCCGGCAAGGCGCGACGGGCGGGCGAAATGGCGGCCCGCTACGGCGGCGAAGAGTTCGCCGTGCTGTTGCCCCATGTCGATATCGCAGAAGCGAAGAAGCTCGGCGAAGTGATCTGCGCGGCGGTAAGCGATTGCGAGATCGCTCATGAACATTCCGAGGCCGCGTCCTATGTTACCGTCAGCGTGGGCGCCGCCAGTATCGCGGATCTGCCGGAATTGGCCGCCACCTTGTCCCGCGAGGGCACGTTACCGTCGGCCACGATGCCCGGGGCGACTGTGCTGGTCGAGACGGCGGACCATGCGCTCTATCGGGCCAAGAAGGCCGGCCGCAATCGGGTGGTCACGGCGGGCATTGACGATGCCGCCGGCGAACAGACGGCGGCATTTCGCATTTCACCCGCGGCGTGACGGCGCAACGTCTGTTGCGCATGCGATCAACTTTTGCGTGCTCGTCGGGGCGTCCGGATATTTTCCGCGCACGCTGCAAAGCATTTATGCCAAACTGGCGCCGCACCCTCCGGCGGCCCTCTGACCGCCACGGGAATAGACACCAGGGGAAACGGGAGCAGTCGGATGGACATCAAGGTCGGCAAAAAGGCGATCGCCGAGGCGACGGAAAAGCTCAAGAACTGGGGCCGCTGGGGCAAAGACGATCACGTCGGAACGCTCAACCAAGTGACGCCGCAGGACATCGTCAAGGCGGCAAGCCTCATCCGCACCGGCAAGGTGTTTGCGCTCGGCATTCCGCTCGATGCCAGCGGCCCGCAGAACGGCCTGTTCGGCGGCCGTTTCAATCCGATCCACCAGATGCTGGCGACCGGCACCGACGCCATCGCCGGCCGCCAGGATTGGAACCGGATCCGCTATGCCGACGACACGCTCATGCTGTGCGTGCAGGGCGCAACGCACTGGGACGCGCTCGGCCACGTGTTCTACGAGGACAAGGCCTATAACGGCCACGATGCCAAGCTGATCGACGCCAAGGGCCTCAATGTGCTCGGCATCGAGCATTCGAAAAACAAGATGGTGGGCCGCGGCGTGCTGCTCGACATCGCGCGCTTTCGCGGCGTGAAGTGGATGGCCGACGGCGAGAGCATTTCCAACGACGAACTCGACAAATGCGCCAAGGACCAGAACGTCGCGATCGGCCGCGGCGATTTCGTCCTGGTCCGTACCGGACAGATGGAGCGCTGCATCAGCGAGAAGCAATGGGGTGGCTATGCCGGCGGCGATGCGCCGGGCGTCAAATTCGAGAACTGCTATTGGTGCCAGGAAAAAAAGATCGCGGCGATCTGCACCGACACCTGGGGCGTCGAGGTGCGGCCGAACGAGACCTCGGAAGCCAACCAGCCGTGGCACTGGGTGGTGATCCCGGCCATGGGGCTGTGCATGGGCGAGATTTTCTATCTCAAGGAGCTTGCCGAGGATTGCCACGAGGACGGCGTCTACGATTTCTTCTTCTGCGGGCCGCCGCTCATCATCACCGGCGGCACCGGCTCGCCGATAAACCCGCAGGCGATCAAGTAACAGACAACGGCGGACAGACGACGGAGGACGGATAAGAGCGCCCGCTAGCTTTTCATCTGTCATCCGTCGTCTGTCGTCCAACTCCGGAGGAGTTCATGGCCCGCCATCTCAAGCGTGGAATGGACGCGAGCGCGATCAAGGCGGCCGACGCCAAGGTGCGCGAGACGGTCGAAGCGATCCTCGCCGATATCGACGCGCGCAAGGACGTTGCCGTCCGCGAGTTGTCGAAAAAGTTCGACAACTGGGCGCCGGCGTCGTTCAAGCTGACGCCGCAAGAGATCGAGCGCGCCATCGGGGCGATGAAGAAGCGCGATCTCGACGACATCAAGTTTGCCCAGGCCCAAGTGCGCAATTTTGCGCAGAAGCAGAAGGAGACGCTGCGCGATCTCGAAGTCGAAACGCTGCCCGGCATCGTGCTCGGCCATAAGCATATCCCGGTGAATTCGATCGGCTGTTACGTGCCGGGCGGGCGCTACCCGATGGTCGCATCCGCGCACATGTCGATCGTCACCGCGCGCGTCGCCGGCGTGAAGAACATCATCGCCTGCGCGCCGCCGTTTCATGGCGGGCCGCACCCGGCGATCGTCGCGGCGATGCATTTCGGCGGTGCCGACGAGATTTTTGTGCTCGGCGGCGTGCAGGCGGTCGCCGCCATGGCGCTCGGCACCGAGACCATCGCCGCCGTCGACATGATCGTCGGGCCGGGCAATGCGTATGTCGCCGAGGCCAAGCGGCAATTGTTCGGCAGGGTTGGCATCGACCTGCTCGCCGGGCCGACCGAGACGCTGATCATCGCCGACGACACTGTTGATGGGGAGATGTGCGCGACCGATCTGCTCGGCCAGGCCGAGCACGGCCCGACCTCGCCCGCGATCCTGATCACCAATTCGGAAAAACTCGCCCGCGACACCATGAAGGAAATCGACCGGCTGCTGTCGATCCTGCCGACCGCCGAAACCGCCGGCAAGGCCTGGGCCGATTACGGCGAGGTTATCGTCTGCGACGACGAGGCCGAGATGGTGCGCGAGGCCGATCGTGTCGCATCGGAACACGTGCAGGTGATGACGCGCGATCCGGATTATTTCCTCAGCCATATGAAGAACTACGGCTCGCTGTTCCTCGGGCCGCGCACCAACGTTGCGTATGGAGATAAAGTGATCGGCACCAACCACACCCTGCCGACCAAGAAGGCGGCGCGCTATACCGGCGGGCTGTGGGTCGGCAAGTTCCTCAAAACCTGCACCTATCAGAGAGTGCTCACCGACCAGGCGAGCGCCATGATCGGCGAATATTGCTCGCGGCTGTGCATGCTCGAAGGTTTTGTCGCCCATGCCGAGCAGGCCAATGTCCGGGTGCGCCGTTACGGCGGCCGCAACGTGCCTTATGCCGAGGCGGCGGAGTGATCGCGGGCCTGTCGCACATGACCTTTGTCGTCCGCGATCTGGAGCGAATGACGCGCATCCTGACCGGTATTTTCGGCGCCCGGGAAGTCTATGCCAGCGGCGAAGAGACATTCTCCGTCGCGCGCGAAAAATTCTTCCAGGTCGGCGATCTCTGGATCGCGGTGATGGAGGGCGAGCCGCTGCCGTCGCGGACCTATAATCATGTCGCCTTCAAGATCGAGGACGCCGAGTTCGAAGCCTACGAGGCAAAGGTCAAGGCGATGGGGCTTGAAATACGCCGGCCGCGCCAGCGTGTTCTGGGCGAGGGCCGTTCGATCTATTTTTATGACGACGACAATCATTTGTTCGAGCTGCATACCGGAACGCTCGCCGAACGGCTCGAACGCTATGCCAAGGGCAGGGGCGCGAAGTGACGGCGCGATGCTGCGTTGCCTGATCCCGCCGTCCGTGGCATAGTGAGCGTGCTGCTGTAGGGCGCATCGGCCCATTGGCCGAAGGGGCAAAGCCCACCTACGAGACGCTAAAACCTCATGCGCCCATGCCCAATCTCGAGAATCTCAAAAAGCAGGCCAAGCTGATTCTGCGCCGGCATCGCGAGCGGTATTATCCGGTCGCCGCGCAGATCAGGGCGGTGCTGCCGCGCTATCGGCATTTGAGCGATCCGGAAATCCTCGCGCGAAGCTTCAAGCTCAGCGACGCGCAGGAAATGATCGCCCGGCAAGCGGGATTCGAAAGCTGGCAGGCGCTCAAATCAGGGATCGACATCATGCCCCAGCAAGCAAGCCAGCCGCACAGCAAAGCGATCATCACCGTCACCGCCGCCCAATTGTTCGTCGCCGACATCACGGCGTCGTGCGACTTCTTCACGCAGAAACTCGGTTTCTCGATCGTCTTCGTCTATGGCGAGCCGCCATTCTACGCGCAAGTGAGAAGAGACTGCGGCTTGCTAAACCTCAGATGCCTGGACCGGCCGGCCATCGACCCGGCGCTGCGGGACCGTGAAAGCTTGTTGTCGTCCGACATGGGCGTGAATAGCCATGAGGAGATCAAGCAGCTCTTTCTTGAGTTTCAGGCCAAAGGCGTTACGTTTTTCCAGACGTTGCGCAAAGAGCCGTGGGGCGCCAAGAATTTTATCGTCAGGGACCCCGACGGGAATTTGCTACTCTTCGCCGGCCCCGGCGAATGATGCGCGCCGCCTGAGAACGAGCGATGACCGATCTCGCTAAGACGCCCAGCTTCCGCCTCGACGGCCGGCGCGCGCTTGTCACCGGCGGCGGCCGCGGCATCGGGCTTGCGGCGGCGTCGGCGCTGGCCGCGGCCGGCGCCCATGTCACGCTCGCCGCGCGCACCAAACAGGAAATCGAGGACGCGGCGAGCGCCATCTGTGCCCGCGGCGAAAAGGCCGACGCGCTGGTGCTCGACGTGACCGACGTGGAAGCCGCGCGGAAAGCAGTCGCCGCAACCGAACCGTTTCAAGTCCTCATCAACAATGCCGGCATGAACCGGCCGGCTAATCTGCTCGATGTGAGGGTCGAGGATTTCGATGCGATCTTTGCGCTTAACGTGCGCGCCGCGTTCTTCATGGCACAGGCCGTGGCGATGCGCTTGATCGAGGCGAAGCTGCCCGGCTCGATTATCAACATCTCCTCGCAGATGGGCCATGTCGGCGCCGCGCGGCGCACGGTCTATTGCGCGTCGAAGCACGCCATGGAGGGTTTTACCAAGGCGATGGCGATCGAGCTCGCGCCGCACAACATCCGTGTCAACAGCCTCGGCCCGACGTTTTTGGAAACGCCGATGACCAAACCGTTCTTCGAGAACAAGGCATTCCGCGACGAGGTGCTGTCGAAGATCAAGCTGGGTCGCCTCGGCCAGCTCGACGAGCTCACCGGCGCCATCGTCTTCCTCGCCTCCGACGCTTCGTCGCTGATGACCGGCTCGGCGCTGGTGCTCGACGGCGGCTGGACCGCGGAGTGACTGAGATGGATGACGCCGAGCTCCGGCGGCAGATCGTCGGCACCTGGGCGCTCGTTTCGGTCGTCTATGAAGACGTTGCGACCGGAGAACGCACGCCGGTTTACGGCGAACATCCGCGCGGCATTCAGATCGCGACGCCCGAGGGCCGCTGGCTCGCGCTGATGACAGCGGAGGGCAGGGCGATCCCAAAAAACGACGCGGATCGTGCACAGGCGCTCAAATCCATGATCGCCTATACCGGCCGCTACCGCGTCGAAAACGGCCAGGTCATCACCAAGGTCGAAGCGGCATGGAACGAAGCCTGGGTCGGCGGCGAGCAAGTGCGCAATATCAGGTTCGAGGGCGATAGGCTTTACATCGAGAGCCCGCCGATGCCGCATCCGAACATCAACGACAAGACGGTGCGGGTCATCGTGGTGTGGCAGCGGGAGAAGGCTTAAGCCATGCGCGCCGCCATGCCGCCGCTCGATAGGCCGGACGTCACCGTGCTGCTCGATCGGGCACGCGACATCGCCGGCGTTGCGCGCGCGCAGGCGCAGCAGACCGAAGCGGCGCGTCGGGTCGGCGACGACATGATCGCGCGCATGCGGGAGGCGGATTTGTTCCGCGTCATGCAGCCGCAAGCCTACGGCGGTTTCGAATACGGCTTCGACGTCTTTGCCAAAGTCGAGGCGACGCTGGCATCGGGCTGCGGTTCGACCGGTTGGGTTTACGGCCTGTTGGCCTCGCATCAATGGCTGATCGCCTGCTTTGCGAGAGCCGCGCAGGATGAAGTCTGGCGCGACCCCAACGCACTCGCTGCCGGCACCTACGCGCCGGTGGCGCGGGCGGTCGCGGCGGATGGCGGCTATCTGGTTTCCGGATCGGGCAGCTTCTGCAGCGGCTGCGACAATGCGCAGTGGCAATTCCTCGGCGGCATGATCCCGCAAGCCGGTAGCCCGCCGCAGCCTGGATTCTTTCTGCTGCGCACCGCGGACATCGTCATAGAAGACGACTGGCGCACGATGGGGCTCGCCGGCACCGGCAGCAAGACCATTGTCGCCGACAATGCGTTCGTACCTTTCCACCGCGCGCTGGCCTTCGCCGAACTGGCGAACGCCGCCGCGCCCGGCATGCGGCTGTCCGCAAACCCGCTGTACAAGCAATCGTTCCTCGCCGCCCTGCCGATCGCCATCGTGGCGCCGGTGCTGGGCATGGCGGAAGGCGCGCTCGCGGTGTTTCTCGACATGGCTCAGGTCCGCACCACGCGCGGCGCGGTGAGCGGCGGCAATCGCAGGATGGCCGAGCTGACGACTGTGCAGTTGCGCGCCGCCGAAGCGGCGGCCTGCATCGATGCCGCGCGGCTGATGATGTTTCGCGATCTGGCCGAAGCATACGACACGACGGCGCGCGGCGAAGCCATCGGCATCGACATGCGGCTGCGCAACCGCCGCGACCAGGCGTTCTGCGTGAAGTTGCTCACGCAAGCGATCGATCTGTTGTTTCTCGCCGCCGGCGGCCAGGGCCTGTTTCTCGATCATCCGCTGCAGCGTTTCTGGCGCGACGCCCACGCTGCGGGCTCCCATATCAGCCTGAATTGGGATGCGGCCGGCAGCATGTTCGGCCAGCACCTGCTCGGCCTCGAGCCCAAAGGGCAGTACTGAGGCCGCTTGGTTCCGGGGATGCCGAGAAAAGCGGTCGTTCGCTTTCCGATAGTTGACCTCGTTGAGCCACTTCATCGGCCGATACCGATAATGTTGCGGATGCGCGCAACGATCGCGGCCGGCACATCCGCGGTTGCCGCTACCAGCCGCTGCAGCTCGTCGCCGGACAGCGGGCTGAATTCCGAATGCGATTGGTCGATTTCCGCCAGCAATTGCGGGTCCCGCATGGTCTCGTCGTAGGCCTTGCGCAAGGCTGCAACACGCTCGGCCTGCATTTCCGGCGGCGCCAGGAAGGCGCGCCCGACCGCTTCCGAGCTGACATAGAAGGCCATCAGCTGCCTGTCCGCCTCGGTCTTGGCGAGATCGACCGCATACGGCACGCCCGGCAGATCGGCCGAGCGCTCGCCGTATTGCACGAGGATGTTGATCTTTTTGTCGCGCAGCCAATCCTGTCGAGCGACCTTGAGCGTGTTGTAGGAGGTAAACGCGCCGTCGACCTCGCCGCGCTCCATTGCCAGCATGGCGTCGTTGGACGCGGGATACGGACCGACCAGCTTGAACTTGGTCGCTGCTACGGCATTGAGCAATTTGAGATAGGTTTCCGATGGCGAGCCGGCGCCGGTGCTGGCCATCGTCGTTTCATTGGCGATCGCGTCGCGAATTGTCCTCGTGTTCGAGCTATGGAAGGTCAATGAGACCTCGTTGACGGACGTCGCGCGCCCGATCCAGTTGAACCGGGCGGCTTTGTACTGGACGCCCGGCGTGCCGAGCGCTTCTTCGATTGCCATGGTCTGGCTGACGATGCCGAACGCGGTGCCGTCCTTCGGCGCGCGCGCATAGAGAAAATTCGCCGCGGTGAAGCTGCCGGCGCCCGGCATCTGTTCCGCGATCACCGTCGGGTTGCCGGGAAGATGCCGGCCGATGTGCCGCGCGACGAGACGGCCGAAGTAGTCGTAGCTGCCGCCTGGAGCGAACCCGATGTAGAGGATGACGGTCTTGCCCTTGTAAAACGCTTCCGGCTCGGCGGCGTGAGGCGCGATGTTCGATCCCGACAGCAAAGCCGCGCCGATAACGGCAGAAAGAAAAGTTTCAAAAAATCGATCTGGTCGACGGTGCCGCATGCGCGAGAAATATCGCTTGGCGAGCGACGCCAGACAAGCGCCGGCTTGCGGCAGAAGCGGAAAAGCACGAATATTCGCCAAAGTCCGAGTTTTGTCCCGGATGCACTTATCCCGGATGCAGAATGGAGGAAACGCATGACGATGTCGGTTGAGCCGCTGTCGCCGGCGCTCGGCGCCGAGATCAAGGGTGTCGATCTGCGCCGGCCGCTGGATGACGCCACGGTCAAGGCCATCAACGCCGCGTTCGACGAACACGTCGTCGTGGTGTTTCGCGATCAGGATCTGTCGGAAGCCGACCAGCTGCGCGCCGCCGGCTATTTCGGCAAGGTCCATATCCGCCGCCGCCCGGCCAACGGCCGCACCCCCGGCGGCGACTACGATACGCCGTTCATGATGGTCACCAACATCGTCGAGAACGGAAAGTCGGCCGGCGCCTTCGGCGACGGCGAGATGTGGTTCCATCACGACACCAGCTATTACCCGCAGCCGCATCGCGCGACGTTTTTGTATTCGATGCAGCTCACGTCGTCGGGCGGCGAGACCTGCTTCTCCAATATGTACAAGGCTTATGAAAACATTCCACGCGTGTTGCGCGACCGCCTCGAAGGCCGCAACGTGCTGCAGGTGCACGACTACAAACGGCGCGAGCGCCTCGATCTTTCGCGCGTCGAACTGGAGAAGATTCTGCATCATGAGCAGCCGATCATCATCACCCATCCGGCGACCGGCAGAAAGGCGCTCTATGTCAGCCGGCTGATGTCGGCGCGCATCGAAGGCTTTTCGCCGCAGGACAGCGAGGCGGCGTTGGCGCAGCTGTTCGATATCGCGGAAGATCCGGCAATCGTCTACGAGCACGAATGGCGGCTCGGCGATCTCGTGGTCTGGGACAATTGGTGCTCGATCCATGCGCGCAAGGATTTTCCGCGCGAAGAGCCGCGGCTGATGCGCCGCTGCACCATCGAGGGCCAGGCGCTGCGCTACTGATCGAGCGCCTAAGCCGAAATCGGGTAGATCGCTTTTTCTCCGCTGAGCACGCGCGCGACGTCGCTCGCACATTTCGTCTGCAATTCCTCCAGGGCTTCGACCGAATAGAACGCGGTGTGTGGCGTAAGGATCACGTTATCGCGGCCGACGAGGGCGGAGTCTTTCGCCAGAGGCTCCGTCGTCACCACATCGAGCGCAGCGCCGCCGAGATGGCCGGAATCGAGCGCGGCGATCAGCGCCGGCTCGTCGACCAGCGGGCCGCGCGCGGTGTTGATGAGATAGGCGCCCTTTTTCATCTTGGCAAAGGCCGCGGCATTCATCAGCCCGCGCGTTGCCGGCAACAGCGGCGCATGAACTGAAATAAAATCGGAACGCGCCAGCAAGTCGTCGAAGCTCACGCCTTCGACGCCGGCCGCGCCGAGCGCGTCCTGCTTCACATAAGGATCATGGGTGAGAACCTTGAATCCGAACGCTTTGGCCTTCGGCGCCAGCGCGCGCGGAATATTGCCGAAGCCGATCAGCCCCAGCACCTGGCCCTCGAGGCGCCGCAGTGGCACGATCGGCGGCACCTCCCAGCGGCCGGACTGCACCAGCTTGTTGGAGAAGGTCACCTTGCGGGCGAGCGCCAGCAACAGCGCCATGGCGTGGTCCGACACTTCGCGTAGGCAATAATCCGGCACGTAGTTTACGGCGATGCCGAGCTCCTTCGCCGCCGGCAGGTCGATGTTGTCGACGCCAAGCCCGAAACGGCCGATCGCCTTGCAGCGCGTGAGCTGCCGCAACAGCTCGCCGGGAAGTTTTGCATAGGTGACGAGGATGGCGTCGGCATCGCGCGCCACGGCGAGAATGTCGTCGGCGGATGCGCTCTTCGCCATGCGATATTCGGGGTCGAGCCGTGCCAGCGCTTTCTTCGCGGGGTCGAGCGACGGGAAGACGCTGTCGGTGATGGCGATCGTGGGCCGCATTGGTTTCTCTTGTCATCATCCGCGAAGGCGGATGATCCAGTATCCGCCGACGCTCGCGTATTTACTTCGACTTCCGTGGTTACTGGGTGCCCCGCCTTCGCGGGGCATGACAATCCTTATAACGCAAAAACCTGCGGATTAACGCAGTTCGGCAGTCTATGGCCGCCGAGGAACGCCAATATATTGTCGACGACGATGTTCGCCATCGCCTCGCGCACTTCCGGCGTGGCGCTGCCGAGGTGCGGCGTCAGCACGACGTTCGGCATTTTCGCCAATGCTTTGTCGATCTTGGGCTCGTGCTCGAACACGTCGAGGCCGGCGCCGGCGATTTGTTTTCTGGTCAGCGCGCCAACGAGGGCGGCTTCATCGATGATCGGGCCGCGCGCGGTGTTGACGATGTATGCGGTCTTTTTCATCAGCCGCAGCTCGCGCGCGCCGATCTGATGCCGCGTTTCCTTGTTGAGCGGCGAGTGGATCGAGACGAAATCGGCTTCGCGCAGCAACTGATCGAGCGGCACGTAAGTGAGCCCGGCCTCGCGCTCCTCGTGCTCCGGCTTGCGCCGCGGTGTCCAATAGAGCACGCGCATGGAAAAGCCGTGGGCGCGCCGCGCCACCGCCTTGCCGATCAGGCCGCCGCCGCCGATGAGGCCGATGGTCTTGCCCCAGACGTACGAGCCCATGAGATGCGCCGACTGGCCGCCGGGAAATTTGCCGGCGCGCACCATGCGGTCGCCCTCGATCATGCGCCGCGCCACCGTGAGCATCAGGCCGAAGGTGAGGTCGGCGGTCGCTTCGGTGGTGAGCGGCGCCGTCACGGTGACCGGAATGCGCCGCGCCGTCGCCGTGGCGACGTCGATGTTGGACGGCGTGATCGACTGGGCCGCGATCAGGCGCAGGTCCGGATTGGCTTCGATCACGGTGCGGTCGATCGCGTCGTGGAGCAGGCAGAACAGGATATCGGCCTTGCGCACGGCGTCGATCAGCGTGCGCTTGGGGATGATGCGGCTCGAATCGGCAAACACCTTGACGCTCGCCACCGCGCGAAGTCGTTTGAGCGCGTGCTCGGACACCGGCTGCGTCACAAAAATCCGCGGCTTGTTGGCGCGCATCAGGCGAGCCACCGCACCACGCCGGCAACGCCGTCGACCGCGACCTGGGCGCCGTCGGGAATTTTTCGCGTCGCGTCGAGCACGCCGAGCACCATGGGAATGCCGCGCTCGCGAGCGAGCGATGCCAAGTGCGACGTCGAGCCGCCGAGCTCGGCAACGACGCCGGCGACCCTCGGCAGAATATGGCTCAGCGCCGGCCCGGCGACGCGCGTCACCAAAATGTCGCCCGGCGCGACGCGGCTGAGCTCGCATTCGCAATTGACGACGACTGCGCGTCCGGAGCCCCAGCCGATGCCGGCCGGATGGCCGTTGAGGCCGGGATGTTTCAGCCAAATCTCGTCGGTCACATGGGGCTCGGCGACGCGCAGCGGCCGCGCCTGCAATAATTTAAATCCCACATCGTCGAGCGCCCATTCGATCTCGACCGGCATGCCGAGCACGTCTTCGGCTTTGCGCATCAGGCGGCCGAGCGTCGTTGCCTCGCCGGCTTCAAGACACGGCGCGCTGACCATCTCTTCCGGCACCGCCTGCGGCAGCGTGCCGGCGCCATGCACGCAAGCTTCGCGATGGTGCTTGCGGCCGGCTTCGTTGCTGCGCAAAAAGCCGTGGCGGCTGAGCACGACGCGATCGGGCACCACTTCGCCTTGGGCGATCGCCGAGCCGAGCCCCCAGGTGGCGCTGAGCAGCATGTGGCCGTCGGCGGTTTCGCTCAAGCCGCCGCCGGAAGCGCGCGCGGCAACGAGCGGCTGCACCAGCACCGCCATGGCGGTATCGGCGGGATCGAGATCGTGCTGCGCCATGTAGCGGCGCGCATTGGTGGTCCACAGCGCCGCCCAGCAGGCGCGCAGCGTGGTGAGGAATTCGGTGTCGTCATTGACGCCGAGGAAGCTTTCGAACTGGCCGGCAAAATTGGTATCGGCACGATCCTCGATCAGCGCCGAAGAACGCACCGCCGCGGGCTTCGGCTCCTCCCACCACGCGGTGAGGATGTCCGCCAAGAGGTCGGGCGCGAGATCGCTCTGATAAAGTTTCAGCCTGATCTCGACCGCCAGGCGGCGTTGCGTCGGTTGATCGGCGTTCGGGTATTCACGAAGTGCATCGATGAGTCCGAGATGCTGGATCTGCCGACGATAGGCATCCGCCGTAATGCAGAAGCCGCCGGGCGTCGGCAATCCCGCGTGTGTCAGCTTGGCCAGATTCGCCGCCTTCGGTCCCACGCGATCGGGATCGGTGGCGCTGCGATCTTTGAGCGGGACAATGAACGTGGACACACTCATCTTTTCCAACTCATCGCCGAACTCTTTCCTCCCCCTGAAAGGGGGAGAACGATCGCCGCAGGCGATCTGGTGGGGGTCAGTGCGCAACGACGGACCCCCACCGGCTTCGCTTCGCTCGCCTCCTCCCCCTTTTAGGGGGAGGTAAAGAGTCATCTCACATGATCGCCATAACCCGGCAGCGGATCGACCACGGTGATCTGCTTGACCGGGAAATTCGACACGATCTCGATATCGTTCTTGTGCACGATCAGCATCTCTTCGATGCGCACGCCGTAGCGGAACTGCTTGCCGTGCTGGGTCTCGAGCGCAAACGTCATGCCCTCTTTGATCTCGACCGGATGATCGAGCGACCAGATGCGCGAAATTACCGGCGGATCGTATTGCGCGAGCCCCAGCCCGTGGCCCCACAGATTGGCGGCGGCCTGGTCTTCGTCCTCGTAGCCCCAGGTCTCCATCGCCGACGGCCATTTCAGCGCGATGTCGCGCGTGGTGGCGCCGGCCTTCACCGCGCCGATCGAATCGTAGAGCCATTTCAGCGCGGTCTCGTAAGTCTCTTTCTGCTCTTTGCTCGGCTCCTTGCCGACGCAATAGGTGCGGTAATAGCAGGATTTGTAGCCGTTCCAGGTCAGCGCCGCCAAATCCATGAACACGATGTCGCCGGGCTGGATGATGCGGTCGGAAAAATTGCGCCAGTTCGGCCAGGTGTTCGGGCCGGACGACACAATCACGTCCTCCACGTCCTCCATGCCCGGAATGTTGTAGAGATATTGCATCAGATGCGCCGTCACCTGATTCTCGGTGATGCCGGGGCGCAAAAATTTCATGCACTCCCAGTGCGTGGCGTCGCCGATGGCGCCGACGATGCGGAAGCATTCCTGCTCGTCCGCGCTCTTGACGGCGCGCGCGTCCATCATCGCGCTCATGCCGTCGGTCCACTCGATGTTGTTCTCCTTGAAGATGTTGATCATGTTGATGTCGACGAAGTCGACGCCGAGCTTTTGGCCGGCGACGCCGTTCTCCTTCATCGCCTGCAGCACCGCCTTGGTGAATTTCGTCACCTGTTGGGTCGAGGCCGGGCCAGCCGCGCCCTTGATCCAGGCGAACGAGTGGCGGAC
>DATHHM010000111.1:0-2013 GCA_035317145.1 Xanthobacteraceae bacterium | reverse complement strand
TCGAGCGCGATCGGCGCGATCAACACCAGGCCGAACACAAAGCCGCCATGCAGGTTGGCCCATAGCGCCATCAGCGGCAAAAGCCAGAAGGACGGCGCGCCCCGCCGATCCGCGGCTGCAATCAGTCCGCCGACCCACGCCACCATGACCGGCAACGCCAGCACATGCGGCCGTGCCAAAAGATGCGGCACGGTCAACGCCAGCGCCGCCGCAATGAATACCAGCGTCGTGCTTTCGCTCAGCCGCCGGCTCAGGAATCTTGCGAACATGCCGAACGTCGCCGCGATTACCGTTGCGGCCAGCACCACCGGCCCGCTCCAGCCCGATATTGCATAGGCCTTGGCGTAGAGCACCTGCGCCAGCCACTGCGTCGAAATCCACGGCTGGCCGCGCATGGTGAAGGAATAGACATCGGTCTCGGGCACGGCGCGATGGTCCGATATCCACTGACCGACCGTGATCTGCCACATCGTATCGGGATCGATCAGCAGCCGGTTTCCGGCCACCAGAAACAGCGCATAGATCAGTGCGCCGACCCACAGCGGCAGCAGCCCGCGCATCGGGCTGGCATCCTCGGCGATATTGGCAACGGACATGGTCATTGGCGCGGCCGGATTCCTGCGGTTTTTCGGCCCGATCGAAGCACGCCAAGGCATAATTCTTGGTAAATCTGGCCGCAGCGGATGCCGGAAACGCCCAAGAAAGCCGGAATTCGGCCACATCATCGCCCGGCGATTGCAACAATCTCGGCCGTGAAGCACTCATTCATCATGTCCCCTCCGAGGCCATCCCTCATGAAACGTCTACTGTCTCTCGCCTGGCTCGCCGCCATGGTGGCGCTGCTTCCGCATGCCGCTCAAGCCCAGCGCGCGCAATATGATGCGCTGGTCGCCAGCCACGCCCAGGCCAACGGCGTGCCGGAAGCGCTGGTGCATCGCGTGATCGTGCGTGAAAGCCGGTATCAGCCTCACTTGATCGGACGCGGCGGCACTATCGGCCTGATGCAGATCAAGCTCGCGACCGCGCGCGGCCTCGGCTACACCGGCACCGCCGAGGGGCTGCGCGATCCCAACACCAATCTCACTTACGCGGTGAAATATCTCGCCGGCGCCTACCGCGCGGCAAACGGTAACCCCAACCGCGCTGTGTCCTACTACGCCAGCGGCTATTACTACGCCGCCAAGCGCCAGCGGCACGAACGTATCAGCCCTACCGAGCCGATGCTCGCCAGCGCGCCGCCGCGATAAGCGGAGAAAAGCCTGGCCGGCCCGCGCATGGCAGGTTCCCGCCAGGCAAGCCGGTGCAAACAATCCGCAGGCGCGTTGACACTCCGCACCATCGGCTTACATTAGCCCTGTTCCGAGGGGAGCTCCGATGAGGAGCTGAGAGACCGCACGCTCAAATCCTGTTCGCAGGCTGCGAGACCGCGGTGACCCTTTGAACCTGATCCGGGTCATGCCGGCGAAGGGACAGGGATGTATCAGGGTTCGAACGTACGGCGCGGGCCGTTGCCCGTCGCGACCGGGAGGGAATCTCCGGTTTCCGTCATTGGCGCAGGCATTGCCGGCGCGTGGCAGGCACTGCTGTTTGCGCAAGCCGGCCACGAGGTCACGCTGCACGAGCGCAGCGACGCCACGATGACGCAGTCGACCAGCTACTGGGCCGGCGGCATGCTTGCGCCTTACTGCGAGGCTGAGGCATCTGAACCCGTGATCAGCCGGCTCGGCATCCGCTCGCTCGACCTGTGGCGCGAACATTTTCCGCAAACGCCGTTCAACGGCTCGCTGGTGGTGGCGCATCCGCGCGACCGCGCCGACTTCGAACGTTTTGCCAGGCTCACGACCTGTTATCGGCGGCTTGACGCGCACGCCGTCACCGAACTCGAACCGTCGCTTGAGGGGCGCTTCCGCGATGGCCTGTTCTACGCCGATGAAGGCCATGTCGAGCCGCGACGCGTGTTGCCGGAATTGCACGCGCGCTTCACCGCCGCCGGCGGCACCATTCAATTCGCCA
>DATHHM010000110.1:0-31199 GCA_035317145.1 Xanthobacteraceae bacterium | reverse complement strand
CTCCACCGTGGTATCGGCGCGGCGGGTGCGGATCGACGGGATAGTCGCCGACGCGTTGGTGCCGGGCTCGACGACGGTTATCGCATTCTGGGTCGACAGGTCCGACACCTCGGTCATGACCTTGAGGCTGATGCGGCCCTCGGCGAGCACGACCGGGGTGAAATTCAGGCTGACGCCGAATTTCTTGAAAGTGACCCCCGGCTGACAGGTCGTCGGCGCACCCGCGTTGCTATTGAGCGGCGCGCAGGAGTAGCCGCTCAGGACCGGAAACTCGCCGCCAGCCATGAAGGTTGCGGTTTCGCCGGAGATCGCGGTCAGGTTCGGCTCGGCCAGCGTGTGAATGACGCTGGCCTGTTCCATGGCCTGCAACGTGGCGTTGATCGACTTGAAGCTGCCGTTGATCGCGGAGCCGCTGAGCGACTGGCCGAGCGCCGAAAACGGATTGGTGTTGTTGAAATTGATGACGGCCGTGCCGTAGCCCAGCGAACCGGACAGGTTGACGCCGAGCTGCTTGATGACGTCGCGCTCGACCTCGGCGACGGTCACCTTGAGCATGACCTGGTCGCGGCCGCGGACGACAAGAGCGTTGACGACCCGGTCTGCCGAACCGGCGGCG
Organism: Xanthobacteraceae bacterium; assembly: GCA_035317145.1. Taxonomy (GTDB): domain Bacteria; phylum Pseudomonadota; class Alphaproteobacteria; order Rhizobiales; family Xanthobacteraceae; genus BOG-931. Next base: position 30,583 of record DATHHM010000110.1, on the reverse strand, counting down.
ATGTTCCCGGTGGCCGTCATGGCTTCGACCAGTCGCGACGCCATGTCGTAAGCCTGCTGCGACTCCAATTGGCTCGCCACGGTGCCGGACAGAACGACGGCATCGCCGATGCCCTCGACCGTGATGTCGTCGTTCGGCAGCACGTGCTTGACCGCCGAGCGAATGCCGTTGAGATCGCGCATCACGGCGAGATCGAGGCTGGCGATCTGCTTGCCTTGCGCGTCAAAGATAAAAACGCTGGTCTGGCCTTGCTTGATGCCGATGATGTAGGCGCGGCGCGAGGAGCGTACGACCACATTGGCGATCGAGGGATCGGCGACCAGAACATCTCTGATGTCGCGCGGAAGATCGATGACCAGCGACTTGCTGACGCCGAGCGCCACGGAGTGCGCTCCGACATCGCTCGCCGCGATCTGCAGGGTCTGGATCGGCGGCTGGCTCGGCGGCGCGTCGCCGGCGGCACTGGCTTGCCATGGCACCAGCCATGACACGGCGATCAGACCGGCGAGAGCCGCGTGGATCCTTGTCCTTGTTGCCATGGTGAGGTCCCTTTGTCCGATCAGTGGGATAGCGACAGGGTGCTCACGCCGAAACGCACGGTATTCATGGGGCCGCGCCGGTCGTCGTCGTCGCCGCCCTCGACGGTCGATGATTGCGAGTCGACCAGACTGCGCAATGCCAGCGACAGGGTGCCGAGCTGGCGCGACAACGCGAGAGTCTCGGCCTGGTCCGGGTTCAATTCGAGCGTCGCGGTCTTGCCGACTACGACCTTCTGGCCGGCTTTTTCCTCCACCGCCTGGTCGATCGCCAGCACGCGCACGTTGCGCAGGATCGCTTCGCTGGTGATCTTCTCGACGCCGATCAGCTTTTCAGCAGCCTTGTCGCGCCGCGTCAGGAGGATGTCGACATGATCGTCGGGCAGGATGAAGCCGCCGGCGCCGTTCTCGGCGGAAACCTCCATCGACACCGCGCGCATGCCCTTGGTCAACACCGCGGCGAGGAAGCCCGAGCCTTTTGCGAACACCACCGCCGGATCGCGGATCGGTTCGCCGGCGGCGACCGGTATGCGCACGATGGCGCCGACGAATTGCCGCATCGCATCCGGCCGCTCGGTCTTTTTCACGAAAGTCTGAGTCGCTGCGGCCTGCGGCCAAATCTGCCAGCCGATGTCGCCTTCGCCGATCAACTGACCGCGACCGAGGTCGTTCTTGGCGATCAGGATCTCGACGGTCGCGAGCGGCGGTGGCGGCGGCGCAGCCGGCGGCGGCGCCTCGTGATGGCTACTCGCCAAATAGGCCGCAACCCCGCCAGCGGCGAGAGCGACACCGAGGACAACGAGACGCGCGGCTTTCATTACGCTTCACTTCCCACGTGACGGCGGAAAGCGCCGTCATCGCCGGATTTGACCAGCTAAAGGTCAAGGCATGGTTAATGAGGCGTATCCAAATCGCGTTAATCTTGTGTTGCTGCGGCCCGCGCCGGGCGCCGCAAGCTCAAAGGCCGAGCGCCGTCATCCACTCGGTCTGCGGATAGACCACGAGAGCCGCGACCGCGAGCGCGATGCCGTAGGGCACGCCGCAATCGGGACGGTGCAGCCGCTCGGCCCATTCCCGGCCGAGCAGGAGTTGCGGCATCGGCAAGGCGCGATACTGGATCAGCAACAACGTCAGCGCCCCGCCGAGCAGCGAGGCATAGATCAGATAATCGGCAAGATGGCCGACGCCGAGCCACAGCACCGTGGTGGCGGCAAGCTTGGCATCGCCGCCGCCGATCCAGCCACGGGTGAAGCACAAGAAGGCGGCCACCAGCACCGCCGCGGCGGCGCCGGCATGGATCAGCATGTCGTGGACGCTCATCCCGGTCAGCAGAGCGAGCAGCACGAAGCCGCCGACCAGGATCAACGACACCCGGTTGGCGATGGTCATGGTGAAAAGATCGCTGGACGCGGCAAAGGCCATCATTGCCGGGAACAGCGTCAATCTGATCACTTCGGTCAACATGGCGTCCGCATGCCCGTTCACGGGTTCAAGGCCGAAACGCGAAAAGGCTCCGGCACGCGACCGGAGCCCTCTCGTAACGGAGTAAACGACGCTTACTTGAGGGCGGTCGAAACGCTGGAGAAGGTGTTCTTCAGGTTGGTGCCGAGGCCCTGGACGACGGCGATGATCGCAACCGAGATGCCGGCGGCGATGAGACCGTATTCAATGGCCGTGGCGCCCGACTCGTCCTTCACGAAACGCGCAAAAAGGGTCTTCATGAGTTGGCTCCTTAAGGTCCACACGTGGCTGTCTGAGCGTGACCCAGCGGCCGTTTTTTCCGGCCGTTAGGATCGATGGCGACGCTAACAACGAGAAATTTCATTGGGGTTAAATCGTTCGAAGAAACCGGCGGTATATCGCCTGTTCCGCATTGTAGTTAACAACGTATTGCGATCGGGCGAATGGCGACGCTGTTGTGCAACGAGCCCTTGAGCTCCTGCGTCGACGCGGCAGGGCGCGATAGGTTCCGGACGCCGCCGTCGCAAGAACATGGATAGCAGATAACAGTTTCGATCAGGTAAGCCCGCGACGCAAAGTTTGCATCAAATCGCCGCTGACATCGCCGCCATGCGCGGGGCCGGCGCTCCGGTATCTTTCACGCCGTATTAATGGCCGCACCGATATCACTTGTATCACTTGGAGCGTCGCCGCCGCCGCGCGAGCCTCACGCAGGGATCGACACATGTTTCTGCCGCCAGACGGCGCACCGGGCCCCGACAGCATGGGCCTCGAGCTGCTCGCGTTCTTCAACAGCGTTGGCGAAACGTTGACCAAAAACATCGGGATCTCGCTGGCGATCGCCGCCGCGTTCACGGTCCTGACCTCGTTCTGGGCCTGCAATCCCGGCCGACCGTGGTGGCGGAAGTCCGATCTCGTCACCGATCTTTGCTATTGGTTCTTCATCCCGGTGATCACGCGTTACTTGCGCATCGGGCTGCTCATCGTCGGCGCCGCGCTGTTATTTGGCATCACCACGGCCGACGGCCTGATCGCCTTCTACGACAACGGCCACGGGCCGCTCGCCGCGCTGCCGATCGCCGTGCAGATGGTGCTGTTCCTGGTCGGCGAAGATATCATTCTGTACTGGACGCACCGCGGTTTCCACCGCGAGAGAATGTGGAAGTACCACGCCGTGCATCACTCCTCCGAGGAACTGGAATGGATCTCGGCGGCGCGCTTCCATCCGGTCAACCTGTTCCTCGGCAGCGTGTTCGCCGACGTCGCCTTGCTGCTTGCCGGCATCTCGCCCAACATCTTCCTGGTGCTCGGGCCTTTGACCATCGCCCATTCCGCCTTCGTGCACGCCAATCTCGATTGGACGCTGGGGCCGTTCAAATACGTCATCGCCGGTCCGGTGTTCCACCGCTGGCACCACACCGCGCCGGAGCGCGGCGGCGAGCGGAATTTTGCCGCAACCTTCCCGGTGCTCGATGTCATGTTCGGCACCTTCTATATGCCGGCCGGCGAGCTGCCGGGTCACTACGGCATCGCCGAGCGCGAATTTCCCAAGACATTTCCGGCCCAGCTCGCGCATCCGTTCACGCGGTGAAACGGCGGTCTTGCGGATTTCGCGGCAAGCGTTAAGCGTGCGTCACCGCGCCGTCACGCCGGTCTGGCCGGCCGATTTGCACTTCATTCACTATTTTGCAGTCAAGTGGATCGGTCACAGTACGGGTTCTCTAGAGCATGATCCCGAAAAGTGGATACCGGTTTTCGGATAAGATCACGCTCAAACAAAGATCCTAGACTATGACCCAATTCAGTTGAATTGGAGCATAGTCTGGTCGTCGAATCCGCGTAGCGTTTCGGAGAGTATCGATGACGGCATTGTGCTTGCGCGGCCTCGCGGCGCTTAGACCGCTTTGCTTGCTGGCGATGGCTCTGTTCCTTGCCGCGGGCGCTGCCGCGGTCCGTGCCGACGACACGGTCGTCGTGCATCTCGACGAGGCCAGGGTCATCAAGCTCCCCGACCGGGCAACCACCGTGGTGGTCGGCAACCCGCTGATCGCCGACTTGTCGGTCCAGCCCGGCGGCCTCGCTGTCCTCACCGGCAAGTCCTACGGCGCCACCAACTTCCTCATCATGGACAAGAGCGGCGCGGTGCTGGTCGAGCACAACGTCGAAGTCCAGGGGCCGGTCGACAAGATCGTCGTGGTCTATCGCGGCGTCAACCGCATGACCTATAGCTGCACGCCGGAGTGCGCCGCGCGGGTCACGCTCGCCGACCAGACCGACTTCTTCTCCGATACACTCGCCCGCATGACGGCCCGCAACGCCCAGTCCTTGGCTTCCGGTGCCGGCGCGCCGCACTGACAGCGCCTGCCACGGTTGACGAGGTCTTAAAGCTCGTCGCCGGTTAGCGGCATTCGCTGCAACCTATCGCCAATAGCTGCCGGGTAATGCTTCACCGTGGGTTCGCGCCGATGCGCGGGCCGCACTGGGTGAGGGTGACATGTTCGAGCAGCTGAAACCAAAAATTTCAGCGCGGGCAGTCCGGCTGTTGAGTTCGCCGCTGCCGCGCCGTTTCGTTTCGCAACGCCAGGCATCGACCACCGTCGAGTTCGGCCTTCTCGCGGCGCCGTTCGTCGCCTTGATCTTCGCGATCCTGCAAACCGCGATCCTGTTCTTCGCCAGCCAATCGCTCGAAACCGCGGCGGCCACGGCGGCGCGGCTGGTCCTGACCGGCCAGGCGCAGACCCAAGGCTGGACCGCGGCGCAATTCAAGTCGCAGGTCTGCAACGCCATTACCGGCCTGTTCAGTTGCGACAGCGGCGTCTACATCGACGTCGAGACCTATTCGTCGTTCGCCGCGGTGGGCCTCGGCATCCCGGTCAGCAACGGCGTCTTCCAAAGCTCGAGCCTCGGCTACCATCCCGGCGGTCCGGGCGACATCGTGGTGGTGCGGCTGTATTATAAATATCCGGTCTATGTCGATCTGTTCGGCTTCAGCCTGAGCACCTTGACCGGCGGCTACAATCTTTTGGCCGCCACCGCCGTCTTCAAAAACGAACCCTACGCAGCATCCTGAGGAGACGGGCCATGATCGCTCTCGCTCGCAATATGTCCGGCGGCCTGACGCGCTTTGCCAAGGCGCGCAGCGGGCTGGCCGCCGTCGAGTTCGCCATGCTGCTGCCGATCATGATGACGCTCTATCTCGGCTGCGTCGAAATCACGACGGCTGTCGCCACCCAGCGCAAGGTAACCTTGACCGCGCACGCGCTCGCCGACCTGCCAAGCCAGTTCACCGCCGTCACCAATACCGACATGACCAATATCCTCAACGCCGCGTCCGACATCATCGCGCCTTACGCCGCCGCCCAGCTCCATTCGGTGGTGTCGGAGCTTGCCATCGACGCCAACGGCCAGGCCACCGTGGTCTGGAGCGATACGCTCAACGGCACCGCGCGCACGGTCGGCACCGTCGTCACCATTCCGGCAAATCTGGCGGTGGCGAACACCTATCTGCTGCTCGGCGAAGCGCAGTACACCTACAACCCGTCCTACGGCTATGTCGTCACCGGCACGCTGACGCTCAGCGACCAGATCTACATGCGGCCGCGGCAGTCGAATACGGTGTCGCGCAAGGCGTCGTGAGATCGGACGACGGAGGACAGACGACAGACGACAGACGACAGACGACAGATGACTTTCTAATCCGTCGTCCGTCGTCCGTCATCTGACCTCCGGAATAGGCAACGCCGTCGTCGACTTGATCTTTTCCATGGCGAAGCGCGAGGTGACGTTCTTCAGCGGCACCGCGGCGATCAGCTTTTTGTAGAACGTGTCGTAGCCGGCGATGTCGGGCACCACGACACGCAGCATGTAATCGACGTCGCCGGCCATGCGGTAGAATTCCATCACCTCGGGCATGGCGCCGACCACTTGGGCGAAGCGGCCGAGCCATTCCTGCGAATGGTCGCCGGTCTCGATCGAGACGAAGATGCTGACGCCGAGCCCAATGCGATCCTGATCGACCAGCGCGACGCGCTTCTGGATGACGCCTTCCGACTCCAGCCGCTGGATCCGCTTCCAGCACGGCGTCGACGACAGGCCGACTCGGGAGCCGATCTCGGCTACGGAGAGGGCGGCATTCTCCTGCAGAACCGCAAGGATTTTCCGGTCAATGGCGTCCATAATGGCGAATAATCTTCCAAATTGGCGAGGCTAAACCTCTATATATAGAAGATTATTCCAAATCAAGTGGCGAAGCTATCCCCGCGAAAGCGGGGATCAGTGGAAATGGCTCAATGCTCAGCCAAAAACGCCTCGACTTCTGCCCGGGTCGGCGCCCCGGCCGAACCGCCGACCCGGCTGCATTTGATGCCGGCAACCGCGGCGCCGAAGCGCATGGCGTCGACTTCGCTGCGGCCTTCGGCCAATGCCAACGCAAAGCCGCCGTGAAAGGCGTCGCCGGCGCCGAGCGTATCGACCGCCTCGATGTCGAACACCGGCAATTGGCAGAGCTTGCGGCCTTCGAAAAACAAAATATCGTTCGGCCCGTTGCTCACCGCGAGAAAGGCGTCGGTCTTGCGCGCGATGCGCTCAAGCCCAGCGGCGAGATCGGCGACACCGGTGGTGGCGCGCAAACATTCCGAGGAAAAGATCACGTGGGTGGCGAGGCGAAACAGCGGATCGTCTTCGTCGGTCGGCCGGTCGCCGTCGAGGATCACCGGCACGTTGCGCCGCCGCGCCGCTTCGCAGATCGGTTCCACGAACGCCGGATAGCGATTATCCGCCAACACCGCGTCCGCTGCCGCAACGATCCGGTCTGGATCGGCCGGCGTCGTCGTGGCGATTCTTTCATCGCGATATGTCACGATGGTGCGGTCGCCGCGCGCATCCATGAAAATCGCCGACAGCGCCGTCGCCAATCCGTCGACACGCTGACAGAACGTGCAGTCGATCTTTTCGCGCGCGAACGCAGCCAAAACCCGATCGCCATTGGCGTCCTCGCCCGCCGGTCCGCCCATCGGGCCGGCGAGCGACGCGCGGCCGCCGAGGCGGGCGATCGCCACCGCCGCATTGGCCGCGCAGCCGCCGTTGACCACGAAGAATCCCGTCGCCTGCACTTTGCCGTCGGGCTGCGGGAATTGCTCGACGCGAAACACCTCGTCGAGCACGATGATGCCAGTGCAGAGAATGCGCGGCGCGTCACGCGAGGACACGTCAACCGAGAACTTGTCAGTCAAGGACATGTCGATCAAGCACCTGTTAATCAAGAACCTGGCAGCCATCCTCGACGAAGCTGCGAATGAGATGGTGGGCGATGGCGACCGGCGGCGGCGTGGTCAAGCCGTCGGGATGGCGGCGGCCGAGCATCAGCGCCAATTCCTCGCGCGAAAACCAGCGCGCGTCCTCGATCTCGCTGCGGTCGATGACGATATGGTCCGACAGCGCCTGCGCATGGCAGCCGATCATCAGCGAGCTCGGGAACGGCCACGGCTGCGACATGGCATATGTGACCTTGCCGCAGCGGATGCCGGCTTCTTCCAGCACCTCGCGCCGCACCGCTTCCTCTATGGTTTCGCCAGGCTCGGCAAAGCCGGCCAGCGCCGACCACATGGTCGGCGCGAAGCGCGGCGAACGGCCGAGCACGCAGCGCTCGCCTGAAATCGCCAGCATGATGACGACCGGATCGGTGCGCGGGAAATGCTCGGCTTTGCAGGACGGACAATCGCGCCGCCAGCCGCCCTGCACCACCCGCGTCGGCGTCCCGCAATTCGGACAGAAGCGGTGGCGCGCATGCCAACCGATCAGCGCCTTGGCTTCGGCGAGCGGCGGCAGATGCGCCGCGTCCACCAAGCCTTGCACCGCGATGGTACGCAGGTCGGTGATTTTCAGATCGTTGCGCGCCTTGAGCTGATCGATCGCGGCCGGATCGATGCCGAAGCCGAAGCGCGGTGCTTCTCCCACCAGGCCGAGAAAGATGGTTTCGCGCGCTCCGCCGAACGCAGCCGCTTCGGCGGGCGAAAACAGCGGGTCGATATCCGCGCCGCGCGCTTTCATCACCACGAGCTCGCCGCCGATGACATAGCCGGCGGCGCGATCGTCTTTGAGGAATTTCGCCAGCGCCGCGTCGTCGGTGCGGCGGTCGGCGGCGCGATCGACGGCGCTCGCCGTGTAACCGAGGTGCGGTCGCGGGCCGAGTTCGGGGCGTTCGGGCACGATGCGGGGATCAATCAAACAATCACTCAGCCGCTTCGCGCAACGGCCGCGGGTAGATCGCGTCGTAAAGCTCCGGCCGCTGCCATTGCGGGCCGAGCACGCCCTGCTTGGCGCCGCAGCCGGCCGACGAGCCGACCGCATCGCGACCGGCGCGCAGCTGGCGCACGCGATCGAGGCTGACATCGACCAGGCTCATGCCGGCGACCGTGCTCTCGAACACGATCTCCTCGGGCGTCGCCACCATGGCAAGGCCGCGCTGGCCGTGATCGAACAGATTCTGCGTCGTCACCACGATGGCAAGATTTTCGATGGCGCGCGCCCAGATCAGCGTCCGCCACGTCGCCCACAACCGGTTCTTGTCCGTGCCCGCCGGCATGAAGATCAATTCGGCGCCGCGCAAAGCGAGCGCCCGGGTCACTTCCGGCATGTAGACTTCGCTGCACATGGCGAGCCCGACTTTACCGTGCTCCGTGTCGAACACCGGGAAATCGTTGCCCGGCGTGTATTGGAATTCCCAATCCTTGCCGCCGGTATAGATCCACGGCCCGTTCGGATGGGTGCGGCGATAGCGCGCCGGTGCGCGGCCGTCGGGATAGGCCATGACGATGAGGTTGTAGGCGGTCGCCGCTTTGCGATCGATCGGCTCGATGGTGCCGAACACCACGTGCACGCCATGGGTGGCGGCCGCCTCGGCCATACCCGCGGTCGGATCGAAGGTCGCCGGCATGCGCCACGGGCCGGGATAGGTTTCCGGGAAACAGACGAAATCGGCGCCCTCGTGGGCGGCGTGCTCGACGGCGCGCACGGCGTCGGCGACATTGCTCTCGTCCTCGCCGGGACGGTGCGAAATCGGCTGCACAATGGCGATGCGGAAGGTCATAGACTGGCTCCTGATCGCGCTTTTCCCCCATAAATTCCGGGGCTTCCTCTTGGTGGCGGATTGAAGCCGCGGCGTTCAATAAGGTCAAGTCGCGGGCGGAAAGCAATGGCGTTCTCGCGGCGCATCAGCGCCCGAGCTTTGAAACTTTCACCCCTCGAAAAAGCTGAGGGAGCGGAGCGCCGAAAGGCGCGGACTGTAGTGACCGCGCGTGCGAGGCGCGGCGCGCACCTTGCGATCGGTGCGCAACGCCTCCCGGCGCTCCACTGCGGCGCTCGCCAAGGCTGTTACCTCTTGGCTCAACCCCGGGCCGCGTTTCCTGGAACCGTCGGGTGCAAACGGGAGGACCCTCCCCGGCGCCAGTGCAGCGAGCTCCTCGCGGACCGGTCGTAGTGCCGGACGAGCGGGGCCCCGAGGCCGCCCGGGAACGGACTGCAAATCCGCGCGCGGGGACCGCCTTCGCTCTGCATTCAGGCTTGCCTCGAGAACACACCCTCAATGAGCGAAGTGATTCAGCATGTAACTATAACGGAGACATATGTCAATATAAACGTGACGACACTTACCGCGGCCTGTCTGGCAGTCACCGACACAATTCAGAAACGCCAGCCATTATGTGGGTTTACGCGGATTCATGCACGCTATGCACCGCATGGTTGAACGGTGCCGCTCAACTCTTTTCCGAATCGGGGGATCGCGCGAGGCTAGAGGCTGAAAAACGGAGTCAAAACGCTGTGGTCGTTCGCAAATTATTATTCCGAACTGAGGATGGGTCGCCGTTTATTGGCGACGTAATCGAATACCAAGATGAATTCTGGCTTGTCCCGGAATGGCTAGAAGGCCCCACCAAAGGCACTTTATGCCCAGCCAGAATAATATGCCTGAGCGGTTTGCCGACAGAAAATCCTGAGCCTCATTACCGAGCCGATTGGGCGCTAAAAAATCCACTGCAAAAAGATGTCCTTGTCGGTCGGCAATTGTCACAAAAGCCGCGCGTGATACCTCGGCCGGACGTATTCCTACGCGTGGATACGGATTTTCATCGTTAGGGGGATGATTGCATGGTTGGTGAAGTATTCGCGGGCTTAAGCGCCTTTAAAACGATGTTCGACATCGCGAAGTCGCTTAAGGATATGGACGACACGGTCAAACGGAATGCGGCCGTCGCTGATTTGGGGGAACAGATCATCGCCGCCCAAACGCGCTACGCGACGGCGGTTGAGCAAATACGCGAGCTTGAAGAAAAATTGCGAGGCCTCGAAACATGGAAACGTGAGAAGGAACGCTATGAATTGAAGGCTCTGCGAGTTGACGTTTTTGCTTTTATGCTCAAGCCAAATGAGCGCGGCTCGGAACCACCGCATTGGCTGTGTGCTAACTGTTACGAGGATGGCAAGAAGTCTATTTTCCAATGGACCCCAGAAACTGCCGTGGCTCGCCGCGTTTACCGATGCCCTGGGTGCGATACTACGATTTCCCCCGCTTCCGAGCCCAAATGGATTGACTAAGTCGCCACGCACCGCGGTTGAATCGGAACCGATTCCCATCGGCTTTCCGTCCCTGCTCGATAGGCCCCCATTTACCCAACGTGCGCCGCGGCGGCGCAATGCTTGACCCGAGGCGCCATCCCGGACCAACGTCGGCAAAACGGAAGGCATGACCCATGGCGCGCTCCCCGCGCATCGCCATCATCGGCGGCGGCATCGGCGGATTGGCCGCAGCGCTGGCGCTGGAGCGGCGCGGCGCCGAGACAGTAGTGTGCGAACAGTCGGGCGCGCTGAGCGAAATCGGCGCCGGGCTGAACTTGACGCCCAACGCGGTCAAAGCCTTACGCGCGCTCGACCTTGAGAACGCGGTCCAGGGGATTGCGGCGGAAACCGATTTTCTCAACATCCGCAGCTGGAAAAGCGGCCGCTATATTTCGCGCACCAAACGCGGCGACTTCCGGCAAAAATTCGGCGCGCCAAATCTGTCTGTGCACCGCGCCGACTTGCTCGAAGTTTTGGGCGCTGCACTAAAGACGACTGAGCTTCGCTTCGGCGCCCGCTGCGTCGGCGTCGAAGGCGGCGAGCGTTCCGCCGCCGCGCGCTTCGCCGACGGCAGCACCATCGAGGCCGATGTCATCGTCGGCGCCGACGGCATTCATTCGGCGGTGCGCGAAAGCCTGTTTGGCATGGACAAGCCGCATTTCACCGGCTGCATCTGCTGGCGCGGCATGGTGCCGGCGGACGCCGTGCCGGCCGACATCGACATGAAGAACGGCGCCCTGTGGATGGGCCCGCACGGCCATGTGGTGCATTACCCGGTGCGCCGCGGCGAGCTCCTCAACATCGTCGCCCATGTCGACAGCGATGCCTGGACCGAAGAATCGTGGACGCGGCAGTGCGACGTTTCCGAAGTGATGACGACCTATGCGGCGTGGCATCCGGCGCTGACAAAACTCTATCCGTGCAGCGAGCGCTGGTACAAATGGGCGCTGTACGACCGCGATCCGCTTGAAAAATGGAGCGTCGGCCGCGCCACGCTGCTCGGCGATTCCGCGCACGCCATGCTGCCCTATCTCGGCACCGGCGCCGGCATGGCGCTGGAAGACGCCTGCGTGCTCGCCGCCGAAATCGCGCGCGGCGGCGACGATCTCGGCGCGGCGCTGTTGAACTATGAGCGGGCGCGGGTGCCGCGCACTAAGGCGGCCGTGCTCGGCGCCCGCGCCCGCGCCAAGGAAAATCATCTCGCCTCGCCCTGGGCACGCCTCAAGCGCGACCTGACGTTCAAGTTGCGCGAGCGCTTCGGCGGCGAGGACAACACCGCGTTCAAGGTCGGCTGGCTTTACGAATACGACGTGGGACGCGAGCTACAGTGACGAAACAACTCGACCGCGGATAGCGGCGACGAAGCGCTCCATAGCATCCGCCTCATAAGCGCGCCGCGGCACCGCGCCCCAGACCGGCTTTGGCCACGCCGCATCGTCCTTGCGCCGCGCCACGACGTGGATGTGCAACTGCGGCACCATATTGCCGATCGCGGCGATGTTCAGCTTGTCGCAGCGCGTCTCGTCCTTGAGTGCCCGCGACACCAGCGCCAGCTCATTCATCAGCGCCGGTTGCGCGTCACCGAGATCGATGATCTCGCTTACGCCCGGGCGTCGCGGCACCAGGATGAGCCACGGGAAATTGGCATCGTTCATTGCCAAGAGCCGCGACAGAGCGAGGTCGCAGACCGGCACCGTATCGGCGGCGAGTTGAGGGTGCAGCGACCAGCCGATTTCCGACATTTCCGTCTCTTACATCGAGCCCGTCACAGCTACCATGAAGGCTGCCGCTTTGGCTTGCTTTCTCCCCCTCCCCGGCCAATATAGTCCCCGGGAGGTTGGCGGTGGACGAGCCACTCGCCAACCGGGTCAGGTCCGGAAGGAAGCAGCCCTAACGAGCGCGGTTCGGGTCGCTCGTCAGCCTCCCACCCCTTATTTTCGCATCGCGCGAATCTTGAAACCGGCACCATTCGCAACCCCGCACACGGGCGGCGGAGTTTTGAAGAACGAACAATGAGCGACGCCGCAAACGAAAGAGCCGGTTCCTACCGCGTGCTGGCGCGCAAATACCGGCCCTCGACCTTCGACGACCTGATCGGCCAGGACGCCATGGTGCGTACGGTGTCCAACGCCTTCGAAGCCGGCCGCATCCCGCAGGCCTGGATCCTCACCGGCGTGCGCGGCGTCGGCAAGACCACGACGGCGCGCATTTTGGCGCGCGCGCTCAATTACGAGCTGCCGGACGGCTCGATCACCGGCCCGACCATCAAGATGCCGGCGCTCGGCGTGCACTGCCAGGCGATCATGGACTCGCGCCATCTCGACGTCATCGAGATGGACGCCGCCTCCCACAACGGCGTCGACGACGTGCGGGCGATCAATGACGCGGTGCGCTACGCACCGGTCTCGGCGCGCTACAAGGTTTATATCCTCGACGAAGTGCACATGCTCTCAGGCGCCGCCTTCAACGCGCTGTTGAAGACGCTGGAAGAGCCGCCGGCCCACGCCAAGTTCATTTTCGCCACCACCGAGATTCGTAAAGTTCCGATCACCGTGCTGTCGCGCTGCCAGCGCTTCGATCTGCGTCGGGTCGATGCGGCGCTGTTGGTGGCCCACCTGCAAGGCATCGCAGCCAAGGAAAGCATCACCGCCGAGCAAGAGGCGCTGGCGCTGATCGCGCGCGCCGCCGAAGGCTCCGTGCGCGATTCGCTGTCGCTGTTCGATCAGGCCATCGCGCATGCCGCAGGCCCCGTGCGCGCCGAGGACGTGCGGCAGATGCTCGGGCTCGCGGATCGCACCAGAGTCATCGACCTGTTCGAAGCGCTGATGCGCGCCGATATTGCGCGCGCGTTGCAGGAACTGCGCGACCAGTACGATACCGGCGCCGATCCGGCCATGGTGCTCGGCGATCTCGCCGAGTTCACTCATTTCGTTACAAGGGTAAAAGTCGTGCCGGCGGTGGCCGACGATGTGTCGCTCACCGAAGCCGAGCGCACCCGCGGCCGTGCCTTTGCGGCGAAATTGTCCATGCGCGTTCTGGCGCGCACCTGGCAGATGCTGCTCAAGGGTATCGCCGAGGTCGAGGCTGCCGGCCGGCCGATCGCCGCCGCCGAGATGGTTTTGGTCCGTATCGCCTATGCCGCCGACCTGCCGACGCCCGACGAAGTCATCCGCTCGCTCGGCGACAGCGCGCGCGGCAACGGCGCCGGTGCTGCGCCTTCGGCGCCCACGTCTTCGGCGCCTATGTCGCGCGCGGATATACCGGCGCGCTCGGAAATGCCGCGCGGCGGCGGCGGCACGCGTAGCCAACTCGCCTCGGCCGCGCCGTTGCAGGAACCGGTCGCCCGCGGCGCCGAGGAGAATGCGCCGGCGCGCGCGCTCAGCCGCTTCGAGGATTTGATCGCTCTCGCCGCCGAGAAGCGCGACGTCTCGTTGAAGAGCGCGCTTGAACGCGACGTGCGGCTGGTTCGTTTCGAGGACGGCCAGATCGAGATCGCTTTGGAAGCGAGCGCGGCGAAAATGCTGGTCGGCGACCTGTCGAAAAAACTCCACGACTGGACCGGCCGGCGCTGGATGGTCGTGGTCTCCGCCGAGCCGGGCGCGCCGTCGCTGCGCAGCCAGGCCGAAGATCGCAAGACGCAGCTCAAGAGCGACGCGCGCAACGATCCATTGGTGCAGGCGGTGTTGACGCGCTTCCCCGGCGCCGAAATCGTCGAGGTCCGCCCCGCGGGCGGCGCACCTGCCGCCGGCGCCGACGATGTGCCGGACATCCAAGACAACGAGAGCGACTCCGATGCCTGATTTTCTCGGCCTGATGAAACAGGCCGCCGAACTGAAATCGAAAATGGAAACCATGCAGGCCGAGCTCGACCGCACGGAGGTCGAGGGCACGGCCGGCGGCGGCATGCTGACCGTGAAACTTTCCGGCAAAGGCGATCTGCGCGGCGTGCACGTCGACGAGTCGCTGCTCAAGCCGGACCAGAAGGAAATCGTCGAAGACTTGATCGTCGCCGCGCACGCCGACGCCCGCCGCAAGCTCGAAATTTTGCTGCAGGACAAGATGCAGGCCATGACCGGCGGCCTGCCGCTGCCGCCCGGGTTGAAGCTTTTTTGATGGCCTCAAGTAGGATTGTTCCGCACGGTAACAAACTGCCGATATCCGACGAACCCGAGAATACAGCAGCCGAACAGCAACGACACGAGTCGAACCCAATCTTCGAGGTGGCTCCAATAACCCCAATACGCATTCGTGACGCTGATGATACCGCCTAAAATCAGGCCCGTGCCGATGGAGTGAAACTTCAAGTACGATCCGATGAAAATCGCAGCAATGCCTAGTGACGTGGCGACAAGGATAAGCGCACGAAAGAATGGTTGAGTGGCCTTGTCGATAGTGTCGAGCTCCTCTTGGTGTTTTTTCTTCTCTGCGCGATTTTCTTCTTCCCAGGCTTTCCACCCTTCGGGCGTGGTTGGCGCGAGCCGCGCCGTTACACGGTAGGAGTACTGAAATTCTGGGAGCAGCTGGTAGGCACGGACGCTGTAATAAACGAATGTGGGATAAAGCATAGCAATTCCAAATATGATCGCGAATTGACGTATCATTGGATTTGACCGCTCGTTATTCCCGATATCATCGCTGTTAAAAACAAAGGTTGCAACTGACGATCATGCCCTCCATCGCCGCCGGTCCCGAGATCGAACGCTTGATCCAGCTGCTCGCGCGGCTGCCGGGGCTCGGGCCGCGCTCGGCGCGGCGTGCCGCTTTATTCCTGATCAAAAAGCGCGAATTGCTGATGGCGCCGCTGGCCACGGCCTTGCAGGCGGCGATGGAGAAGATCGAGATCTGCCGGGTGTGCGGCAATATCGATACGCAAAATCCGTGCGCGGTGTGCACCGATGCGCGGCGCGAGCCGTCCATGATCGTCGTGGTGGCCGACGTCGCCGATCTGTGGGCGCTGGAGCGCGCTCGCGCCCTCAATGCGCGCTATCACGTGCTCGGCGGCACGCTCTCCCCGCTCGACGGCGTCGGGCCGGACGATCTGACCATCGACGCGCTGATCAAGCGGGCGCACGAGCCTGAGGTCAAGGAGATCATCCTGGCGCTTAACGCCACCGTGGACGGCCAGAGCACCGCCCACTACATCACCGACCTGCTGCACGACGCCGAGGTCAAGGTGACGCGGCTCGCCCACGGCGTGCCGGTCGGCGGTGAGCTCGATTATCTCGACGAGGGCACGCTGGCCGCGGCGATCCGCAGCCGGACGCCGTTTTAGGCCCGGCACTGCCTGCAAAATAGCCAGCCACCGCCCGCAGTACGACCACGTCAAGCCCCAGAACGGTAAACCGAAACCAAATCCGTGCGATTCCGCCGCGTCCGGAACTTGGCCCGCGGTTTGCATAACACTGGAGTGCGATCTCGGTCTCACTCGTCGTGTTGAATGAGGTTGCAGGAGCCCCCGGAGATCCCGGCACCGGGGGCTCCATTGTTTTTGGACCCTTCGTCATTCCGGGGCGCGCCGCAGGCGCGAGCCCGGAATCCATAATCACGAAAAGCTAGGTTCCTGACTCCAGCGCCATTCCTGGAGCGGCGGGGGTTATGGATTCCGGGCTCGCCACTTCGTGGCGCCCCGGAATGACGGGCAGTTGCGCGCCTCGCCCGCGCCGTGCACATCATTGCCGCCCGTTTGAGCAAGGTGTGCGCATGGCCGACGACGTCCCGTTCGACAAGTCTTTCGATCTCGAGCCCGACCAGGTGAAAGAGGTGGCGCCGCTGGTGCGCGCGGTGGCGGCCAACAATCCGAGCCCGTTCACCTTCAAGGGCACGGTCAGCTACATCGTCGGCCGCGGCAAGGTGGCGATCCTCGATCCCGGCCCGGACGACGACGCCCATGTCGCGGCACTGCTCGACGCGGTGCGCGGTGAGACGGTGACGCACATCTTCGTCACTCACACCCATCGCGATCACTCACCCGCAGTGCCCAAGATCAAAGCCGCGACCGGCGCAAAAGTTTTCGCCGAAGGCCCGCACCGGCTCGCCCGCCCGCTGCATATCGGCGAGACGCGGCGGCTCGATGCCTCGGCCGACATGGATTTTCGGCCCGACGTCGCGTTGGCCGACGGCGAGACCGTGAGCGGCGACGGTTGGACTGTGCAAGCGCTGACCACGCCGGGACACACCGCCAACCACATGGCGTTCGCGTTCAAGGAATCCGATCTGATTTTCTCCGGCGATCACGTCATGGGCTGGTCGACCACCATCGTGGCGCCGCCCGACGGTGCCATGAGCGATTACATGGCCTCGCTGCACAAGCTCGCCAAACGCAGCGAGCCGCTCTATCTGCCCGGTCACGGCAACCCGATCCGCAATGCGCCCCGTTACGTCCAGCATTTGATCGCGCACCGGCACGGCCGCGAAGCTTCGATCCTGCACCGGCTCGGCAAGGGCGCGGCCGACATTCCGACTATCGTCAAAGCGGTCTATATCGGCCTCGATCCGCGCCTCACCGGCGCTGCCGGGCTCTCCGTGCTGGCGCATATGGAGGAACTGGTCGCGCGCGGCGCCGTCTTGACCGACGGGCCGGCCTCGATCGCCGGCACCTATCGCTTGGCCGATGGCTTGGCCGGTGCTTGAGGTTTTGCTGGCGCCGGCGCGGGCGCCGGCTTTTGCGGCCGCGCCAGCACGTCGTCGATGTCGTCGATCAGTTTGCGCACCCGCGCCGCATTGGTACCGAGATCGTGGCGGCCGTAGCGCGACGCCGAGCGCACGTCGATGCGTGTGCCGTCGCTGGTCGGCCGCACCCGCACCACCACGTCGTCGCGGAAGCCGAGGATCAGCGTGCGCGCGATCGCCTCGATAAAACCGTCGCGCGGCGGCGGCCCCGGCGGAGCGCGCGCGTCGACCGGACGCAAGGCGCTGCCCTGCGGCGGCCGGGCGTCGACGATCTTCCATTTGCGCTTGATGATGACCTTCATCGCCGCGTCGTAGGCCTCCTGCGGCGTCGAGTCGGTGAGATCGGGCTCGATGTCGGAATAGGCGGCGTGCTGCAGCTCGGCGGCGTAAAGGCCTTCATAGGCGATCGGATTGGCGTCGCGCGGCCGCAACCGCGCGATGGCGTCGAACCGCGGCGGATCGATCGGGTCGGTTGTGATGTCGTAGATCGCCGGCAGCCGATAGCCCTTGATGCCGAGGTAAAGCGGATAGGCGATCAGCGCCAAGCCAATGAACAAGGCGATGACCGCCTGTTTGCCGCCGCTGACCCCCTCGAACCAGATGACGATCGCGGCGCCGATGGCGAGCAGGATCGCGACCACGGCGAGCACCAACGCGCCGGCGAGCGTCGACAAGGCCGGCACGATCTCGAACGCGCCCAAGTTCACGATGATGACGGCGATCAAGGTCGCGGCCAGCGAAAACAGCGCCACGCGTAACGCCCAGATGGCGAGCCGTGACGGCGGTTCCTCAACGGTTCGGCGTCGCGCCATTACTCTTTAGCTTTCATTTGCTTCCCGCGGTTATCCCGCTGGCCGGATTTTTCCCGCTTGCCGGAACGGCTCCACCTGCCGAAGCGGCCCCGCCGGCTGATGCTGTCGTCGCGCCAGCCGGCGCCGTTGTCCCGCCGGCCGGGGCCCGTGCGCTTGCCGGCGACGGCGCGCAAATCTGCTTGAGCGCCGCCCAATCGGCGGCGCCGAGCAGCGGTGTCGCGGCGCCTTTTGGCGAAATGGCGTTGATCGCGATGACGCGATCCTTGGTGTCCGGATGGTCGGCCAGGATTTTTATGCCCTCATCCTTGTCGGTCGTGACGCGCTCAAGGATGGTGGCGAGCGCGCGCGGATCGCCGCCGGCCTTGCGCATCAGGCCGACGCTATAGATGTCGGCCGCCATCTCGACCCGGCGCGAATAGGACGATCGCACCACAGTCTTGGCGGCGATCACCACCGCGCCGCCGCCGACGAAATCGCCGAGCATCATGCCGAACAGGAACGATAGCCCCGCGGCCTGCAACACGGTGCGCGTGCCGTCGCGGTGCGCGACGTGGCCGATCTCATGCGCCAGGACGCCGGCGACCTCGTCGGGCGACTGCGCGCGATCGATCAGTCCCTGGAACGCGTAGATGTGGCCGCCGGGCAGCGCAAAGGCATTGAAATCCGGGCGCCGCACCACATCCACCCGCACCGGATATGGCAGCGCCGCCGCGGCCTTGAGTTTTCCGACGAGCTTGTCGAGCACGGCCTGTCCCGCCGCACCGTTGGCGCCGGTGCCGCAAAAGAAGCCGGCGCCGAGATGTTTGGTGTCGAGCGTGGCGCGGATTTGGCTGTCGACCGCGTTGCCGAGCTTTTGCTCGACCGAGATCGGGACCAGCGGCGTCAGGCGGGTGGCCAGCACCGGCACGCCGATGATCGCGGTGAAGATCAGCGACACCACGGCGGCGAGGCTCAAGATCACGACCTTGCGCCGCAGCCTGCGTTCGGCGGCACCGCCGCGGTCGAGCGTGACGGCGCGATCCTCGATCGCCGAGGCGAGCGCGGCGTCGCGGATTTCCAGGCGCGCCAGCATGGTCTCGCCGTGGCGGCCGAGCCGCAACACGCCGTCGGGCGCCGCCTGCCGCCGCAGCTCGGCATAAAGCCATTCGTCGAGCAGGTGCCGGTCGGCGCCAAAAATCTGCAAACCCGCCGTGCCGGCTTCGACCACGACGTCGTTACGCGCGCTGCAGGTGCCGTCGAAATAGAGGGCGGCGCCGCTCGGCGGCGGCGGCGGCGCGGTCGCGGCGGCGGGCGTATCGGCGGTGAGCGTCATCGCTAGATGCCTCCGACGCCGAGCGCGTCGGCCAGGCCCTCGCCGAGCGCCGAGCTTGCCGCGCCGGTAGCGCGCACGCCGTCGAGCGCGGATTCGCCGCTCAACGCTGAGGTTTGCGCGCCGAGCCGCCACAGCCCCGCCGCCACGATCACCTGATAGATGGTCGATGAGCCGATCATGATGACGACATAAAGCAGAAGCCCGATCGCGCCGCCGACAACCTGGGTGACGCTGGCATTATGCATGAGGCCGACAATGCCGATGACGGCGGCGAGCATCATCCCGCCCACGATCCCAGCCAGCAGTCCGAGGAAAAGATAAAGCAACAGACGCAAATAGACCCGGTACACCTGCCATATGCGCAGCCGCGACGTGACGGCGATCTCGCCGAAGCGCAGCCCGGAAATCCACCAGCGCAGTTTTATCGCCTGGAACACCGGATAGAGCAGTGGCACCGACACGACGCTGACGGTGAAGCAAACCACTGCGATTGCGAAGCCTGGACCGAGCATGGTGCCCATCACCTCGGCGACCGCGTCACTATCGCCTTTTTGCAGGAGCTGGCTCAGCGTGTCCCAGTCGATCAGCCGCGCCATCGCCACGATGGCGATGACCGGCACGCCGACCACCAGGAGCCACATCGGCAGGCCGCGCAAGAACAACGACAGCCCCGAGCCCTCGAACCGGCCTTGCAGATCGCCATAGCTGGTATGGCGCATCTTGAAGCGCTCGATGAACGCTTGCGTCCACGGATAAGCGAGCCCGAGCGTGACGATGACGATGCCCCAGCAAACCAGCGCGTAGGCGGCGTAGCGCCACGGCGAGCCGTGCTGGTCGAAGCGCAAACCGCGGAACACCGTGCGCGTCAGCCGATAACGCCGCGCCCGGTAGAGCGCGTATTCGCCGAGCAGCACCAACAGCACAAAGCCGATCAGCGTCGGCGTGATCGCCACCAGATCCAGTTCCAGCGCCACGAGCGCAAAACCCATGTAGAGCGGGACCAGGATGGCGACGGCGAACAGAAAGCCGATCAACAGCTCGGTGGCCAGCCCATTATATTCCAGCGTGTCGCCCGCGATCTCGGTATTCGACCACAGAAAACGGCGTACATCGGTGGCCAGCCAGAAGCGGTAAATGCCGAGCGTCGCCACCACCAGCGCGGCGCCCTTGATGCGCAGCCGCCAATAAGCGCCCTCGTCGCCGAGGAACCGCACCGTTCCCGCGGCGGCAACCGGATTTGAAAAAACTTCGGCGGTGGTCATGACGCCCCGGCAAATAGCCCTGAAAACCCTGGTATATTGCGTTTAAATCCGTTGCATGTCGCCGTGACCTTTTAGCGACGGAGGGGACCCGTTTAATGGCTCCCAGCGGTGCAGGCAATGGCACGGTAGGATGGGTAGAGCGAAGCGAAACCCATCGACTTAACCGCTCCGCCGAATGATAGGTTTCGCAAGAGCTCTACCCATCCTACGAGCTATGACTGCAAGCCAAGTTGGCTTTGATTTCGCCATGCTCTTATGGCCCCCAAATATTTTGAAATTTAACCGGCCCACACGGCACTCGCAAGGTTGCCAAAGCCATTGACCACGCTTTGCGCGAGTGCTGCACTCGGGGACGGGAACGAGGGGCTAAGCTAAAAATGAGTGACACAATGTTAGCTGCGGTATTTCTGAATTTTGCCGGGGCCGCCGGCTTCAATACAATGCTAATCGGCCGCCAAAACTGCTCTCCGTTGACTACCAGGTTATTTTGGTTGCTCACAATAGGCGGAGCGATGGCGCTTCTTGTGGCGATGCTTTTATTCGTCAGGGACCAAGGGCTACAATACGGCGCGATCTATTGGGGTGGCTCCGGGTTGGTTTTTAGCTTCATAGTTATATTTTTCCTGACTGGCGCGGCGGACGGCCTTCGATCCGTTCTTGCCGTGTTGGCGTTTGGTCTCGGCGTTTATTTTGCGACACATTCATTTCTTTGAACACACAAGGATCCGGGAGAAACGCTATGATCGGATTTTTCTTTCGTTACCTATTCAGTATTCCAAAGCTCAACTGCGAACCCGAACAACATGAATTGGCACAACTGTTCATTGATTACGCGGATAGCCGCAAACCGTGGCAAGCCATTTTTGAGTTCTTAGAAGCACGCGAATGGCCGCGCGACGTTCGGGAACTTCGTATCACCCATGCGCTATCCCTGGTCAAAGTGCATCGGCGCGACGTGTACCCCGAAGCATCATGGCTTGGACGCCTCATTATCATGGGCGCACGTCAGGGGGTTTATGCAGATGCTTTTCGTGCCGTCTCACAATCAATGGCTAAGCAAGAAAGCAGTCGCTAGGACCTGCGCTCACGGCTTGTATTCTCTAAGCATCCTGCATTGAAATCTCGCGGCGGCCCAAATCTGCCGCACGGCGCTGTCGATCTGCGCCTTGCTTCTATTCGGGATCATGATCGTTCGCATGGCATTAACAGCCGCGACGCGCATTTGTTGGTTGGCCAGTAGAAAGAGCGAGCGCTTTTTCCAGAGCAACGCAATGGCGCGCTCGGATTTTTTCCGCTGGCGTTTCGCTTTCCTGCTGCCCATGGTGAGTGCTCCCATGGCGTGTTCAAATGCGTTGCACAATCACTGTATATTCAGCGTAGCGTGTGTTCAAGTAGTATCGAATAGATTTGAGAACTGCAATCCGTTGACGATGGCGCTAAATGCCTTACGAAATACCGCATGGGAAGACCGCCAAAACCCGGAGCGATTCGGCCGGTGCACCGACAGGGCAAAAAGTCGGTGACGGTCTATTTGCCAATCGCTGTCTGGCGTCAATTGCGGATCACCGCTGCGGTGCACGACCAGACCCTTGATGCTTTATTGCAGCGCGGCGCGTTGCTCGCGCTCGAAGAATTCAAAAACAAGCGCGCGCCCTGAAGGCAAGCCCAGCCCGGGTCGAGACATGGGAAGGCCGCCGAAACCGGGAACGATTCGACCGCAAACGCGACGCGGCAAGAAATCCGTAGTATCCTATCTGCCGGTCCCGAAGTGGAAAGAGCTTCACATCATCGCCGTTCTCAATGAAACGACGATTGATGCGCTGGTTCACCACGGCGTTAGTCTGGTCATCGAAGAATACAAGAAGAAGCGCAGCGCGTAGGATAGGTTGCGCTTTTGCAAAGCCCATCATCTGCCGGCGCGAATTCGATGGGTGTCGCGGAGCCTGTCATCCTGGCATTTTCCATCAATGGGCTGGATCGCTCCGCGCGATGTTCGCCCCGGCGCCGAATATGCTGCAGCTATCATCGAGGCGATCGATTCGTGCCATCTTATGGTGCTTATATTTTCGTCAAATGCCAATGCGTCGCGCCAGATTCCTCGGGAGCTGGAGCGTGCCGCGAGCAAAGGCGTGCCGATCGTGCCCATGCGTATCGAGGCGATCATGCCCACCAAGTCGATGGAGTATTATCTCGGCGAGATTCACTGGCTGGACGCGCTAACCCCGCCGCTTGCCGCACATCTCCAGAAGCTTATCGAGACGGTAAAAGCCATTTTACAGGTCGGTGCTACAGGTCAGGCGCCATTGGCCGGCAGCGATGTGCAGCACGACGCGGCATTCAATCCGGCCCCACCCGCGGCGTTTCGGAGCTATCGCGATAAATCGGATCGCTTTCGCGTTCAGGGCGTCACAGTCAACGTGGCACAGCTCGGCCTCATCGCCATAGTGGGGGTTCTGAGCGCCGCCGTGTTCCTGCTCTGGCAGCAGCGCTTTTCGCCGCTGCCCTCGACGGTCGGAGACCATCCGGCATCATCTGGACCTGGCGGTGCTGCGGTGAGCGTGCCGGCATCGCCCCCGCTACCGCAACCGGTTTCCGTTCCGCGTGCGGATTTCGTGATCAGAAAGAGCGACGCGTTCGGAGGTGCCGGCGGCAGCGCGTTCGACGATACGGATGAGAATGCAAATCATCTATCGATCTCAGCGCTCAGGGTTGTCGAGAACCTCAACCCTGGCGATGCAACGCAGCGAATAATCGGCGGCTTGCAAGTCAGGTGGGGCG
This sequence comes from Xanthobacteraceae bacterium, assembly GCA_035317145.1. Lineage (GTDB taxonomy): Bacteria > Pseudomonadota > Alphaproteobacteria > Rhizobiales > Xanthobacteraceae > BOG-931. The sequence continues at coordinate 7,140 of DATHHM010000110.1, read as the reverse complement.
ACAAATTCGGACCATTGCATGGCGGCAGGGGGCCACTCGCCCAGCCTGAGGAGGTCATTGCATTTGCCAGCGATGAGAAAATCGGTAGGGTCGACGTGAATTGGATGTCGTATCACTTGCAGACCTCCAATAACGTGCCGCCGCAATGGATTGCCGGCTTGGCAATATGGACAAATTCGAGAGTCTATAATCTCGGAAATATGACGTTCGGGCCTACCAACCAATGCATCTTGGCCTATGGTGAAACCCTGCTTGGCTTTTTCGGACGGTCGGGCAGCTATATCGACCAAGTTGGCTGTATCATAGGTAAGCCAAAGTGATCGCCGATCATCGCTGATCTGGTTTAGCCGCTCGGCCATCACCGACGTTCAGCCCGTAGGATGAGTTGAGCCGTTACTAAACCCATCATCTGCCCGCGCGAATTTGATGGGGTTTGCGGAGCCTGCCATCGGGCCGGCCATTTCGGGCCGGACCCGTTGACTCCGCCCATCCCGCGCTGGCTTCGTCGAACCCCGTGCTTTAATGCAAATGGTGAATGAGCTGGGCCGCGACACCGATTTTGACGAACAGTCCGGCCGCCAGAAGCAACAGGACGCACGGCAGGACGGAATAGGGCGATGCGCTTTTATCGCTTTGAATATTGTTTGCCATGATCACACCACCGCATGAGAAGCTATTGTGTTGGCTGCGATCTGCGAGCCGCTGCGGTATATGTGCAAAGGAGGCAAGCCGCCGACGCCATAAAGGCGGCATAAAGCTTGCGGTTTTCGTTAAATCATGACGTGCTCGCGACCGCCCGCCCGACGTCAAGTTTTCTCAGCGAAAGAACCATCTCATGCCCATCAGTGAAAAGCTCAAAACCCTCATCAGATCCGCCTGGGATGACGGCGCGCCATGCCTGGTCGCGACGCAGGGCCCGAATGGCCCCAACATCTCGCCCAAGGGCAGCATGGTGGTTTTCGACGACGACCACCTTGCCTATTGGGAACGCTCGAAGAAACAGGCGCTGGACAACCTCGGCCACGACAAGCGCGTTTGCGTGATCTACGCCAACTTCAAGGCGCAGCGCGACGGCGTTCTCGACTCGGGCTTTTTGCGATTCTACGGGATTGCCGAATTGCACGAGAGCGGGCCCGTCCGTGACGCCATCTTCAATCTGCTGCTGCCGCGCGAGCAAACCCATGTCGGCGCCGACACCGGCATCGGCGTGCTGGTCAAGATCGAGCGTGCCGCCGACGTGCGCGGCAAGCCGCTGCCGTGATCGCGGTTGGCAAGCGTAGCCCGGATTGAGCGTAGCGAAATCCGGGATCAGTGTTCGAGCTGCTCGATCGTTCCCGGATTTCGCTCCGCTCAATCCGGGCTACGGCTCAGCGTCCTGCCGGCAGCCGCTGCTTATAGTTCTGCCATGGCCTGTCGGCGTCGAAATTCTCGGCGGCGTTGGTCGCCAACTCCGCATCGTTCAAGGTCGTGATTTTGGGGCTGAGCGCCAGCGCGGCGCTCTGCGCTTGCGCATCGATGTGGGTGTACAGCGTCCGGACTGTCGCTTCGCGCACCGAGCGTCCGACGACGGTTTCGCCGTGACCGCGCATCAAGACGACGGGGCCGGGCCCAAGTTTTGTGGCCAACACGTCGCCCAGCGTGGCGTTAAGGACCAGCATGCCGCGCTTGTTCTCCGGCTCCGACGCATTGGCCTCGCGCACTTCGAACAACGGCACCTCCGGCGGCAGGAAGCCGGCCTGGGCGAGCACCGGCTTGAGCGGAATTCCGGTCAGGCCGAAAGGAATGACGGCCAGATCGTGGCTATGGATGACGGATTGAACGTCGCTGCGCGCCTTGTACACCTCGCAATGGATATAGCGCTCGCCGTTGAGGCGCGGCGCATTGGCATCGACCGGCTTGCAATCAAGTCCGACTTCGACGATGTCGGCGCGCGACACCAGCGCCGGCGGCATGGCGCGCGGCATGAAGAAATGATCGGGATTTTTCGCCGAGCGCGCGCTGACGTGGCCAAAACTGTCCAATATTCCTTCGTTGGTCAGGATGTGGCTGGCGGTGATGACGTCTTCAATGCGGGCCTCGTCCGGGTCATTGGATCCAGCGCTCTGTGCCCGACAGGGGTGAGTGAAGATCGTCACCGCCGCCAGCACGGCGCAGATCACAACGGCGTCCCGCATGCTTTTTGCTCCTTTGATATCGGCAAACGTAGCCCGGATTGAGCGTTAGCGAAATCCGGGATGAGCCGACCCCGGATTTCGCGGAGCCTGTCATCGGGCCGGCCACTTCGGGCCGGTCCCGTTGGCTCAATCCGGGCTACACGCTGCTAGGATTTCGGCGTGTGCCAGCTCAAAATCTCGGGCTGCGTATCATAGCGTGTTGCCGCTTCGGGAATGACAACCCACTCTTGCGCGCTGCGCGTCCAAAAATGAATGGTCGGGACCAGCCACGATCGATCGTCCAGCGTGCCCGGCTTGATATTGCGATTGGCATAGGCCGCACCGCCCGGCATGTGATAGAGCCGCGTGCCGCAGTCGGGGCAGAACCAGCATTCCATCGTCTTCGACGGGCCGGTCTCGCGGGCAAACATTTTCGGGCTGCCCTTGGTGATGCGGAAATGCTCCCGCGGGATCACCGCGCTCATGGCGAAGGCGGAGCCGGATTGCTTCTGACATTCGGCGCAATGGCAAGTATAGACCACCGTCGGCGGTCCGCTGATCTCATAGCGGATCGCCCCGCACTGGCATCCGCCGGATTGAGGAAAGCTCATCGTCCGTTGTCCTGCACTTCGAACCTAGGTGCAAGAAAGCGTAGCCCGGATTAAGCGTTAGCGAAATCCGGGATCAGAGTTTGAGCCGCTCGATCGTTCCCGGATTTCGCGGAGTTCAATCCGGGCTACAGGATCGTCAGTTGTGGACGCAGGCGTGGACGTTCCAGCCCATATGGTACCCGTAAGGGCAGCCGGATGACGGCCCGAAGTTTGATACGCAAACTCCCGCAAAATTGCGGTGCAATCCCCGGCCGCAGCTATCCCACGCTTGTGCGGCGGTGCAAAGAAAAGTCGCCGCAATGGCCGAAACGAAAAGTATTCCCAGCATTTTTCGCATGTTCCGGTCTCCTCACCTCGTTATGACGCAGCCGTTCTTACGACGAAGCTTCGCGCCTTCGTCTTGGTCGCGAAAAAAGGGCCGGCAGGTTCATAAGCGGGCGAGCGCAGGCGTCAGGAGGGCCCGTAGGATGGGTAGAGCGAAGCGAAACCCATCAAATTCGCGCGGGAAGACGACGGGTTTCGCAAGGGCTCAGCCCATCCTATGGGGCCAGAGCCGTCTCGGGTTGACCCGGCCTTTCACCATACAAATATTCGTACGTCGAGAATTCAACTACAGGAACCCCGGCCATGGCCAGGATCGATCGGCGGCGCAAGTCCGCGACAAATCATGTGAGCTATATCGCTTTCCGCGAGCGCCTTGCGGCCTACATGGATCAGGTTTCGGACAGCCGTGCGCCGCTGCATGTGACGCGGCAGGGCGGCCGGGCCGTCGTCGTTATTTCCGAGGAAGAGTTCGATGGCTGGATGGAGACGCTGCATCTGTTGCGCAGCCCCGCCAATGTGCGGCGGCTTTTGGCGTCGATCGTGTCTGCCAATGCCGGAAAGCTTCGTGAGCGCGGTCTCATCTAGCCCGAAGAATGAAGCTGCTTTGGACCGAACAGGCGCACGCGCCCCGAGGGTCAGCTGTCAGTGGGCATAAGGCGAATGTCTTATGGGTCAGTCCTTCTTCGCAAGGCACCGCCTTGCTCGCCATTCCTGGCCTGCGGTCATCCCGGCCGCTCGCGCCAGGTTCCTGGCTTGAACCAGCCCTACCTGGGCCACGTAAGCGCGGACCGTTTCGCAGTTGACATGGGAGGACTCACCCCACTGGGTCTGATCTGAATCGTGATAAGTCCGGTACGAATTCGCCGACACGGGACTCGCGGTCGCGACAAAAATCGTCATGAGCAGTGCAATTTTCATTCAAGTCCCTCTCTATGTGCCAGACTCCGAGGGCGTGACGTTCGGCGCTTTCAGGGCCCCGAGCGGTCAAGCATCGCGAAGCTCGTGACGACCACTGCGCCAAAAATCGCAAGTACCAGAAATAGCCGTATTGATGGCTCTGGAATATGACGGAGAAGCGCCCGGGCAAACCTCATGTAGACCAACGCTGCCAAGCGCCGGGCGTTCCATTCCGGGTCGAGACCGCCCGCTGCACGGCCGCCAATCTTCTGCTTAGCGCGCGCGATCCAGGCTGAAACCACATGCGGCGAGAGCCCGTTCACGCAAACGATCCGGATCGCGCTCGCCGCCGTTTGTCAGTGTTATAATTCGGGTGGCGATCATCGCCTCAACGGTCTTATTGGGGCGCCCGAAGCTGTAAATGTCTTCTAAGGCTCTGTTGTAGGCATCGGACATCACCGCAATGTCCGCCTGTTCAAATACCGCATTGCTGATAAATGGAACTATCGAGGCCATGGCTTCCCCCATTCGGCGCCATTGGCATCGAGGATTTACCGCATTGCGAAGCGAGTCTGTTCAAAATTGACCACATTTGGCGGCCGGCTCATGACCGCTTGCGCGGTCAAAAGCGAACATCGCAAATCGCAGGCGCCAACGGCTTAGCCGAGTTGAGTCGTCATTTCTCTTGCCTGCCGGAGCACGGCTGCCGGCTCATAGGGCTTGTCATGAAACAGCATGCTCAACGGCAGCATGTGCGGTCGCGGCCGGCCCGACGCCATGATGATGCCGACGCTGGGCCATCGCTCGGCAACCTGGTGAGCCAAATCCGACCCACTCATCGATCCTGGCATGCTGACGTCGGTGAAAAGCAGCCTGATGTCGGCGTTTGTTTCGAAGAAGCGCAGCGCCTCGTCGGCATCTCCGGCTTCCAGCACCCGGTATCCTGCATCCACGAACATGCCGGATGCGCCCATTCGCTCGAATACATCGTCGTCGACGACCACAATGAGGGCGTTGGGGAGGATGTCAGTCACTGGCGGCAACACACGCTGATCACAATCGTTCCACCATCTATTCGACCGTCCGAAAATACCCTAAAGCACGTTCCTGTCCTGCCGGTTAACGTCATTTAAGCGGCTTGGACGGCCTTCGCCGGGAAAGTGGCGTGCGTAATCGACACGGTCGTACCTTCAGGGCCGGATAAAGTTTCGACCTGAGCATCGAGTTGATGCGCCAGCGCCTTGACGATACCGGTGCCAAGTCCTGACTTTCCTTGAGCGAAACCGCCGTCCGGCTTACCGATCCCGGTGTCAGAGATCGAAAGCTTCCAATTCGTTCCGATCATGTCATATGCGACGGTGATCTGGCCTTTGGTCTTATCGCCAGGGAAGGCATGCTTGAGCGCATTCATGACGAGTTCAGTCACGATCAAGCCAAGACTCTCAGCCTGGCGGGACGTGGCTACTCCGCCCTCACCGACCACTTTCAGCGAGATGGGCCGGGTGCCGCCAATCATCGAGGACGCCAGGCTCTCGCACAACTTTGACAGATAAGGCGCAATTGCGATTGCTCCGGTTGCCCCCGATGCATGCAGCTGTTTCTGCACGGCAGCGATCGACAAGACACGCTTGTGCGCGTCTTCCAGATGAAACCGCGTCTCTTCCGACTGCACCACGCGCGCCTTCATCAGAATGATACTGGCGATGATCTGCAGGCTATTGGCAATGCGGTGCTGCAGTTCCTCGAGCAACGTCTCCTTCTCTCGCAACAGCCCATCCTTCTCTCGCAACAACTCGTCCTTTTCGCGCTCCAGGATGCGCCGCTCGGTGACATCCTCCATGCCGAGCAGAACAGTCGTGCCGGCGCCGCCCTCATAGAACACTTGGCGGGCGTTCAGGCACATCGTGCGCGATCCGAGACCGGGGAACTCATGCTCGACTTCATAGCCCTCCATCACGCCCTGCTCGGGAATAATTTTTTCCAGCAGCACGCGAAGCTTCGGAATGTCCCATTGCCCGTCGCCCAACGCGTAAAGCAGCCTGCCGTTGGTGTCCTCGGGGCTGACCTTGAAGGCCGAATAGAAGGAGCGGCTCGCGGCGATCACGCGCAGGTCTTTGTCGAGGACAAGAACCGGCTCGCGGACGGTGTCGACAATGCCCTGAGCGAGTGTCCACGCATCAGTGATGGCTGCGAATTGTTCCTTGAAGCCGGTTCCTTGCATAAAGCCCCTGCGAGGTATTCTGTGCTGCGAAATAACAACTGCGGTCGGATGACAGTTGGGGCAATCCGGACAGTGCCCAACCTCTAGTCATACGACTTATACCGACGGTGAATCTGTATAAAATTGACCACTTATTTTCGCAGCAAGCGTAGCCCGGATGAGCGGCAGCGACATCCGGGATCGGTGTTTGGGCTGGTCGATCGTTCCCGGATTTCGCTTCGCTCATCCGGGCTACAAAATCTCACAACCCCAGCAGCTTCTTGGCATTGCCGCCCGCAAGCGCCGCAATGGTCGCGGCATCGAAGCCGGGCACCGAGGCGATATGGCCGACCGGATCGAAATCGGCCATGTCGAACGGATAATCGGTGCCCATGACGACGTGGTCGACGCCGAACACGCGCACCAGCTCGGCGAGCTGATGCGGCGTGAACACCACGGTGTCGACATAGACGCGCTTGAGATAAGTCGTCGGCGGCCGCGGCAGGTCGCCGTGGGCGTCCGAGCGCGCGCCCCAGGCGTGGTCGATGCGGCCGGAATAGCCGCCGAGATAGCCGCCGCCATGCACGGCGAGGATTTTCAGTTTTGGATGCCGCTCCAGCACGCCGTCGAAGATCAGGTAATGCAGCGCGATCGTGGTCTCCAGCGGATTGCCGATGACGTTGTTGAAATAGAAGCGCTCAAAGCGCTTGGCCTCGGTGAAGCCGTTGGGATGGATCATCACCAGCACGCCGAGCTCTTCGGCCTTTTTCCAGAACGGCGCGAAGGCCGGATCGGACAATTCCTTGCCGTTGACGTTGGTGATGACCTGTACGCCCTTGAAGCCGAGCTGCTTGACGCAGCGCTCGAGCTCCTTCGCCGCCTCGTTGCCGTCGGGCATCGGCACCGTGCCGAAACCCTTCAGGCGATCGGGGTATTTGGCGCAATAGGCCGCGAT
>DATHHM010000109.1:0-5712 GCA_035317145.1 Xanthobacteraceae bacterium | reverse complement strand
CCGGCGCTTCAAGGCTCGCCAAGGCTAGTCTGCCGGTTGCGGCCTCCGGGCCCGTTGGCCGGCTCAGCACCACCCCCGCGATCTGCCCAATTGCGCCGCATTGCTCGCGCAACTTTGTACGCAATTCGGGCTTGTTGCCGCGCGGCGGGCGAATAGACTCTAACGGCCATGAGATTGCGATTCCCCATTCCTGCTCTCGGCGCCGTGCTCGGGCTGTGTCTGTCGCTGGCGTTGCCGGCGTCGGCGCAGAATCCGCAACGGCACGGGTGGATCCATCCGCCGAGCGGCCTGCCCAAAGCCGGGCACGGCGAGCCCGCCATCAAACTCGATACATTGTTCGATGCGTTGAAGATCGCGCCCGACGATGACAGCGCCAAGGCGATCGAAGAACGCATCTGGGCGGTGTGGGTGGTATCAGGCAGCGACACCTGCAATCTGCTGATGAGCCGGGTGAAGGCCGCGACCGACGACAAGAACTACGAGCTGGCGCTAAAACTCTTGGGCGCCGTCATCGCCATCAACCCGAAATATGTCGAAGCCTGGAACCAGCGCGCCACCCTCTACTACCTGAAAGACGATTACGGCCACGCGCTCGCCGACCTCCGCGAGGTGCTGGCGCTCGAGCCCCGCCACTTCGGCGCCTGGTCGGGCCTTGGCCTCATCCTGCAAGACATCGGCGACGACAAGCACGCGCTCGAAGCCTACCGCAAGGCGCTGGTGATCGATCCGCACCTCGAGCATATCCCCGACGTGGTGAAGACGCTGACCGAGAAGGTCGAGGGGCGGGATATCTGAATTGTCGCCCGGATTGCGCTTGCGCAATCCGGGGAATCCCTCTCCCGGATTTCGCTACGCTCAATCCAGGCTACGGTTCGTCGTGCGCGTCTGAACCCACAAACGCAATCCGCATAAAATTGGTCGCGCCGGGGGTGCCGAGCGGGACGCCGGCGACGACGATGATGCGCTGGCCGGCCTTTGCAAAACCTTCCTTGAAAGCGAGGCGGCAGGCGCGCTCGACGATGTCGTCCTGATCGTGGGCATCCTCGTCGATCACGCAATGGATGCCCCAGACCACCGACAGCCTTCGCCCGGCGCCCTCGATCGGCGAGATGGCGACGATCGGGCATTTCGGCCGCTCGCGCGACACCCGCATCCCAGTCGAGCCCGATGAGGTCCAACACACGATGGCGGCGAGGTCGAGCGTCTCGGCCACTTGCCGCGCCGCTGCCGCAATGGCGTCGGCGCCGGTTGCTTCCGGCTCGGTGTGCAGCACGTGCAGCGACGGCAGGTACATGGCGTCGCGTTCCACTTCTTCGGCGATCCGGTTCATGGTCGCTACCGCTTCGACCGGATATTGGCCTGACGCGGATTCCGCCGACAGCATGATGGCGTCGGCGCCGTCGAAGATGGCGGTGGCAACGTCGGAGACTTCGGCGCGGGTCGGCACCGGGCTTGAGATCATCGATTCCAGCATTTGCGTGGCGACGATGACCGGCTTGCCGGCACGGCGGCAGGCCCGCGTCATTTCCTTCTGCACGCCGGGCACTTTCTCCAGCGGCATCTCGACGCCGAGATCGCCGCGCGCCACCATCAGCGCGTCGGCCAAATCGAGAATGTCACCGAGCCGGGTCACGGCTTGCGGTTTTTCGATCTTGGCCATCACCGCGGCGCGGCCGCGGGTGATCTTCTTCGCCTCCGCGATGTCTTCGGGGCGCTGAATGAACGACAGCGCGATCCAGTCGACGCCGGCATCGAGGGCTGCTTCGAGATCGGCGACGTCCTTCGGCGCAAGCGCCGCGACGGGCACGACGGTGTCGGGCAGGCTGACACCCTTGCGGTTCGAAATCTTGCCGCCGACTTCGACGCGCGTCGTGATGCGTTGCGCACTGACGTCGGTTGCGACCAGGCGCAGCTTGCCGTCGTCGATCAAGAGCGCATCGCCGGGCTTGATGGCGGCAAAAATCTCCGGATGCGGCAGCTGCACGCGCTTGGCGTCACCCGGCGCGGCGTCGCTATCCAAAATAAAATCCTGGCCCTTGTCGATCTCGGCGGCGCCGTCCGTGAAGGCGCCGAGCCGAAGTTTTGGTCCTTGCAGATCGACCAGGATGCCGATCGGCCGGTTGTGATCGGCCTCGACGGCGCGGATCGTGGTCACGAGCTCGCGCATTTTGTCGTGATTGGTGTGGCTCATATTGATGCGGAACACGTCGGCGCCGGCTTCGAACAGCCGGCTGATGACGGCGCGGTCGGACGACGCAGGACCCAGTGTGGCCACGACTTTGGTCCGCCGCTGCCGCCTCATGGAGTCTTTTTTCCCGGCGCGGGCGTGGATGTCGCGCCGGCGCCGGCCGGCGGCGCGTTGAGCTGATTGCCCGGCGGCAGCGGCTTTTGCGGCGGCTGCTCGGCGGATTCGGTGAGCTGCACGGTCCAGGCGCGCTGCTCGCCGGTGTCGACTTCGAAGAAGCCGGTGCGGTCATAGCCGTGGGCCAGGCAGTCGCCGATGCCGCGGATGGTGAACTCCCTGTCGCGCGTGCACATATAGGCCCGTCCCGTCCATTCGCCGCCGCGATCGTAGTCGATGGCATAGACATAATAAAAACGTGCGACGAGATTGCCCTTGAGCACGGTCTCGCAGGTTCGTGACGGCAAGTTCCACCAGCCTTCGGTGGTCCAGCCGTCGGCGTCCTTGTAGCCGACCGCGACGCCGACCCGGCTCGGCGTGTTGTTGCAAAGCCGGAAGTCGGCCGCGGCGGGCCGCGCCGAAGCGGCCAGCGCCAGCGCCGTGAACAGCCCCGCCGCCAGCGTGCTCAGCGTTTTCCTAAGAGAAGTCGCGTGGCTCATTTCCGGTTCAGATTCCGGCCAAAGACTGATTCCAGCCAATCCTCATGGCCTGTCAACGACGATGGCACGGAAGTCGGTTACGTTGGTGAATGTCGGACCCGGGACAAAAAGGTCGCCGATGCCGTTGAAAAACCCCGTGGAATCGTTGTCGGCGAGAAACGCGGCGGGATCGAGGCCGGCGGCCCGGGCGCGGCGAAGCGTCGTCGGGTCGACGAAGGCCCCGGCCGGGTCGTCGGGGCGGCCGCTGCCGCCGTCGGTTCCATCGGAATCGGCGGCCAGCGCCGCTATGCCGGCGGCGCCGTCGAGGTGGATGGCTAGCGCGAGCGCATATTCCTGGTTGGGCCCGCCGCGGCCTTGGCCGCGCAGCGTCACCGTGAGCTCGCCGCCGGAGAGGATGACCAACCGGCGCCCCCGGGCGCCCAAATCACGGGCCAAATGGGCGTGTTCTGCCGCCACCTCCCGCGCCTCGCCTTGCAGGCGGTCGCCGAGCACTACGCATTCGTAGCCGGCTTCCACGGCGCGGGCTTGCGCGGCCCGTAGCGCATCGGCCGGCCGCGCCACGATCCGATAATCGGAGCCGGCAAAGATCCTGTCGCCCGGCTTCGGCGTCTCGTTCCCCGGATCGTCGAGCGCCTTGGCCACGGCGGCAGGCAGATCGAGCCGGAAGCGGGCAACGATGGCGCGGGCGTCTTCGAGGGTCGTCGGGTCGGGCACAGTCGGCCCGGAACCGATGACGGAAGGGTCATCGCCGGGCACGTCGGAGATCGCCAGTGTCGCCAGCTTGGCGGGAAAAGCGAGCCGGGCGAGGCGGCCGCCTTTTATGCGGGAGAGGTGCTTGCGCAGCGCATTCATGTCGCCGATGGCGGCGCCGCTGCGCAAGAGTGCCCGCGTCACCGCCTGCTTTTCGGGAAGCGTGATGCCCGCGGCCGGCGCGATCCAGTTGGCCGAGGCGCCGCCGGATAGAAGAACGAGCACGAGATCATCGCTGCCCGCCGCCTCGGCGAGCGCCAGCGCCCGTTCGGTTCCCTTCAGCCCCGCTTCGTCAGGCACCGGATGGCCGGCCTCGACAATGGGAATATGCCGGGTCGGGCGGCCATAGCCGTGTCGGGTGACGGCGATGCCGGTGAGCCGATCCAGGGCGATGCGGCCGAGATAATGCTGTTCCGCGGCCTCCGTCATCGAGCCCGCCGCCTTGCCCGCGGCCAGCACGATGAGGCGGCCGCGCGGCGGCGGTTCCGGCAGGTTCGGCGGCAGGCACTGCGACGGGTGCGCTGCCGCGACCGCGGTCCGGAACAGCGATTCGAGCAATTCGCGCGCTGGCGCGGCCATGATCATCCCGGACTATGGAAAGGCGGTGCTGCCGCCTCTATCTTTGTCATAACTAGAACGCGGAGAAGACCATGGCTACCGATGACAAGACCGAGCTCGAAGCCGCCGTCTACCGCCGGCTGGTCGAGCACCTGCGCTCCCGCACCGACGTGCAGAACATCGACCTGATGAATCTGGCCGGCTTCTGCCGCAACTGCCTGTCCAACTGGATGAAGGACGCGGCCGACGCCAAAGGCCTGTCGATGACCAAGGACGAAAGCCGCCAGATCGTCTACGGCATGCCCTTTGACGAGTGGCGCGCCAAGCATCAAAAGGAAGCGTCGCCCGATCAGAAGGCGGCATTCGAAAAAGCAAGCCCAAAGCACTGAACCTGCGGTTTTTACGCCGCGCTCCTGTGCAGACTGTGGATGAGCGGGCTTGCGCCTTGATCAAAGCGCGCTGGCGTTCGAAAGCTCTCGCAGTTGAAAATGCGAGGAGTACCCGATGGCCACCGCCGCCGCCGCCAAAGACGAGCAAACCGCCCACCGCTTCGCCAAGGATCAGCTCAAGGCTTTCGTCGAGCGGGTCGAGCGGCTCGAGGAAGAGAAGAAGACGATCGCCGACGACATCCGCGACGTCTATGCCGAGGCCAAGGGCAACGGCTTCGACGTCAAGTCGCTCCGCGTCGTGGTGCGGCTACGCAAGCAGGACATCAACGAACGCAAGGAGCAGGAGGCCATTCTGGAGACCTACCTGCACGCGCTGGGAATGATTTGATGTCTCGTCATTCCGGGGCCGCGCGAAGCGCGGAGCCCGGAATCCATAACCGCGATCGCTGAGGGCGACGCTTGGCGTCAATTCTGCAATTTCAGCGAATATGGATTCCGGATAGCCGCTGCGCGGCTTCCGGAATGACCCGCGTCTATTGCAGCGACGCGGTGCGGGTCGGGTAGGTGACCGTCGTCAGGAACACGATCGCGCTGCCGCTGAAATGATCCTGGCTCAGGCCGCGATTCGGGTCGGATGAGAACGTCATCATCACCGAGCTTGTGGGTTTAACCATCAGGCTCGCAAGGTAGGTGACGTCGTGGGCGCCGAACGCCAGTGTCGACAGGAAGCGGTGCACGCTCGGCGACAGAATGATCGCGCGCAGCCACGGATTGTCGAGACGCTCGCTGACTTTGACGGCGGCCGCCGCGAGTTGGATGGCTTTCTGGACCGAGGTCTTGGGCTGATCGTTGACGCCTTTCACCGCGACTGTCGTCTCGCTCTCGCCGATGACCGCACCCGCTTTGTCCACGGCGGCGCGCGCCGCCACGGCAATGGCGTGGGACGGCGACTGTTCGGCATAGGCGAGCGCGAGTTGCGGCGGGACACGGTCGTCGGACGCGCCCGGCAACGGGCCGACGGTACCGGTGGCGTTGGGATCGGCGCTCGCCACTTCAATGCCACGCGCGCTCTTCGGCTGCGCGGCGGCAGCGCCGTCAGGCTGGCCCTGCCAGTAACCGCGCGCGAAGATGACTTGATTTGGCGAGAGCGACGCAAAACGGTCGTCGGTCTGGG
>DATHHM010000108.1:0-14148 GCA_035317145.1 Xanthobacteraceae bacterium | reverse complement strand
CCCGGCGGCTGCTCGCGCCGGCCTAGCTGGAGCGCACTTGGCTCACGCCAACGCGTTCGCCGGCCGGGCGTCATTTGCCGCGAACCGGCATTTCGCGGGCGCCGGCGCTTTCCATCCGTTCTGGAACCATGGCTGGCATTGGCACAACCATCTCGGTTGGGTCGGTCCGCTGTTCTGGCCCTTTGCCTATGGCGATTTCTTCTATTACGCGCTGTGGCCCGGCGACTATTACGATGTCGATCCGTTCTGGGTCTATGGCTATGGCGACATCTACGAAGGCATTTTCTCGCCTTACGTCTACGACGAGTACGTGCAAGGCCCGGGCGCGCCGGCGCGGATGACCGCGCTGACCCAGAGCATGGCGCAGCGCTGCGGCGACGAAGCCGCCGAAGTCACCGGATGGCCGATCAATCAGATCAGCGACGCGGTGCAACCCAACCCGCAGCAAACCGTGCTGCTCGACAATCTCGGCAACGCCGTCGTCAAAGCCAGCGACGTGATCAAATCCCATTGCCCGACCACCGTATCGTTCACCCCGACCGGGCGCCTCGACACCATGCAGCAGCGGCTGCAGGGATTGGTCGCGGCCGTCAACCTCGTGAGCGACCCGCTGGGCAAATTCTATGACTCGCTCGACGACGAGCAGAAGGCCCGCTTCAACAGAATCAAGCCGGCGACGGACAAGAGTGCTGCGTCAAACGCACCGGCTGCCACTGCGACGACGCCGAAATCCGACTGCGATGCATCCGTCATGGCGTGGCCGACCGAGCAGATCGATCAGGCGGTGCAGCCGAACGATGCGCAACGCGCCAAGCTCGACGCCTTGAAGTCGGCCGCCGCGAACGGCGCGGACGTCATCAAGGCGGCTTGTCCGAGCGAGACGCCGAGCACGCCGCCGGCGAGGCTCGCCGCGGCCGGCAAGCACCTGCAAGCCATGTTGCAGGCGGTCGATGCCATCCGCCCGCCGCTGCACGACTTCTACAATTCGCTGAGCGACAATCAGAAGGCGCGCTTCAACACCATGGGCAAGCAGCTGTTCGCGCAGGCTCCGTAGGGTGGGTTAGCGCCGAGGCGCGTAACCCACCATTCGGCGCGCGCGGTGGGTTACGCCGCGGCGCGGCTAACCCACCCTACAATTAATGAAACAGCTTCGGAAACTTCGCCCGCAGCTTCGTCCGCAAGCCGGCGCTGACATCGACCACCGGCGGAAACGTGCCCTTGAGCTTCATGTCATAAGGAATGCAGGCGTCGATCAGGATGCGGTTGTTGAAATTGCCGGGGAGGAAAAGCGGATCGCGCTTCGACGCCCACGCCTTTTGCACCAGATCGATATCGACCTTGGGATCGAACCGCGTGCACATCGCCCACAGCACGGCATCGAGATCGCCGGCGTCGATGTCGTCATCGACCACGACTGTCCATTTGCCCGCATAGGCGCCGCCCTGGCAGGCGCAGGCGACGTGCAGCGCTTGCCGCGCATGGCCGGGATAGCGCTGGCGCAGCTGGATTGCGGTGAACCGCGTCGCCGGGCCGGCCTCGTGATTCCACACGCCGAGCACGTCGGGCACGCCACAGGCATCGAGCGCGCGCCAGATTTGCGCCGCGCCGGCGATGCCCTTGAGCAGCCCGGTTTCGTCGACCGGCTTGTGCTGCGGCGCGCAGGTCAGGATCGGATCGTTGCGGTGCAGGATGGTTTTGACGTTGACGTAGGGCCGGTCCTGGGTGTCGTCGGAATAGTAGCCCATCCATTCGCCGAACGGGCCTTCCGGCCTGGTCTGGCCGGGCACGGTCTCGCCTTCGATGGCGATCTCGCAATCGGCCGGGATCGGGAATCCGGTGTAAGGCCCGCGCACCACGTCGATCGGCTCGTCGCGCAAGCCGCCGGCGATATCGAGCTCGCTCACTTCCGGCAGCGGGCTCGACGACAGCATGAACAGCAACGGGTCCTGGCCGCACAGGATCACCACCTTCATCGGCTCGCCGCGGGCGAAATATTTGTCGCGGTGGATGCGGCCGTGTTTACCCTCGGTGATCTGGCAGCCGACGGTCTTGCCGTCATAGACCTGGCTGCGATAGGCGCCGAGATTGAACCAGCCGGCGTCGGGATCCTTGGTCATGACGCAGCAGGCGGTGCCGATGAAGCGCGCCTTGTCGGCCTCGTGATGGCGCGGCACCGGGAATTTCAGCACGTCGATTAAGTCGCCCTCGATGACGTTCTCGAAAATCGGCCCGTCATTAACGAAGCGCGGCGGCAGCGGTTTTAGATCCTGCATGCGTGCGTGGTAGCGCTGCACGATGTCGACCTTGCGCGCGTAATCGAGCGGCAGGCCGAGCGTCAGGGCGATGCGCTTGATCGAGGACAATTGCCCGTACAGCGTGCGATAGCCCTTGGCGTAACCCGGCACGTCGTCGAACAGGATCGCCGGCGCCTGGCCGCGGCTTTTTTCCGTCAGCATATGGGTGACGGCGCCCATCTCGACGTCCCAATCGGCGCCGGAGACGCGTTCGAGCTCGCCGAGTTTGTCCACCGTATCGAGCCAGCCGCGCAAGCCGCGATAATTTTGGCGTTGTCCCGCCGCAGCGCCTGCGCTCGCCATGCTTGTCTCCAACTATCTCAACCGGCTGAAAACCGGGTATGAATGCCGGTCCCGAACGTGTCAAGCTGACGCGGTCTGTTCCTTGCGATCCGGAGTCCACTTTGGCCATTCCCAAACCCAACTACAACCCGCCCTTCAACATCACCCGTGCCAGCCATTCCGTGCTGCACGTGAAAGATCTGGCGAAGAGCCGCGCCTTCTATGTCGATCTCATCGGCCTGATCGTCAGCGACGAGGACAAGGACACGATCTATCTGCGCGGCGTCGCCGAGGTCTGTCATCACTCGCTCGTGCTCAAGCGCGCAGCCGCGCCGCAGGCCGAGCGCGTCGGCATGCGCTGCTTCAGCGAGGAGGATCTGGAAAAAGCGAAGTCCTATTTCGAGAAAGCCGGCCTGCCGGCACAATGGGTCGAGCGGCCGTACCAGGGCCGGACCTTGCACGTCAGCGATCCGCTCGGCCTGCCGCTCGAATTCTGCGCCACCATGACGTTAAAGCCGCGGCTGCTCACGAGCTTCGAGCATCACCATGGCGCGGCGCCGCACCGTATCGATCATTTTCAGGTGCTGGTGCCGGACGTGCAGCGCGAGCTGGAATTCTACACGGGTCTCGGCTTCCGGCTCTCGGAATATATCGCGCCGGACGGCAGCGACGATCCGCTGTTCGTGTTCTTGCAGCGCAAGGGCAATCCGCACGACATCGTGTTTGCGCCCGGCGCCGGGCCGCGGCTGCATCACGCCGCGTTCAGCATCGGGGAATCGTACCACTTCTTCTATGTCTGCGATCTCGCCTCGAATCTGGGTTTTGCCGAGAACATCGAGTTCGGCCCGGGGCGGCATGGGCCGGGGCTCGCGCTGTTTGTCTATATGCGCGACCCCGACGGCCACCGCATCGAATTGTTCAACACGCACTATCAGTGCATGGACATCGAAGACGAGCCGGTGCGCTGGGACGCTTCCGTCGCCGGCCAGCGCCGCTGGCAACTGCCGGCGCGAGCGATGTGGTTCGTCGAAGCGAGCCGCTTCGCCGGCGTCGAGCCGCGCGAGCCGGCGCATAAGGGTAACCCGATGACGCTGGAGCGATATGTTGCGGCGGCAAAATAGGGGCGTGTCATGGTGCTGAGGGTCAACGTGCAGTGGATTGCCGTCGCGCTTGGGCTATTGGCCGGGCTGTTGTCCCGCGATGCCGCGGCTCAGGCGTCCAATCCGAACGTGCTGTGGCAGATTGTGCACGGTCAGTGCGTGCCGGACCAACAGCAGCACGGCGATCCAAAACCGTGCGCCGAAGTCGATCTCGCCGGCGGATTTGCGGTGCTCAAAGACATCTCCGGCGCGTCGCAGTTTTTGCTCATTCCAACAGCGGAGGTCGGCGGCATCGAGGCCCCTTCGCTTCTTGCACCTCTCGCGCGCAACTACTTTGCCGAAGCCTGGCAGGCGCGGGGTCTTGTCGAAAAGGCGCTTGGCCACCCGATGCCTCGCGATATGCTGAGCTTGGCGATCAATTCGGCATCGGGGCGCACGCAAGACCAGTTCCACATTCACATCGACTGCATTCGCGCCGATATCCGCGATGCGCTGTTGCGCGAGCGCCCCAACATCGGCTGGCGGTGGAGTTTGCTGAAAACGCCACTCGCCGGTCACCAGTACCGCGCCATGCGCGTGATGGGACCGACGCTGTTCGGGCGCAATCCTTTCAAGCTCCTGGCATGGGGCGTGCCGGGAGCGCGCGCCGACATGGGACAGCACACGCTGGTGGTGGTTGGAATGGTGTTCGGCGGCAGAGTTCCCGGCTTCGTCATCCTGGACGATCACGCCGACAAGGCGCACGGCGACTGGGCCAGCGGCGAGGAATTGCAGGATCACGGCTGCGCGCTGGCGCGGTAACGGAGGCAAAAAAACGCCATGAAAATCTATATGGCGAGCCCATTGGGCTTTTCGGAAGCCGGGCGCGCCTTTTACAACGGCACGCTCATTCCCGAAGTCATTCGTCTCGGCTTTGAAGTCGTCGATCCGTGGACGTTGACCGACCAGGCGAAAATCGACGCCGTGCAGAATATGCCGTACGGCCAGGATCGGCGCGATGCGTGGTGGCGGCTCAATGTCGAAATCGGCGGCAACAATCGCGCCGGCATCGATCGCGCCGACATGGTCCTTGCCGTCCTCGATGGCCCCGACGTCGACAGCGGCACCGCAGCCGAGATCGGTTACGCCTTTGCCAAGGACAAGCCGATCCTCGGCTATCGCGGCGATTTCAGGCTGTCCGCCGACAACGAGGGTTCGATCGTCAATCTTCAAGTCGAATATTTCATCCGGCAAAGCGGCGGCGACATCGTTGCGAGCATCAAGGAGCTTGGGCCGGCCCTGGCAAAGATAAAAGCTGCCGGCCTGAAGCGGCCGCTCTAGCGACGATTCACACTTTGCGGTGGAGCCGGTGCTCGATCCACAGCAGCAGCGTGTTGGCGATTGCGGCGAAGACGAACAGGATGATGGCGACCGTCACCATGTCCTCGCTTTGCGCGAGCGACATGTCGTTCATGATCATGGAGCCGAGGCCGAGCTTTGAAGCGAACATCTCGCCCAACAGCACGCCGAGCAGCGTCACGGTGAAGCCGATGCGCAGGCCGGTGAACACTTCCGGCAATGCGGCCGGCAGCAGCACGGTCGTGATGGTCTGCCATGGCGACAAATGCAGCGTCCGGGCCGAGCGTAAATAAACGGGCGGTATGGCGCGGATCGCGCCCATGGTGAGCAGCGCGACCGGCAAGATGCCATGCATGGCGCCGAACGCCACCTTGCCCGATATGCCGAGCCCGAAGATCAGCAGCACCACCGGATAAAGCGTGATCTTCGGCAGCGAGTAGATCACGACCAGGATCGGCTCGCCGACGGCGCCGGAGAGCCGGTGCGCGCCCATCCACACGCCGATCGCTAGCCCTATGGCATAGGCGAGCAGAAGCGCCAGGCCGAACGCCTCCAGCGTCGCCGCGGCGTTCTCGGTAAATCGCCTGGTCGGCACCATGTGCACGAGATACGCCATCGTCGCCAACGGCGCAGGCAGTGCCGTCGAGCCGGCGATCTCGTGCAAAATCTTCCACACCACCAGCACGACGGCGACGATCATGAGCGTGTCGGTGGCGCGCCGTGTCGCGGTCACGTCCGGCCTCCGCTGCGCCGCTCGGCCCAGCGCACGTCGAACACATGCAAGACCGTATTCACGACGGTCGCGATGAGGAGCAGGAACAGGATCAGCGCATACATGCGCCGGTTGTTGAAATCGGAATAAGCGTCGGCAATGTCGCGGCCGAGGCCGGCGGGCGAGAGAATGAACTCGGCGGCGATGACGGCGATAAAACCGTAAGACACCGAAAGTTTCACGCCGGTGAACAGATACGGCGCCGCGGCGGGGAGCTGCAAGGTCATGGCGGTCGTCACGGCATCCAGGCGGTGTACCCGCGCCACTTTGGTGAGCACGCGCGGCACGCGATCGAGGCCGTTAAGCGTGGCGATGATCATGGCGACCACCGCGGTGGCGACGCCGATCAGTACGATCGGGATCGGGGAGAGCCCGAAGATCGCGATCAGCACCGGATAGAAGATGAAGATCGGCACCGCGTAATAGGTGGCAAACAGCGGATCGAGCGCCTCGCGCAGCCGCGGCACCGCATGAATGACGAGGCCGAGCGCGAAGCCGAGCACGATCGAGACGGCGATCACGATGGCGATGATGCCCAAGGTGCGCTCGATGTCGGCGTTGATGGTGCCGGAGGCGAGCAGCGCGTAGAGCGACGTCGCCATCTCGGACGGCGGAATGATGGTTTGATGCCTGATCAAGCCGGTTTGGCAGGCGAGCTCGAGCGCGCCGATCATCGCCACGATCACCGCAAGGCGAATCAGGCCGACGCGCGTCATCCCACGGCCGTCATGCCCGCATGGCCGAGCGCCTTGAGCGATTCGCCGCGCAAGCGATCCCACAGCCGCGCGGTGATCTCGCCGAACGCCGGCTCGGCGACGATCTTGCTGTCGCGCTCGCGCGGCCAGCCGGTGTCGATGATCTCGATGAAGCGGCCGGGGCGGGCTGACATGGCGCCGACCCGGTCGGCCAGCATCGCCGCTTCGTCGAGCGCGTGGGTGATCAGAAGCACTGTGGCGCCGGTGCTGCGCCATAGCCTTAAAACTTCGTCGCCCATCAAGAGCCGCGTCTGCGCGTCGAGCGCGCCGAACGGCTCGTCGAGCAGGATGAGGCGCGGCTGCAGCACCAAGGTGCGCGAAATGCAGACGCGCTGGCGCATGCCGCCGGACAATTGCGACGGGTAGGCGTGGGCGAAGTCCTTGAGCCCCATGAAGGCCAGCGCGTCGTCGACGCGGCGGCGCACCTCAGCCTCGGCGACGCCGCTGCGGCGTAACCCGAACGCGGCGTTATTCCACACCGTCAGCCACGGAAAACTCGCGTCTTCCTGAAAGACGACGCCGATGCCTTCGGCGACTTCGCCGCTCACCGGCTTGCCTTCGAACGTCACCGTGCCCGCGGTCGGTCGCTGCAGGCCGGCGAGCACTTCGAGGAACGTCGACTTGCCGCAGCCCGACGGCCCGACCACGGCGAAGAACTCGCCTTTGCGCAGATCCAAATCGATAGGCCCGAGCGCGTTGACCGGCGGTTGATTGCCGGCGCCGGGGAAGACGCGCGTAACGGCTGCAAGCTGCGCGTGGATATCGCGCGCGACGGCGTTCATTTCACTTGCTGCAAATCGCTGGGCAGGAACGAGGCGTCGATCATCTTGGAGAGATCGGGGTCCTTGTCGATCATGCCGACATATTTCATCGCCCGCACCGTGTTGACCAGGAGCGGCATTTCGATCTGCCCCTCGCTGTAGAATTTCGCATCGACCAGCATCTGCATCAGCGTGTCGACGTCCTTTGGCGGCAGCGGCGCGTAGATCGGCTCGAGAATCTTGGCCGCTTCCGCGGTGTGGCTATAGAGATATTTCACCGCCTCACGCCGCCCGGCCAGGATGGCGCGCAATTTCTGCGGATTTTTCTTGATCAGGTCGCCGGTGGCGATGCCGACCGCGGGCGGCAACAGCGGCAAATCCTTCGGCCCGACGATGACGCGGTACTTGCTCTCGCCGCCGCGCGCCAAAAACAAAATGCCCGGAATGCTGGTCGCCTCGACGACATTGTTTTCCAGCGCGGTGAGCGCGCCGGACAGATTGCCGAGCGCGACGCGCTGGATGTCGTTGGGGTTCATGCCGGCATTTTCCGCCGCCAGCACCGCCGTCATCTCGCCCAAGGATTTCGGATTGGAGATGGCGAACTTCTTGCCCTTCAGATCCGCCATGGTCTTGATCGGCGAGTTCGGCATCACGATGATGACGTTGCTCGCCATCGAGCGGGAGCCGATATCGACGATCTTGATGTCCTGGCCTTCGTTGATTGCGGCGATGATGCCGGCGGGCGAGGTCTCGCCATAGCCGAGGTCGCTGGCGAGCACGGCGCGCACCGACGAGCCGCCGCCTTCGCCGGAAATCACGCCGGTGATGTCGACGCCGGCGGCCTTGAAGAAGCCCTTGTCGATCGCCACGCCGTACGGCGCACCGGAGGGATCGGCCTTGTACTGGGTGACCAAGATGTCTTCGGCAACAGCCGGCAAGGGGGCCACGGCGCAAGCCAAGATCAACGTTCCGAATAAAGCCTTGGCGAACGCGCCAGCCGAATTGTTGTGGTGCAGCATCCTCGTCTCCCTCTGGTGACCCTCGCATTATCGCCCGCCCGCGCGGGAATGGGAATGCGACCAGTTCTCAGTTTTTTAATGCGCCGGGCGTTTACTGGAGCGCCAACGTTTGCATTGCCGGTGCTCCGATGGAAGAATCCTTGAGTGAGGCGGGCAGCCGCCCCCCAGCCGCCATGTGGCCGGAAAGTAGTGAACTCATGACGCTTCCAGCGGAGAGCGCTCCGCCTTTGGCGCCGACCGGCACGGTGGACCCGATCTGGCTCAAGTCCTACCCGGCCGGTACGCCCAAAACCATCGATCCGGACAGCTATCCGTCGCTGCACGCCATGCTGCTGGAATCGTGCCGGCTGCACGCCGCGCGGCCGGCCTTCGAAAGCTTGCGGGCGCGCATGACCTTTGGCGAGTGGGACCGCGACAGCCGCGGCTTTGCGGCGTTCCTGCGCGAGGAATTGAACTGCCGCACCGGCGACAGGGTCGCGATCATGCTGCCGAACATGCTGGCCTATCCGGTCGCATTGCTCGGCACGCTGCGTGCCGGGCTGATCGCGGTCAACGTCAACCCGCTCTACACGCCGCGCGAGCTCAAGGAGCAGCTCAAGGATTGCGGCGCCACGGCCATCGTCATCATGGAGAATTTCGCCCACAAGCTCGAGCAGATCATCGACGACACCGACATCCGCCATGTCGTAGTGGCGCGGCTCGGCGATTTCGTGCCGGTGCTCAAGCGTTGGGCGTTCAATTTCGCCAATTCGTATATCCGGCGCGCCGTGCCGGCCTGGGACTTCGACGCATTCACAATGCTGCAGGAAGCCTGCAGCCGCGCGCCGAGCGAGCATTACGCCGATGCGGACACGCAAGCGACTGACGTGGCGCTCTTGCAATATACCGGCGGCACGACCGGCGCGCCGAAGGGCGCGATGCTCACCCACCGCAACCTGATCGCCAACACGCTGCAATGCCTGGCGTGGACCGGAGCCGCCGCCAAATATGAGAACGAAACCACGCTGACGCCGTTGCCGCTCTATCACATCTTCTCGTTGACGGCGAACCTGCTGTCCATTGCGGTCGTCGGCGGCCTGAACGTGTTTGTCATCGATCCGCGCAATCTCGACCGGCTCATCCGCACTATTCGCGATTCCCACGTCGCAGTGATCTCGGGCGTTAACACGTTGTACAATGCGCTGGTGCACCGGCCCGACTTCGCCGCGCTGGATTTCAGCGCGATGCAGCTCGCGCTCGGCGGCGGCGCGGCGATCCAGAGCGAGGTGGCGCACCGCTGGCGCGAGATCACCGGCACCGATCTGGTCGAAGGTTACGGCCTGACCGAAGCGTCGCCGGTGGTGTGCATCAACACGGTGGTCAACCCGAAGCTCGGCACCGTCGGCCTCCCGGTGCCCTCGACCGAGGTGAGCATTCGCGACGACCATGGCGCGATCCTCGCCCCGGGCGATCACGGCGAAGTCTGGGTGCGCGGCCCGCAGGTGATGAAGGGCTATTGGCGGCGTCCCGACGCAACCCAGGACGTGCTCACCGCCGACGGTTGGCTGCGCACCGGCGATATCGGCACGCTCGACGCGGAAGGTTACCTGAAGCTGCTCGATCGCAAGAAGGACATGGTCATCGTCTCCGGCTTCAAGGTGTTTCCGAGCGAAGTCGAAGACATCGCCATGCAGCATCCCGACGTGATCGAAGCGGCGGTGATCGGCGTGCCGGACGAGCGCACCGGCCAGGCGGTGAAGCTGTTCGCCGTCAGGAGCGATCGGGCGTTGACCGAGGCGGGCTTGAAAGAATTTCTTCACGAGCGCCTGGTGAACTACAAGGTGCCGCACATTATCGAGTTTCGCGACAGCTTGCCGAAGAGTAATATCGGCAAAATTCTGCGCAAAGAGCTGCATTAAGAACGAACAGGTTTCGCGATGAGCGAAGCGGCGTCGATTGTCATCGGCGGCGGCCTTGCCGGCTCGGCATTTGCGATTGAGCTCGCGCGCCAGGGCCGCCCGGTCGTCGTTCTGGAAAAGACTACCGGCGCGCACCACAAGGTCTGCGGCGAATTCTTGAGCGCCGAAGCGCAAGCGCTGCTGGCCCGGCTCGGGCTCGATGTATGGCAGCTCGGTGCGCGGCCGGCCGGCCGGCTCGGCCTTGAATTCG
Source organism: Xanthobacteraceae bacterium (assembly GCA_035317145.1). Classification (GTDB taxonomy): domain Bacteria; phylum Pseudomonadota; class Alphaproteobacteria; order Rhizobiales; family Xanthobacteraceae; genus BOG-931. Next base: position 3,679 of record DATHHM010000108.1, on the reverse strand, counting down.
GCGGGCGGAACGAACGGTTGAAGCTGCCGTTTCGCGGCGCCGGCCTGTCGCGCTTTCTGCTCGACCAGGCGCTGCTTGATGCGGCGGCGCGCGCCGGCGCGCAAGTGATCCGCGGCGCGACTGTGACGAAATTGGAGTACGCGCAAAAATCCGCTGTCGTGCACACCGCGACGCAACAGTTACCCGCAAGCCACGTCGCGCTCGCCACCGGCAAGCACAATCTGCGCGGCCTGCCGCGGCCGCAAGCGCCGAACGTGGCGTTCAAGATGCAGCTCAACGTCACGCCGGCCGTTGCCGCGATGCTCGAGGATTTGGTCCAGCTCGCGATGTTTCCGGGCGGTTATGCCGGCGTATGCCTCGTCGAAGGCGGCATCGCGACCATCTGCTGGGTCGTCGACCGGAACGTGACCGGCGAGGCTGCCGTCGCGTGGGACGATCATGCGGCCTTTCTCGCGCAACGCTCGGATTTTTTTGCAAACCTGCTCGCCGGGGCGACGCCGCTGTGGGACAGACCCGTGGCGGTCGCCGCCATTCCCTACGGCTTTCTGCGCCGCGAGGTGATTTCCGATGCCGTCTATCCGTTGGGCGATCAGCTTGTGGTCATTCCGTCCTATACCGGCGACGGCACGTCGATCGCGTTGCACACCGGAATAGCAGCGGCACACGCCGTTCTCGGCGGACAATCGGCCGGCGTATTCCAAGCCAAAACCATCGCCAAGCTAAAACCTCAGATCGCCTGGGCGAAGGTCGCCAATGTCGCCTTCGTCAATGCCACGGCGCAGCGCGTGACTTCGGCGGTCGCCCGCGTGGCGCCGTGGGCCGTGCCGGGGATCGCGAGGTTCGTGGTGAACAGGACGCGGCTGCGAGTCTGATGTTCACGCTTTGCGGCACGCCACCACATAGCGGAACGGAAAGTACCATTTGACCGAGGTGCGCGTGCGCGGGATGCCGGCTTCCCCCAGCAGGCGCCGCCAGTCGGCGGCGACAAAGGCGCGCGATATCGATATCGGGCCGTCACTGCGCATCATCCGGCTCAGCGGCAAGAGGTGAAAGACCGTCTTGACGAAATGATACGGCAGCGGGTGGCGATGCAGGTCGTTGATGAACCAGCCGCGTATGGCATGGCTGTCCATCCATTTTATGAAGCGGATCAATTCGGCATCGGACAAATGGTGGGTGAAATTGCAGCTGACGATGAAATCGGCCTGTCGCGCCGGATCGAGCGAAAAAATGTTCGAAGTCTCGTAGCGGATGTTCATCTCTTGCGGCGTGTCCTGTTCCGCCGACTGCTTCGACCAGGGATTGAGATCGACGCCGGTGAGCTCGGCCTTGAGATCGCGCCGCTGCAGGAGCTTCCAGATCTTGCGCAACATGTCGCCGCCGCCGGAGCCGACGTCGAGGACCGAGACGGTGTCGTGCGGCATCGTGTACCGCACCGTGCGCCCGAGCCAGCGCAAGGTCGGCCGATAGGCCAGCGTCAAGACGTTGACGATGGTGAGCTGCCGCAGGCACTGATGGAATTCGGCGAAACCGACGGTTTCCGAATCCATCAGCTCGGGCTGCATGCTGCGCTGGGCGAAATTCACTGTTGTCATAAGCGAGCCTCTGGCAGGCAAAAATAGCATATTTGCGGCGTTGCGGCCGCCTTCCTGCTCCGTTGGCGGCATGCTAACCGTAAGCCGCAATCGCAATAGGGGAGGACGCCGGACCAATGGCCAAGTTGCAGCTTTCGTTCGCGTGCGGGCTCTACGATCGGATGCAGCCGCTCTATACGGGCGAGGTCACGCCCGACGGCATCGACCTCAATTTCATCGCCATCGATCAGCCGCGGCCGATTTTCGACCGCATGTCGGGCGGCGAGGAATTCGACGTTGCGGAATATTCGCTTTCCGAATTCAGTCAGCGGTTCACGCGCAAGGAATGCCCGTTTGTCGCCATTCCGGTATTTCCGTCGATCGCCTTCCGTATGGGCTATATCGCTATCAACAAGAAGTCCGGCATCAAGACGCCGAGGGACCTCGAGGGCAAGCGCATCGGCGTGCCGCTCTATACGATGACGGCGGCGATCTTCATCAACGGTATCCTGCATCATGAATTCGGCGTCGATCTTACCAAGGTTCGCTGGGTGCAAGGCGCCATGAACGAGGCGGGGTCGCACGGCAGCCCGACGGTGCTGCCGCTTCTGAAGAGGATGTCGATCGAGAACAACAAAACCGACAAGACGCTCGGCCAGTTGCTGGCCGCGGGCGAGATCGACGCCACGCTGGGCACGAGCCTACCGGAAGAAATCAGAACCGATCCGAATATCGCGCGGTTGTTTCCGAATTTCGTCGATGTCGACAAGGACCTCTACAAGCGCAAAGGTATCTACCCGATCATGCACACCGTCGCCATCAAAAAGAGCGTTTACGAGCGGTACCCGTTCGTGGCGACGAGCCTGTACGACGCGTTCGTGAAATCGAAACAGATCGCGCTGCGGAAACTGTTCAATCTGCGCGCCGTGCGCTACATGACGCCGTTCCTGATGCGCGAGATCGACGACATCTGGGAGGTGTTCAACGGCGACCCGTGGCCCTATGGCGTGGAGCCGAACCGCCGCACCATCGAAGCCCTCATCACCTATCAGCAGACACTTGGGCTGACGGACCGGGGCGTGAAAGTCGACGACCTGTTCGTGCCCACCTACGGCTGATTTATCACTCGGAAAGAACCATCATGAGCCAACTCGACGATCTCCTGCGCGACCTCGTCGTCGCCAATCGCATCCTTTCCAACGAAGACGTGGTCGACGCCTACGGCCATATCAGCGTGCGCCATCCCGACAATCCGAAGCGCTTCTTCATGTCGCGCTCGCTGGCGCCCGAACTGGTCGAGCACCACGACTTGATCGAGTTCGACCAGATGGGCGAGCCGGTCAGCGACAAGCGCCAGCCCTATCTGGAGCGCTTCATTCACGCCGCCATCTTCGAGGCGCGGCCCGATATCGTGGCCGTGGTGCACGCGCATGCCGAAGACACGCTGCCGTTCGGCATCGTTTCAAAACCGCTCGAGCCGGTGATCCATTCCGGCAGCTTTATCGGCGGCAAAGTGCCGGTGTGGGATATTCGCAAGAAATTCGGCGACACGGATTTGCTGGTGCGAAACATGGCGCAGGGCCGCGACCTGGCGAAATGCGTGGGCAAAGGCAGCGTCGCGCTGATGCGCGGTCACGGCTTTGCCTCGGCGGCGCGCTCGATCATCGAAGTGGTGCGGCTGTCGGTCTATCTGCCGCGCAATGCGCGGGTGCAGATGAACGCCATGCGCATGGGCGGTAAGCCGAAGCCGCTCTCCAAGGGCGAGATTGCCGCGCGCGCCGCGGGCTACAAGCCGAACATGCCGGAGACCTGGCGGGCCTGGGAATACTGGGCGACCCGCGCCGGCTGCGGCGACAAGATCGGCCATATCCACGACCACGCGCCGAAGAAGTAACGTCCGCCTTTATCCTCCCCCGCAAAGCGGGGGAGGATAAGCAGGCTGCGCTTCAATTCATCAACTCCGTCACCTTGCCGTGCTTGTCACGGCCCTGGGCGTAGTACTGGCCGATGTTCTGCATCAGCGCGGCGTCCGAGACCGAGTAGATCACGGCGTCGGTCTTGCCGGTATTGACGTGCTTGCGCCACAGGAAGTTCGGCACCACGAA
>DATHHM010000107.1:0-2894 GCA_035317145.1 Xanthobacteraceae bacterium | reverse complement strand
CCGACATCACCCGCACCATCGCGGTCGGGACGCCGAGCCCCGACATGCGGCAAAAATTCACCCTCGTGCTCAAGGGCCATATCGCGTTGGCCCGTGCGGTGTTTCCCGAAGGCACGTCCGGCGCACAGCTCGACACCTTGGCGCGGCAATATCTGTGGCAGGCCGGTGTCGATTTCGACCACGGCACCGGCCACGGCGTCGGCAGCTATCTGTCGGTGCACGAGGGGCCGGCGCGGATCGCAAAGCTCGGCGGCGCGGCGCTCAAGCGCGGCATGATTCTATCCAACGAGCCGGGCTATTACCGCACCGGCGCCTACGGCATCCGCATCGAGAACATGATCCTGGTGACGGAAGCAGCCCTCGTCATCGGCGCGGAAAAGCCGCTCAACGCCTTCGAGACGCTGACCTTGGCGCCGATCGACACCCGGCTGGTCGAGCCGGCGCTGCTCGGCGTCGACGAGATCGTCTGGTTCAACGCCTATCACGCCCGCGTGCGCGATACGCTCGCCTCATCGCTCGACACCGCCACGCGCGCTTGGCTGATCACCGCGACGGCACCGCTTGCGCGCGCGTGACAGCATCGGCCTCAGCGGATGAGCTTCACCCACTCATCCTCGGTCAAGACTGCAACGCCGAGCTTCTTCGCCTCCGTGAGCTTGGAGCCGGCGCCGGGGCCGGCGACGACGTAGTCGGTCTTCTTCGACACCGAGCCGGACACTTTGGCGCCGAGCCGTTCCGCGGACGCCTTGGCCTCGTCGCGGGTCATTTGCTCCAGCGTGCCGGTGAACACCACGGTCTTGCCGGCGACGGCGGAGTCCGCGCGCGGCTTCTCGGCGTCGCGGATTTTCACTTGCTTCACAAGCCGGTCGATGCGCCTGACATTGTGCGCCTCGCTGAAATATTCGCCCAGACTTTCAATCACCGTATCGCCAATCTGATCGAGCGCATCCATTTCTTCTTTCGTTTCAGCATCGTCTTTGGCGAGCTTGAGGCAGGCCTCATGGAAGGCTTGCCAACTGCCGTAGCCGCGCGCCAGCGCCACCGCCGTGGTCTCGCCGACATGGCGGACGCCGAGCGCATAAATGAAACGTTCCAGCGATATCTCGCGTCGCGCCTCGATGGCGCCGAACAGATTGCGCACCGAAGTTTCGCCAAAGCCTTCGACCTCTTCGAGATGAATTTTCTTGTTGCGCTCTTCCAGCGTGAAAATATCGGCCGGCTCCCTGACCCACTCGTTTTCGTAGAACAACTCGATTTGTTTCTCGCCCAGCCCGTCGATGTCGAAGGCGCGGCGCGATACGAAATGCCTGAGGTGCTCGATCGTCTGAAAGGGACAGGCGAACTCGCCGGTGCAACGGGCGCGCGCGCCTTCGGCGCCGCCGGCGATGGTCTCGCGCACCACGTCGGTGTGCAGCGGGCACGGGCACACTCTCGGAAACTGATACACCTTGGCGCCGCGCTTGCGCTTCTCAAGGACGACGCCGAGCACCTGCGGAATGACGTCGCCGGCGCGCTGGATGGTCACCGTGTCGCCGATGCGGACGTCGAGCCGCTTGATCTCTTCTTCGTTATGCAACGTGGCGTTCTGCACCACGACGCCGCCGACCGTCACCGGATCGAGCTTGGCGACCGGGGTGAGCGCGCCGGTGCGGCCGACTTGAATCTCGATGTCCTTGATGACGGTCGTCGCCTTCTCAGCGGGGAATTTATGCGCGATCGCCCAGCGTGGATTGCGCGACACGAAGCCGAGCCGCTCCTGCCAGTCGAGGCGATCGACTTTGTAGACCACACCATCGATGTCGTAATCGAGCGCGGCGCGTTCGGCTTCGATCTTGCGGTGGAACTCCAGCAACGCCTCGACCGAGCGACACATCTTGGTCAGCGGATTGGTCTTGAAGCCGCATGACGCGAACCATTTGATCATGCCGGATTGGGTATCGGCAGGCATCTCGCTCATCTCGCCCCAGGCATAGGCGAAGAAGCCAAGCGGCCGCGACGCCGTGATCGTCGGGTCGAGCTGGCGCAATGAGCCGGCCGCGGTGTTGCGCGGATTGACATAGAGCTGCTTGCCGGCTTCCGCCTGCTTGCGGTTAAGCTCCAGGAACGCCGCCTTGGTCATATAGACTTCGCCGCGCACCTCGCAGACTTTCGGCACCCCCCTGCCCTTCAACCGCTTCGGCACGTCCTCCAGCGTTTTCACATTGGCAGTGACGTCCTCGCCCTCGCTGCCGTCGCCGCGTGTCGCGCCGGTCACCAGTTGACCATCCTCATAGCGCAACGACATCGACAGGCCGTCGATCTTCGGCTCGGCGCTGAACGCGATCTCCTCGTCGTCCGGCAGGCGCAGGAAGCGGCGGATGCGACCGACGAAATCGACGACGTCCTCTTCCGCGAACGCATTGTCGAGCGACAGCATCGGCACCGCGTGCCGGACTTTTGCGAAACGCCCCGACGGCGCCGCGCCGACCCGTTGCGTCAGGCTCTCCAGGGTGCGCAGCTGCGGGAAACGTTCCTCGATCGCGCCGTAGCGCCGCCGCAGCGCGTCATAGTCGGCATCGGACAGGCTCGGCGCGTCGTCCTGATAATAGCGCCGGTCGTGCCCGCCGATCTCGGCGGCAAGCCGCAGGTGCTCGGCCTTGGCCTGCGCCTTGGTGAGGGTATCGACGGCGGGAGGAGATTTTTTCGATTTTGCTATCATGAGATAAATTGTTACCCGTCATTCCGGGATGGTCCGAAGGACCAGACCTCAGATGTGCACTGCACATCGGGGAATCTCGAGATTCCGGGTTCGCGCTTTGCACGCCCCGGAATGACGATGTTATGAGCGATCGATCTCATGGCCAACTACGTCTACATCCTTGCAAGCAGAAAAGATGGAGCAACCTACATCGGGG
>DATHHM010000106.1:0-5220 GCA_035317145.1 Xanthobacteraceae bacterium | reverse complement strand
TATCGAGTAACGGCCCGTAGGCGACCTTGCGGTAGATCCGCCCGGCTTCGGCCAGGGTCTCGCGCATCGGCATGAATTCGTGGAAGGCGCGGCGCCCGCGGGCGGCAAATACCAGCGTATTCTTCTCGCCGAGCGGCTTTTGCGGCAACGGCTCGTCAGGCCACCACGTCTCCATCACTTCGTGGTTGTCCCACAGCGCAAATGTCGGCACCGCGGCATTGAATGCGCGCAGATTGTCGTCGAGCAGATTATATTTGTAATTGCCGCGATAGTCGGCGAGCGTCTCAGCCGGCTTCGACTTCTCCTCGGTGACGATGCTGCGCCACGTCGTGCCGTCGGGCAGTTTCTTCTCCGCCGCGATGGGAAAGTCGGCATAGATGTTATCGCCGCAATGTATGAAGAAGTCGGGCCGGTTCTTGAGCATGGTGGCGTAAGTGCGCATGCCGCCGCGCGCAGGATCGATGCCCCAACCCTGACCCATCGTATCGCCCGACCACTGGAACGAGACGGAACGCTTTGCAATCGACGGCGTGCGGAAATGGCCGATCTGCGCCTCGCCGAACACCGCCGAAGACAAATCCTGGAAGCTGACGCGATAGAAGATGTCCTGATCCGGCGGCAGGTTTTCGATCAGTGCCTTGGCGGTGAAATCGGATTCCGGCAGCACGTCGACGAACACCGCGCTCCTGATGTCGCGGAAACTGTCGGTGGTCGCGACCTCGACCAGCATGCGCGAGGGGCGGTCGGCGCGCGCCCAGACCACGCCGGAATCGATCGAGACGTCGCCCGATTGCACGCCGTGAGTGATCTGGACTCGATCTGGTGCCCAACTCAGCGAGGGCCGCGCGATGCCGCCGATCGCGGTGACGGCCGCCGATGCCGCCCCAGTCTTCAAGAGCGCGCGACGCGTGAGCGCCGCGCGACGTCGCATTGCCATTGGGCCTCCGCCGTCGCAACGCGGCGGAAAATGCGCGTTGATTCTGACGAAGACTCGAATGTTATGCGACGACAGGATGACTCTGTCGTGGACTTGTTGGGGGTAGTTCCAAGTTCCAATGCGGCTTTAGGCGGCCGCGGCCTTGGTTTCGGCGCTTGCGGGTGCTTCCGCACCGCCGTCCGCGTGGTCGAGGATCGCGGTGCGGCGCGCGGCGATGGCAAAGCGCAACTGGTCGAGCGCGAACGAGAACGACATGCGTACCGATTCGTCGAACTCCTCGTGCTCGCTGAGATGGATGATGGCGATCACCAGGTTGTCGGCCTCGACTTGCAGATGCTCGATGGCCTCGAGCGTTTGCGCGGCATGGACCTTGCGGACCAGGTCGAGCACCTTTTGCAGGAGCCGCAACCGGCGGGTGCGGCTGTCGGAGCGCAGATAGCTCGCCAAGCCGGCGATAGCCGAGCCGAACACCGGGAAAATCAGCATGCCATAGAAGATGTCGTCGCCGTATCTGTCGAAGAAGGTCTTCTGATCGTCATTCAGATAATCGAGCGCGCCCCGGTGCACCAAGGCGTCGGCGTCCTTGTCCGTCTTCGGCGCCTCGATCTTGACCTCGCCGTTAAGCTGCGCGGCGATCGCCAGCCGCGACGTGTAGATCACCTTCGCCAGGTCCGCGATGCTGCTGTGGCTGAAGGAACTGCGCGCCACCAGATATTCGGGGAAGCTCAGAGTGGTGAACTTATCGTCCGGCGTCGGCGGAACGCCGCCGAAGGTGCCGGCGTCGATCTCGATCGAGTCGAAGGCGATATTGCGTTTGGCGATGCCGTCCGCCTGGTCGATCTCGATGAAGGTCGGCGCCACGCCGTTCTGGATCGCGGCCTTGACCGCGTCGCCGATGGCTTGTCCGATCGCCGAGCCGGCAACGAAGATCACATCGACAGAATTTTTGTGGATCGCGTCGGCGAGATTGGCCGGGTCGATTTGCGATACCTGCACCTTGTCGAGCGGCACGCCGTAATGATTGAGCACGACGCCGAGCAGATCGGTAGTCGCTTCATTGCCGGTGACGATGCCGATGCGCTTGCCGGCGAGTTGCGTCACTTTGAGCTTGTTGCTGTCGTCCTTGGTGGTGTCGTCACTGGAATCGTCGTCGTCGCTATCGCTATCCTTGTCTTTGGCGGTCTTGGCGGTCTTCGTCGATTTGGCGGTCTTCGTCGCCTTCGCTGGCTTTGCCGGCTTTGCGGTCTTGGTCGCCTTAGGGGTCGCGCCCTTCTTGGCCGGCGCCGGTGCGGCAGCGACGGCTGGAGCGGGAGTGGGCGCCGGCGCCGGCACGATCAACGCCATCACGTTCTGCCGCAGGATGGCGACCACCGGCCAATCCGGCGATTTTCCGATCGTCGACGGGATGATGGCGAGATCGGCGCTGCCGTTGCGCAAGGCTTCCTCGCCGGCACTGGCACTATCGGTGGCGACGACCTGCAACTGCAGTTGGTCGTGGCTCTTCGCCAATGTGTTGGCGAGCACCTGCACGATTTTCGCGCCGTTAGGTCCGGCGGCAATCCGCATCATGGTGTTCCTGGTCGAGTAATAGAACGCCGCCCAGATGACGCCGACGAGAACGATGGTGCCGAGAATGGTCACGAGCCAGGTGTGGCGCAGGAACATCCTGAACCGGTTGCGCATCAAATGTTCGAGCGACCCGATACCCATGCTCCTACCCGATGAGCGGCCCGCTGAATCGGTGCCGTCGGCCCGGCCGGAACGCCGGGAAAGCCATAATCTCATGGCCAGGGGCTGATGCGGTAGTCCGGGAGGCATGGTTAATCCTATCACGTGTCGGGTGTTTTGACGCCACGGCGCCAGCCCCGGTTCATGGGCCAAATCGCCGCTTTGGTTAATTCCGGAAGGGACGGCACCAACGCAGTCTCGACCCGGCTTGTGACCCAACTTTGACGTCAATCCCGGCCAAATCCGGCCGGACCCTCAACAAGCAACCGGGAACCGCACCCCTTGAAGCGGTGTTGCCGACGTGGTGGGGTTTGGCGGGTCGTGATCTCGCGGGAAAATCTCGCGCGGGTCGGCCGCGATCGGCCGCATAGACGGAGTTCTCAAGATGGCTCAGAAACTCTCCGGCGAAGCGCGCAAGAGTGCGCTCGCCCGGCTCAAAGGCTGGACCGAGGTCAAGGATCGCGACGCCATCACCAAAAAGTTCGTCTTTGCCGATTTCAATCAGGCTTTTGGTTTCATGACGCGCGCCGCGCTGGTGGCGGAAAAGCTCGACCATCATCCCGAATGGTTCAACGTCTACAAAAATGTCGAAGTGACGCTGTCGACCCATGATGCCGGCGGCCTCACCGAGCTCGACGTCAAGCTCGCCGAGACCATGGACAAGCTCGCCGGTTGATGCCGGCAGGCAGGGGACGGCCGCGTTTTCCGCCTTGCGGTTGCCGCCTTCCGCCGCCATTTTATTGCTCTCGGCCCATATCGGGCCGCAAGTCTGGTCGTAAGACGAGGGGCAAATGTGGTTCCGGACGCAAGCCGCCTCATGGCCGGACATCGCGGCGCTGACGCGCCGCATGGTCGAGAACGAGCAGGAGCTACAGCGCGACTTTTGGCGCAAGCTCAAAAGCGCTGTGGCCGACCTGCCGTTCGCGGAAGATTTGCTCGCCGCCTATTATTGCGCGTTCGACCGGCAAACGCCGCTGCACGTCAAAGCGGTGCTGCTCGGGGCGATCGCCTATTTCATCCTGCCGACGGATTTGATCCCCGACTATATTCCGGTGATCGGCTACATGGACGACGCGGCCGTGCTTGCCGGCGCCATCAAGCTCGTCAGCTCGCACATCACGCCGGATCATCGCGAGGCAGCGCGGCGCACATTGGCGCGGCTGCGCGGCGAGACGATTTTAGATGGCGCATGATCTTTTCGTAAAACCGGTTTCCACTTTTCCGGATCATGCTCTAATCAAGGCCGCAGCAGAATTTTTCCCATCACCTTGCGGTCGCTGATGGCTTTGAGCGCGGTGGCGATCTCGGCCAAAGGATAGACCGCGTGCACATGGGCGCTGAGCTTGCCCTCGGCACACCATGTGACGATGTCGGTCATGATCGCGCGTTGCGCTTGCGGCTCGCGCTTGAGCCATGCGCCCCAGAATACGCCGCGGATGTCGCAGCTGCGCAGCAGCACCAGATTGAGCGGCAGTTTCGGGATTTCTCCGGCGGCGAAGCCGACCACCAGATAACGGCCGAGCCAGGCCAGCGAGCGCACCGCCGGCTCGGCGTAAGGACCACCGACCGGGTCATAGACCACGTCGATGCCGTGCTCGCCGCCGAGCCGCCGCAGCGCGTCGCGCAAATCCTCGCTGGCGTAATTCACCGTTTCGTCGGCGCCGTGGGCGCGGGCGAAGGCGAGCTTTTCGTCGGAGGAGGCGCAGGCGATGACACGCGCGCCCATCATTTTGCCGAGCTCGATGGCCGCAAGCCCGGTGCCGCCGGAGGCGCCGAGCACCGCCAAAGTCTCGCCGGGCTTGAGCTGCGCGCGGTCGCGCAGCGCGTAAAGCGTGGTGGCATAGATCACGTTGAGGCCGGCGGCGCGGTCGAAATCGAGCGCGTCCGGCAGCTTGGCGAGTTGCCGCACGGAAATGGCGACCGCCTGGCGCGCCGCGCCCGAGCCCATATGACCCATGACGCGGTCGCCGGGCGCGAACTCGGTCACGCCCGCGCCGACGCTCTCGACGATGCCGGCAAATTCCGCCGCCGGCGAGAATGGAAACGGCGGCTTGTACTGATATTTGCCGGCGATGATCAGCGTGTCGAAAAAATTCAGTGCCGCGGCCTTGACCCGCACCACGGCTTCGCCGGGCCCGGCTTGCGGTTCCGGGATGTCGGCGAGTTCGAGTTCGTCGGCCGTGCCGAAATGGGTGCAGAGAACAGCTTTCATGACGCCTCCGTGCTGTTCTTATAACAGAGCTTAAGGAGGCGGTGTGGCTAGTCGAACTGCAGAGCCTCGCTCACGCCGGCATCCTGCAATACGCGGCGCAGCCGCGAGAACGCGAGCCGCAGGCGCGACTTCACCGTGCCGATCGGCAGATTGGTTCGTGCCGCGATGGTCGCGTGCGACAAACCTTCGAAGAAGGCGAGTTGCACCATGTTGAACTGCTCCCGCGGCAAGGCATCGAGCGCGGCGCGGACGTGCTCTTCGCGTTGCGCGGTGGCGATGCCGGCGTCACTGCCCGCGGCAGGATCGGGAATGGCGAACAGGTCCGTGTCCGCATAGCGGTGCT
>DATHHM010000105.1:0-4695 GCA_035317145.1 Xanthobacteraceae bacterium | reverse complement strand
ACAGCGTCATGGGCGGAACGTGGCCGGCGACGTAACGCGCGAGCACGATATTGCCGGCCCAGAACAGCGCGGTCAGGCTCAGCAGCAGATAGGGCTGGTTGTTGAGCCATCTGGCGGGACCGGGGGCCGACGGCGGGGCTGTGGGAATCGTCATTGCTTCATGGGCAATTGTGCCGGAATCATGCCGCGCGACAAGTCCCGGGGCTGCAATGCTACAATGTCCTGACCTCGTCGAACGCCATCAGGAGCCTGCCATGGGTGTGGATCTATTGAATATCAAAGGCCTCAAGGAGCTTGAGCATCAAGCACCGGTCGTGATGGTGAACCTGATGCGCTTCCACGCTCGCTCGCTCGACGGCAACGGCAGCGGCTGGGATGCCTATCTTCGCTACAGCGCCCTGACCGTGCCGATGATCAAGGCGCGCGGCGGAACGCTGCTGTGGACCGGCAAGGCCAAGACGGTTGCGCTCGGTCCGCAAGACGGCAACCAATGGGATTATGTAGCGCTGGTGTATTATCCGTCCGTAGCTGCTTTCATCGACATGATGACGTCAGCGGATTACGAAAACCTGAGCGATCCGCATCGCCGCAACGGCTGCGCAGAGCATGTGATCATCGCGACCGCCGAGGCCTACAGCAAATTCAAACTGTAGGGTGGGCAAAGGCGCCCTCGCGCCGTGCCCACCATTGCGGCGCTGTGGTGGGCTTTGCCCAGCCTACGGTCTAGAGGCTCCAGGACGGCGCCGGCTGCTGTCACCCGATGCGTCTGAAAGCAGCGGGCCAAGCGCGCCATGGCAGGCCGACTTCACCAGCGCGCAGACCTCTTCTACGGAACGATCCGCACGAAGCATGGCGAACATGGCGAAACTGGTGAGGGCGAAAATCAGGTCGACAGCGTCCCGCCGCGCCCGAGGCGGCGCGGTTTTCCCGGCGATTCGTCCGATCAGAACATTGACGGTTTTTCGTCGGCGTTCATTGCGCCCGATCAGTGCCTGCGCGAATTCGGCGTCGGTCGCCATCGCCTCATGCAGCCGGCCCACTGCCGGGTCCCGATTCCAAAAAGCACAGAAGATCTCGACCGACCGGTCGAGTGCCGCGTGCGGATCCGACATCGCCATTGCATCGGCGATCGCCGTAAGGCCGCCTTGGCGCGCAATCTCATCGAACACGGCTTCGAGCAACCCGCGCCGCGATCCGAACTGATGATAGACGGTCAGCCGTGTCACGCCTGCGGCCTTCGCCACAGCATCCAATGAAAAGTTGGCGATGCTGGCATCCTCGCGCAGCGATCGGGCCGCGGCTTCGATGACGCGGTCCCGTTTCGCCGCCGCGGCAGCAGTGCGAACCGAACTCGTGTAGGGGCGGGTCGACATCCCGGCTGCTCGCCATCCTTTTGCCAAATTAACTATACACGATGTATATCTAATTACAATTCGATCCTGGAGCGATGCCATGCAGATCGCGCTTATCATAGCCTTGTCACTTCATATTCTGTCCTCGGTGTTCTGGGCCGGCACGAGCTTCACGCTGGCGCGAACCGGCGGCGTCGGCGGCGAGCTGCTTTTTCGTCCGCAGATGGGCGCGGCGACGATCGCCGTTTTGAGCGGCGGCTATCTCGGCCACCTGGCCCATGCCGGTTCGTTCGGCATGGCCGAGCAAATCCTGGCGGTCGGTGCTCTCGCGGCGCTCGTCGCTGCAGGTGTTCAGGGCGCCATAGGCGGCCGCGCGATCAGAAGCCTGCGCGCCGGCACAGGCGATGAGGCTGGCGCGCGGTCGCGCATTGCTACGGCCCAGCGCATCGCCGCCGCGCTGCTCGCACTGGCGGCAGTATGCATGGGAGCAGCGCGCTATGCGTGAGGCTAGAGCGCATCAGGACCAGAGGCCGTCGTCCCGGCGAACGCCGGGACCCATAACCACCGCCGTCAGTTGTTGCAGAAGGTATCTGTAACGAGATGACACGGCGTATGGGTCCCGGCGTCCGCCGGGACGACGGGATAATTAGGGCTAGCCGATTTCCTTGCGCACGGTCGCCGCGGCGTCGCACATCGCCTTCAGTTTGCCGAAGGCGATGTGGCGCGGCATGTATTTCATGCCGCAGTCGGGCGCCGGTATCAGCCGATCCGCCGCCACGTATTTCAAGCCGTGCCGGATACGATCGGCAACAATTTCGGCGGTTTCAACTTCCGGGTTTCCGAGGTCGAGCACGCCAAGCATGATCTTCTTCGACGATAAATCCTTCAGCACGCCGAGATCGAGCCTGGGCTGCGCCGCCTCGATCGAAATCTGTTCGGCGCTGGTATCGGCAAGTTCCGCCAGAAACGAGTAGCCGGCCGGCTTGGTCGAACCGGGCACGACGGCGGCGTAGCCAAAGCACAAATGCACCACTGTCGGCACCATGATGCCCTGCAGCGCGCGGTTGATCGCCTTCACCGCATAGCGCTTGGCGAGTTCGGGATTGTTGCGCACCCAGGGCTCGTCGAGCTGGATCACGTCGGCCCCGGCCTTCTGCAGGTCCAGCGCCTCGGCATTGACGGCGTCGGCGAACGCCATCGCCAGCTCTTCGTCGTCCTCATAGAATTCGTTCTTGGCCTGCTGGCTCATGGTGAACGGACCCGGCAGCGTGATCTTCGCCGCGCGGTCGGTGTTGCGGCGAAGAAACTCGATGTCGCGTACTTCGACCGGACGGCTGCGACGGACGGGGCCGACCACGCGCGGCACCGGTGTTTCCTGTCCCGACCGCGACACGATGATCGCGGGATTGTCGATATCGATGCCTTCAAGCGCTGTCGCGAACCGGTTCGAGTAGCTCTCCCTGCGGATCTCGCCATCGGTCACGACGTCGATGCCGGCGCGCTCCATGTCACGGATGGCGACGATGGTCGCGTCATCCTGGGCTTCCTCGAGATGCTGCTCCGGAAGCCGCCACATCGCGTGCATGCGGGTGCGCGGAACCACTTTCGACAGCATGGCACGGTCGACCAGCCATTCCGGCTGCGGGTAACTTCCGACCACCGTGGTCGGCAACAGATGCTTCGGCATGTTCACGATGCTCTCCTTGTTGTTGTGATGAGGCGCCGGCTCAGGCGGCTTGTCCGACCGCCTTGGCGACTTCGTCCTTGACCGGATTGCGCAAGGTTCCGATCCCGGAAATCTCGACCTCGACCACGTCGCCGTCCTTCATCCACAGCGGCGGGGTGCGATAGGCGCCGACCCCGCCGGTGGTGCCGGTGACGATGACATCGCCGGGCGCGAGCTCCGTGAAGGTCGAACAGTAGGCGATCAACGCCGGCACGTCGAAGACGAGATCGGAAATCGGCGCCGCCTGCACCTCGACGCCATTGAGACGCGTGGCGATGGTTTGCTTGCTGACATCCGGAATTTCGTCCGTCGTCACCATCCAGGGCCCGAAGCCGCCGGTCGCCACGAAGTTCTTGCCGGGGGCAAATTGCGAGGTGTGCCGCTGCCAGTCGCGAATGCTGCCGTCGTTGTAACAGGCATAACCGGCGACGTGGGCCAGCGCCGCCTCGCGCGAAACGCGGCGGCCGGCCTTGCCGATGATGACGGCCATCTCGCCCTCGTAGTCGAAGCGTTCGGATTCGAGCGGCCGGATCATCGGCTGGCCGCTGCCGACCTGGCTGTTGGCGAAGCGCGTGAAGATCATGGGATGTGGCGGCGTGGGATGGCCGCTCTCGGCGAGATGCGTGGCGTAATTGACGCCGATGCAGAAGATCTTGTCGGGATCAGGAATCGTCGGCAGCAGCACGACGACCGCGAGGGCATGATCCGGCCGCTCGCCTTGCAGTTTCTTCAACTCATCGAGGGCGCCATGCGCCAGCAACGACTTCAGGGTTGGAAAATCCTTCAGCCGGCGTCCGGCATCGATGATGCCTGCGCCGGTCACGATGCCATAGCTTGCAACGGAGCCGGTCTTGAAACTCGCGATCTTCATGGTGCAATGCTTTCTTCGAGGTTGATACATAGGGCTTGATCGGCAGCACGATCCTGCCGGCGCGGATCGGCACGCAGTCGGGCGGGAATTCCTGACGGAAGCGGGCGCCCGCCTCAACGGCGGAATCGAGAAACGTCTCGAGGTGGCGCATCGCGCCGGTCGGCAAATCGTGCAGCACCATCAGGCTCCAGGGCTGCGCGCGGCATTGTGCCAGCGCCCGATCGGTCCAGCCCTCGGGGTCGTCCCAGTCGCGCGGTATGGAATTCCACAGCACGCAGCTATAGCCGCCGGCGCTGAGATGATCGACGACGGAGGGTTTCAGGAGACGGTCATCGAGATTGCCACCGCCGCCGAACGGCCGGAACCAGCGCTGCGGATGCGCCAGCTCGCCGATCAGATCCTGGGTGCGCGCGATCTCGTGCTCCGCTGTGTCCGCATCGCGCTGCAGGCCGAGCGGCAGCGAATGCGTATAGGTGTGGTTGCCGATCCAGTGACCTTCTTCATGCGCCCGCGCCGTTAGCCGGCGGCGTTCGGGATCCCCAAGCTTTTCGCCGATGACGAAGAAAGTGGCCTTGATGCCGCGCTTGCCGAGCGCGTCCAGTACGCGCGGCGTCACCTCCGGCTCGGGGCCGTTATCGAACGACAAGGTCAGGTCGAACACGCAAAACTCTCCGTCAGGTCGCAGGTTGAATGGCGCCGGCCGTGATGTCGTCCGCCGCGCGCTGGCCCGCGCGCGACCCGGTCTG